>NZ_CP116221.1:2990000-3336433 GCF_023556315.2 Psychroserpens ponticola | reverse complement strand
GACCCCAACTTCTAGCGTTTTACCAGTTGCTTGCTGAACAAGTTCTTTTCGCCATTTAGCAAAGCCTCTTGTTCCCATTGGTCTTTCCAATGAGTCAAAGTATTTGGCTATGCGATCGTAGCGCTTTTTTATTTGTTTGGTATTTGCCATTTTATGTAATTGAAAGGCTTTTATTCGTTTTCAAAATAGACTTTGATGCGTCTTTTTCAATTCCTGTAAGTGCTCTAATAGCATCAATAGTTTCAGGGATTACAATAGCTTGGTTATCTACTACGTAAGCGTAAAAAAGTTCGTCACCAACAACTTTCAGCATATCTTCCCATAGCGCCACTTCGTACATATCGCCCCAAGGTCTTCCCATATCCAAGAACATTTCCTTAATGGTATTGTTTGAAACTAAGCCTTGATCATATTGAATTAGCTTTATACGACTAGATGTTTTAAAGGCATCAAGCACTTCTTCTTTGCTAGCTTTTTTCTTTAATTTTACATTCCAGTAATGCATATGACTTAAGGTTTCTGGCACTTTTACAGCGGCAGTGATGACATCCAAATCAGGATCGACACTTTTAGCGTCAGGACCTTGATGGCTCGGAATATCTCTTTCGGGAACCATTGTATTCATAATACCGCCTAGATGGCTTTCCCAAGGATCTGTAGCTCTTCTTAAAAGTGTTCCTCTGGCATAATCCAATAAACCAGCTCTTTTTAGAGCGGTCAATGTTCTTAAGATAGAAGTGGTATTACAGGAAACTACCCGTGTAGCATCTAAATTTAAAGCTGATTTATAATTGTTTTCTGCACTAAAGGAATGTCCTGTAGTTTCGTGTTTTTCGCCACCCTGAACTATAAATTTGATGCCTTTTTCCTTATAAATTGTCACGTTTTGTGCTGCAATCTTTTTGGGCGTACAGTCCACAACCAGGTCAACTTTTTCCAAAAGGTCTTGCATACTTCCTTTTACGGGAATGCCAGCATTTTTCATTTCTTTACTAGCTTCCGAAGTGGCAGCATAAATATCATATTCCTTTCTTACGGCATTTTGAATGCGCCAATCGCTAATGATATCACACACACCCGTAAGCCTCATATCATCTTGTAAATTAATGGCATCAGCAACTCTTTTGCCAATGACTCCGTATCCTATAACTGCTATATTTTTCATATAAATTGTTTTTTTTATTAATTATTTTTTATTGTTTTTGTTACTTGTAGTTTCCATTCCCATCGGCATATTGCCGTCATCGTCTGTATGCGAAATCATAAAAACACGTTCCGCAACAATAATTAGAATAATCCCTATTGCCGCTACGATAAGCACCAGTGGGTCGTTCAGATATTTTATATAAAGAAATGCTGTAAGCACTGCAATATCCATTACAATAGCTATTAATGGAATGATTGGTAGAAAGTCCACTTCTTTTCTCAAGTGACGAAATAGTCCCCAATGAATTGCAATATCCATAATGAGGTAAAAGATGGCTCCTATAGAAGCAATCCTTGTTAAATCAAATAAAACAGTAAGTAAAATTGCCAGTGAAACCGTGAATATGAGAGCGGGATTTTTAAAATCCCCCATCCTTTTTAAGGACGGTACTTGTTTCATATTACTTAACATAGCCAACAAGCGTGATGCCGAAAACACACTTGCGATAACACCTGAAAAGGTTGCGATAATAGCTATTGCTATGGTAATCCAAGAACCCCATTCCCCAAAAACGGGTTTTGCAGCAGCAGCCAAGGCATAGTCTTTTGCTTCAATTATTTCAGGGATACTCAAGCCTCCTGCAACAGCCAGTGCTAATGCAACATATATAAGCGTGCAAATAAGAATGGAAAACACAATAGACCGCCCAAGGTTCTTGTGAGGGTTTTTAATATCCCCACCCTGATTTGTAATTGTAGTGAACCCTTTATAGGCAAGGATTGCCAATGCCAATGCAGCTACAAAGGCAAATCCCTGTGGTAACGCTTCGGTATTTTGTGGGATATAGTTTCCTGTAATATCTGCAAATCCGGAAACTATTAGACCTGCTATGGCCAGTAATGCAATACCAACAACCTTGATGATTGCCGTAAAGGTTGCTGTAGCACCAATGACTTTATTCCCTAGAATATTCACGATATAGGCCGTAACCAACAGCAGAATGCCAAGAATGGATGCGTAGCCAGCAAAGCTCTCAGGGAATAGCCGAAGCGTATAAGCTCCAAAAGTACCCGCTACCAAACTTTCAGAAACTACCATTGAGACATACATCAACAAAGAAAAGACACCAGTTGTCGTTCCCGGTCCGTATGATTTGCTCAAAAATTTGACAACACCTCCAGACGATGGAAAAGCGTTTGAGAACTTTACGTAGGAATATGAACTAAAACCTACTACGATTGCTCCCGCAATAAATGCAATTGGGAATAAATCGCCCACCAATTCGGCGATTTGCCCCATAAGAACAAATATGCCAGCACCAATCATTACACCCGTGCCAAGAGATATGGAACCTATTAGGGAAAGCTTATTATTTTTTGTTGTGATGCTCTTCATTATTATGCGATTTTTATTTTTCTTGAACTTTTAATTAAAATGATTGAACCTATTATTCCTGCGATAAGTGAAGAAAACAGAATGCCGACTTTTGCTGTATAGATGAATTCTTCATTTGCGAAAGCCAATTCATTGATAAAAAGAGACATTGTAAAGCCTATTCCTCCTAGAAATGCGACACCGTAAAGTTGATTCCAATTTACAGCATCGGGTAATTTGGCTAGTTTTAAAGCCACAAGTAGTCTTGAAATAGAGATGATTCCAATGGACTTTCCTAAAATCAATCCAGCACCTATCCCTAAACTAATGGGATTGAGCAATACCTGACCAACTTCACCGTGCAGATGAATCCCTGCGTTTGCTAGTGCAAAAAGGGGCAACACTAAAAAGCCGACAATAGGATTTAATGCTTTTTCTAACTTTTGAAGCGGTGTTTCAGCTTCTGAACTTGTTGACTTAATTTCTTCCAGTATTTCGAGCTGCTCGCTAGAAATGAGTGCTCCCTTTACAGGTTTTATTTTCAGAAATCGAGAATGAAGTGTACTTAAACGTTTTAGAAAAGTATCTTCCTTAATTTTTACACGTCCTGGAATTGCAATAGCTGTCAGTATCCCAGCAATAGTAGGATGAACCCCAGAGAAAAAGAAAGCTAGCCAAACGCCTCCTATCCCTATAATTGCGTAAAACCATGTTTTTCGTATTCCGGCATAATTGCCAATAATCAATACGCCGAAGAAAAGCAATGCGTGTAACAAATTCATTGTAGAAATGCCCGATGTATAAAAAAGCGCTATTACTAAAACACCGCCCAAGTCATCAACGATTGCAAGCGTTACTAGAAAAATTCGCAATGCTGCAGGTAAACGCTTTCCGAAAAGAGCCAATATTCCTATTGAAAATGCAATATCGGTCGCCATAGGAATACCCCAACCTTGTGAGGCTTCTCCCGTAGTATTGAAGAGGAAGTAAATAAGGGCAGGAAAAACCATCCCACCTATGGCAGCACCAATTGGAAGTACAGTATCTTGAAGAGTTGATAGTTTTCCACCCAATATTTCTCTTTTTAGTTCTAGTCCTACTTGAAGGAAGAATAATGCCATCAATCCATCGTTAATCCAGAGCAATAAGGGTTCAGTAATTTCAAAACTGCCTACAGCAAATGAAATTTCTGTTTTCATTAAACCACGGTACATTTCTTGCCAAGGGGAATTGGCCCAAGCCATTGCAATAATGACAGTAATGAGAAGCAAAATACCCGTATTGTTTAGGCCTTTAGATGTGGCGCTAAACAAAGTATGAATGGGACTATATGTTTTTATCTTTTGCATTATTGAACAGTATTCTTTTCTAATGTTTTGATATTTGACTTTTTGCTTTCTTCAGAAGTTGTTGCAGGTTTTTTGAAATTCCTAATAATTAGGCGGTTGCTCTTTTCATAGGTGAAATAGCTAACCGCCCAATTAAAACCAACCATCAATCTATTTCTGAAGCCACTTATTGACATTAAATGCACAATAGACCATAATAGCCAAGCAAAGTATCCACCAAATTTGAACGTACCTATATCTGCTACGGCTTTGCGTTTACCTACAGTTGCCAATGAACCTTTGTCTTTATATTTGAAATATTTTATGGGTTTGTTATTTATGATATTCAGTATTGAATTGCCCAAATATTTTCCTTGTTGAATTGCTGTTTGGGCCACTTGTGGATGACCTTTTGGTGTCTCTTCTGTAATTATAGCTGCTATATCACCTATTGCAAAAATGTTTTCATATCCTTCTACTTTTAGATAGGAATCGGTTTTTAAACGGTTGCCACGTACCAGATACTTTTCATCAATTCCTTTAGGAAATTGCCCTTTTACGCCAGCTGTCCAGATAAGATTTCTGGCTAGTATTAATTTATCGCTTTTTGTTCTGACTTCCCTTCCGTCATAATCAGTTACAGACTCATTTAACAAGACTTCAACTCCTAGATTTCCTAGATATTTAAGTGTTTTGACTGAAGCTTTATCAGACATTGCACCTAATAACTCGCCTGATGCTTCTACTAAATAAATGTTCATTATTGAAGCAGGATATTCTGGATAATCTTTTGGAAGGATGTATTTACAGAATTCAGCCAAAGCTCCTGCCATTTCTACACCAGCAGGACCACCACCTACAATTACAAAATTTGTGAGAGCATCGCGTTCGTCATCATCACAGGTGATGGCAGCCTGTTCCAGATTTTGCAGCATCATATGACGGATGTTCAGGGAATCTCGAATATCTTTCATACCCAAGCTGTTTTGTTCAACAGCATCCATACCAAAAAAATTAGTAGTGGTACCTGTTGCCAATACGAGGTAGTCATAATGAACTTTTCCTTTATTAGTCACAACTGTATTTGATGAAGCTTGAATTTCTTCGACTTCGGCTAAACGGAACACTATATTTTTATATCCATTAATTTGTTTTCTGAAAGGAAAAACAATGCTATCAGGTTCTAAAGCACTTGTTGCTACTTGATATAGTAAGGGTTGAAATTGATGGAAGTTATTTTTATCGAAGAGTATCACCTGTACCTCTTTGTGTTTCAGTTTTTCTACCAACGTTAAACCTGCAAATCCTCCTCCGATGATAACCACACGAGGCAATTTTGAATCTGGCAAACAGATAGTGTCTGAAATTTTACAAGCTAGATCGCCCGTCTTTAGTCCTGATTTGGTGTCTTTCATATTTCAACGGATTTAATTAGTTTTCTCCAATACAAATGTTCGTACAATCCTGACCAGTACATTCCAAAGGTGAATGCGAAGAGCAATTCTTCTATTGGAACACCTAGTATTAGAATTTTGGTCAGGTTGTCCAGGTTCCAGTATAACTCCACATATTGAGGATAGAATGGAAGGATACTTCCGAAATAAATGAAGTACAATACAGTGAACAATATTCCTCCAACCCAAATCTTTCCTTTCAAATCTGGACGACAATAAAGTGTCACTAACCCACCTATGAACAAAGCTATAATGCTGCAATAAATGTGGTTAAGTGACGTAAATAGCGACAGAAGAATGAATAGGATAACTGGTGTAAAAAGAATATAAATATGCAGGCGATGTTTGTTATGACTTCGTTCGCTATGTGGTATGTTGACAAGGCCTCTTTTAAAAATAATATTGTAAAGTACTATGCCAATGCCACCAATGGCAAATGAAAAAATAAGGCTTTCAATATCAAAGCTTGTTTTTGCGGCCAAATTGAAAAGTGATGGCGGGAACCAATATTCTGGGACAAACAAGGGTTCTGTAAAACCAAAAGGCATAGTAATCAAGCTCATTTTGAGCATTTCTTTTCTAACTCCTTTTTTTGACACATAAATAACTGCCCAAAGAGCAATAATGATAAGTGACCATATAAACCAGACATATTCCATCATATTTATAAGGTTTCTCTATTTGTTAACTTTTAGTTGAGCATTATAAAATGCGCCAATGCAAGCACCAATTAGCCACCACAGTATAAATGTTTGAATAATACCAAAGATTGCCTCCAATAAGGAAACGTCCATTCTAATTATATTGGTAGTGTCTAAACCATGTAGGAGGCTATTAAAAAAGGTAATACTGCCTTCTTGACCTGCTGTAATCATTACGATCATACAGCCTAGATAAATCAAGGCTCCTGTGAGACCGAATGCAAAACCAAATTTTTTTACGTTTAATCGATACATAATTTTATGTTTTAAATTAGTTGTCTGATTTTAAAATCTTTTTTGACTCTTCAAATTCTTCTTTGGATATTTCACCTTTTGCAAAGCGATTTTTTAGTAAATCCAATGGGTTTTGTTTTTTTGTTTTTTGATATGGTATATCTGCTGGGATGAAGAAAATCCAAGCAAGAAGGATGATCCATATAATCCACCAGATAAGGTGCATACCTCCAAAATGTCCGTCGTATAAATGCATATTTTTTGGGTTTTAATTGTTATTGTTTTAGTTCTGTTATAGTAAACCCGTTAAGTTTATCGAGTTGTTTTTGTAATTCATCGACTGTCAGGTTTTCTGTCATTGTTATGATTGTAGCACCTTTTGGCGCTAAAAAAATTTGTGCTTTTTCAATATTTGGATGTTCTTCAAGGGTCTTTTTGACTCTTGCGACACATCCACCACAACTGATTCCGTCTATTTGAAATTTTTGTTTCATTGTGTTTAGCTTTTAATGATGTTGATGTCCTTTGTGTTTTACAATAGGCTTCTCTGTTGATTCTATTTGGTTTTGGTCGTGACTCTTATGATTTTGACTTTCGTGTTTATGTCCGCCATGCCCATGTGAACCATGAGGCATAAATAAGTGAATACCAAACATTATTATTATAAAAGTAAAGAGGGAAGAGCCGCTTCCTATCCCAAATGAGGGGGCAAAAAAGATGAATAGAAGTGGAATCCCACAACCGATAACCATCCATATCCAGTGATTTTTCATTGTTTATATTATTTAATTATTAAAAAATTAGTGATGCTCAGTAGGGTCTTCTTCGGTCGTTCCATCTGTTTTATTCATCATATCCATTTTATTCATATTCATGCCTTTTTCGTTCATCATCTTGGAACAGGATTCCATACAGTCCTCGCTCATCATTCCTTTTTTGTGCATCATCTTCATCATGTTACCCATCATATTGCCGTCCTTCATTATTCCTTGCATTATTGAGTGCATCATTGGTTTGTTGCCCATCATTTGTTTCATCATGATGCTATCTTTCATCATCATTTGCATGCCTTCGCCTTTCATCATATTACCCATCATTTTTTTATTGCCCTGCATCATTTGCATTGCGTGATTGTTTCCTTGCATATTCTCCATAAATTCTGTCAAGAAATCGTGGTTTTCTGCAATGTTTTTAATGATTTCACTCCTTGTTTCAGAATTTTGAAGCATTGCTTTTACGTCTGTTTCTTGATTGCAACTGTTTAAGCTTAAAAGCCCAATTGCAGATAGAATAATTACTAGTTTTCTCATAATATTTGTTTTTAGTTAAACATTCATTTGTAATTAATAATCACATTCCCAAAAACCCATTTTAAACTATCGGTAAGGGAATGCGTAATCAGCTATTAATTGGCAGATTTTAAGAAAGTTTCAATTTTAGTAATTTCCTTTTCTGTTAAATTAGCTCGAACTCTCATATGTAAGCTAATAGTATTCCAATCTGTATCATTATAATCTGCTGGAGATGGTGCTAAATGACACCTGTTACAAGCTTCTCCCCACAATTGTGCGCCAGATTTTTCAATTTTAAATTCATCTTCAATATCCGTAACATCTGTATATTTATCCTTTGTAGAAGAACAGCTAATTATTCCCCCTGTTATAAGTAGCATTATGCAGGTTATAACTATTTTATTTATTGTTTTCATAATTTGTGTGTTTATATATTTATTAGAATCCAATAGCCCAGTGTACAAAGAAGCCATTAGTTGTGCCACCTCCATCATGTCCGCCAACGCTGTCTGTTGTCTCGTATGCAACTTTTATCACGGATCTCCAAGTTAGCCAATAGTTTAAGCCAAAGGTATATTGGTCAGATTGTTCTTCCCATTCAGCACCTTCAGGTGTATTGAGATTTGAATACCTACCAACTAGTTCTAACTTTTTCAAAAAATCACTACTTGCCATTGTTGGCCGATAGCTTAATTGAGTATAAAAAGAATTACTTTTATTGTCGAAGGTATATTCCTCTTCATCTCCATCTTCATGAGTTTCTGTAAAAGTAGCATCATCAATATCAGAATTATTGTATTGTCCTTTTATATCAATAAATCCTTTAATGGCAGGTATTTGTTTTACGAAAGCAAAATCAATTGCATATAAAAACGCTCCAACATTTTCATATGTCGTGTCTGTTGCTCCAGCTCCATTAGTAGAATATGCAGAAAATCCTATTTCAGTTGAGGAATCTGCAAAAGGTAATAACCCAATACGTCCACCAAATGCTTTACTGTTATTGTTGTCTTCAAAATTTTGAAACATAAGCATACCTGCTTCTTCGGGTTCTTCACTACCATCCTTTAGTCTTGGACCATTAGTTGAATAAACCGAATAGTTTAAAGAAGGTCCTCCAAGATCAAAAGCACCTCGAAGTTCTACACCAATACCTGATGAAGGCGCAATACCATCATGACCAAAACCTAAAGGTCTGGTTGGTAATCTGTTAATCCAAGCTGGATGTAGTCGTTCCATAAAGGTTCCAAAAGGAAGGAGAAATTTTCCAGCGCGAACCGTCATGTTCTTATTTAGAATATACATAACATCTGCATATTCCAAACCTACTTCTAATTCGTTACCTCCAAGCACAAACTCAAGTTCTGCTTCAAACATAAGTTTGTCAGAATGTTTGAATAAGAAAATAGGAGCAAATGCAGAACCTACATAAGATGATTCCGTTTTGTCTTCACTGCTGAGAGTGTTTAATCCAGTATGACCATAACCTCTAATCATAAACTGTGTTTTACTTGGTTTGAAAGGTTTAGATGCTTCAATGCTATCAGTCTTAAAGTCATTGTACGTTTGCCCATATGATGTATGACCAAATCCAACAATTAGTAATAAAATAATTAGCTTTTTCATTATTTAAGTGTTCTTATATAGTTAATAATTTCCCAGCGTTTTTTTTCTGGGATTGATGATTTGTAAGAAGCCATAGGTGATCTTCCTTCTGCAATTTTCCAGAAAATAGCTCCATCAGTTTGCGATTGAAATTCTTCACTAGTCAGGTCTGATGGTTTTGGCGTTAATCCAGCACCAGCCATACCATCACCTTTTCCTTTTGGACCATGACATACAAAGCACATTGCCTTGTAAAGTCTTTTGCCAGAAGCTGCTGCTTTTGCATCTCCTTTTAGAGGGTTGACAATCTTATCTGCACTTGAAGGAGCCACCCATTTTTTTTGTTGAATAGCTTCGTAATTACTGCTCTTGGTAGTAGAAATAAAGCCCACTAATAAAATGTACAGCACGCCTGTGAGTGTTAAGCTGATTATGATTTTTTTTGTTTTCATTTTCTTTTAATTTTATTTGGTTTAAAGGGTTTTTAAATTTAATTAGCATAGAGATCTTTTATCTGCATAACTTTCTTTTTTATCTATATAATTTCATCATAGAAATTCCGCTCCCAGCCTTCAGTATTTTTATAGTCTGTCATGCTCATTCCTGTTTCTGCTTTGAATTGTCTTGACAAGTGGTTTACACTGCTATAGTCTAACAAGTATCCTATATCAGAAAAAGAGTGTTGTTTCAGTTGAATGAGTTCTTTCACTTTCTCTATTTTGAGTTTGATAAAGTATTTTTCGATGGTTGTCTTTTCACTGGTAGAGAATAATTTGCTCAAAGTCTTGTAGTCTCGATGAAGTGCTGAAGCTAAGAGTTCAGAAGTCTTTATCTTTATATGTAAGGGCAATTCAACAAGTTGCTCAATTAAAATAATTTTTATTCGCTCTACAAGCATTTCAGATTCACTTTGTACAATTTCGAAACCATTTGAATTAAGAGTATCGGTTACATTATCTATAATATCATCAACAGTTTCACTCGTTGCTTCTACCAAAAGTCTTCCTAACTCTAATGAAAGAACCGTCACACCCAACTCTTGTAATTCTTGCTTGATTACTTTCAAGCATCGATTACAGACCATATTTTTGATCCAAAATTCTTTTGGTACACTCATAATATATTATGTATTACTATTTCGCGTTACGCTCAATAGATTAGAATGTTTAGTTTTTACTGGTTTAATGGTGTGAACAACTGTTGTTCAGAATTGGGTATAACAATTTTTATCCAGAAGTTATACTTTGAATATATAGTGCGTGCAAATTGATGTGTTCAATCCGCTGTGTAGAAAATCAAATTAAAAAAGTCTCGTTGAGAATCAGTATATCTTTAGCCAATAAGGGTGGCCTGTACTGTTTAAATGGAACAACATTTTTATCTAGTCCCTCAAACAGATTGATGTAAGTGTAAATAAACGTGTTTAAGAAAACTAACGTGTCAACTTCTAAAATGGTATTTGACTTTTTGAAGGTATCATTTCCTTCTTTTACAAAAGTCTGAGTATCGCAACACTCTTTTTCTTGCATTGAAGTACATTGTTTGAATGGTGAATCTTTCTTTTGGACTATGTCTTTACAGAGCTCCGCTTTACTAAAAAAAGCCATATCCACTAATTGATTACAGCAAAAGTGCATATTCACCGAATATGAAGAGGTGGTAAACAGTATAGATACTGCTAAAAAGAAGGACAATATTTTAGTTAAAAAAGATTTCACATTTAAAGGTAAGCATTATTGTTTAACGTTTAGTTTTTTTCTGAATTAAATAAAATTCATTTAGGATTCTAAATATCAATATGTTATATATAAATAACAATAATCCAATTACGCAAATGTAATCTTAAAGGTTAAACAGAAAAATGATATATATCATATTTCAATAAAATATGGGTTAAGAAAGTTTATAAGATATAAATTCAATTCTTATGATGGTCTGGTTAAATATGATGGACATCCATAAATTTTATCTAGAAATAAGGGTGATTTATATTTAGAAAATGAAACAGTTTTTAAAGGGGTTTACTAAAACAAAAAATATCAACAAAATATTTGTTTTAATGAAGATGAAATAATTTGATTACTTTGTTTTGGCTGGGGTGAATATAAAAACAGTGTTATGAAATTTATAAAAACAAATAAAATATAAAATATTTAATCTATCTAAAATTATGTTAAACAAACTTGTAGTGTTAAAATTTTTGTAACTTTGTAATATTAATGAAAAAGATTTTTTATAAAATATCATCATTTTCGATGGCACTTTTGGTGCTATTATCGACGGTCTCTTTTACTATCGATAGTCATTATTGTGGTAATACCCTAGTGGATTCAACAATCTTTGGTTCGGCAGAAACTTGTGGTATGGAGGTTAAGGAAAAGCCTTCTACAAAAGAATGTGACATTACTAAGAAGGACTGCTGTAGTGATGAGCAATTCATTGTTGATGGTCAGGATAACTTAAAAACTTCTTTTGATAAATTAGAAAAAGAGCAGCAGTTATTTGTTGCAGCTTTCATTTATACTTATATCAACCTGTTTACTGAATCAGAAACAGAAAATGATACTTTTAGAGATTATTCTCCTCCTCCCTTGGTCAGGGATATTCAAGTTTTAGACCAAACCTTCCTTATTTGATTTTTAAGTAATTAGTACTGTAGTCCAACATTAATTTGTTTGGACTAAACTGCTTGTTAATTGTTTTTTCAACAAGAACTATAATTACTTAAAACTTATTTCCATGCTAAATAAAAGCATCAAATTTTTAATAGAAAATAAACTAGTAGCTGTTTTGTTACTAACGTTATTTGTGGCTTGGGGTGTTGTAAATGCGCCTTTTGAATGGAATACAGGCTCATTTCCGCGAAATCCTGTAGCAGTAGATGCTATACCAGATATTGGCGAAAATCAACAAATTGTATTCACTAAATGGGATGGTCGTTCACCACAAGATATTGAAGACCAAATTACTTATCCACTAACTACATCACTACTTGGTATACCAGGTGTAAAAACTATTCGTAGTTCTTCGATGTTTGGATTCTCTAGTATCTACATCATATTTGAAGAAGATATCGAATTCTACTGGAGCCGAAGCCGAATACTTGAGAAGTTAAATTCGCTACCAGCAGGACTTTTACCAGATGGTGTAAATCCGGCATTAGGACCAGACGCTACAGGATTGGGACAAATATATTGGTATACTCTAGAAGGTCGTGATGAAAACGGAAATGTAACTGGTGGTTGGGATTTGCAGGAACTGCGAAGTATTCAAGATTTCTATGTAAAATATGCACTGTCTTCAGCAAGTGGTGTTTCTGAAGTCGCCTCAATTGGTGGTTATGTTTTGGAATACCAAGTAGATGTCAACCCCGAGTTGATGAAGCAGTATAAAATCGGTTTAAATGAAGTTGTAAAAGCAGTTAAACAAAGTAATAAGGATGTTGGCGCACAGACTTTGGAAATCAATCAAGCGGAATATCTGATACGTGGTTTGGGATATGTCAAATCCATCGCTGATCTGGAAAACGCTGTAGTAACATCAGAAAATTTTACCTCAATACGCTTAAAGGATATTGCAAAAGTTTCCCACGGTCCAGCAACAAGAAGAGGCCTTTTAGATAAAGAAGGTGCCGAAGTTGTGGGAGGAGTTGTTGTGGCGCGATACGGCGCTAACCCAATGGAGGTCATCAATAACGTTAAAGAGAAAATAAGTGAATTAAGTTCAGGCTTGCCCTCTAAAACATTAAGTGACGGTAGAACATCACAACTTACCGTTGTTCCCTTTTATGACAGAACAGAACTTATACAAGAAACATTAGACACACTTGACGAAGCGCTGTCATTAGAGATTCTTATAACCATTTTTGTAATCATTATGATGGTGTTCAATTTAAGAGCTTCGTTATTGATTTCGGGATTATTACCTGTTGCGGTATTAATGGTTTTTATTTCAATGAAGCTGTTTAATGTAGACGCCAATATTGTGGCCTTGTCAGGTATCGCCATTGCTATCGGAACAATGGTCGATGTAGGTGTTATTCTTACAGAAAATGTGCTTCGGCATATTGATGAAAATGATGAAAACCTGCCAATGAACGCGGTAGTGTACAATGCAACTGCCGAAGTTTCTGGGGCAATATTGACAGCGGTACTAACCACAATTATAAGTTTTATTCCTGTATTCACGATGATAGGCGCTGAAGGGAAATTGTTTCGACCATTGGCTTTTACCAAAACGGCTGCTCTAACAGCATCCCTAATTGTGGCCTTATTTTTAATCCCACCGTTCGCAGCATATTTATTTAAAAAGCGTAACATAAAGACTTCTTTTAGTTATATGCTAAATGGAGCAATGATTATTTTAGGTATTGTATCCCTTATTTTTGGATATCCGCTAGGATTAATATTAGTAGCGTTTGGTGTAGTGGGTATCCTCTTGTTAAAGGAAATGATTACCTCAAAACGCGCCAATACTATCAACATATTTGTATCAGCTTTTGCCATTATATTCTTATTGGCAGAGTATTGGAGACCGCTTGGCGTAGACCGAAGTATTCTTATAAATTTGATTTTCGTAGGTCTTATCTGTTTTGGTCTTCTAGGTGTATTCACACTTTTCAGAAAGTATTATGTGCGTATTTTAAATTGGGCATTACGGAATAAGCTGTTGTTTCTTTCCCTGCCCACCGCCATTATAATTTTTGGGGTATTGATTATGAAAAATACAGGTAAGGAGTTTATGCCATCCCTTAATGAAGGTTCTTTCCTGCTGATGCCTACCTCGATGCCTCACGCGGGTGTTGAAGAGAACAAACGAGTACTACAACAATTGGATATGGCTGTGGCCAGTATTCCTGAAATCGAAACGGTAGTAGGTAAATCTGGTCGTACAGAATCTGCATTAGATCCAGCGCCATTATCAATGTATGAAAATGTCATTCAGTATAAATCTGAATACATTCTAAATGAGAATAGAAAAAGGCAACGTTTTAAAGTAGACGATGACGGACTTTTTATTCTGAAAGACGGAAGTTTAGTTGTTAACCCAAATAGTGAAATCAATGAAGGAGCAGATTATGATCTTTCCAAAATTAAAGATCCATTTTCAGTTCATCGTTCACAACTGATACCAGATGATGATGGCGAATACTTTAGAAACTGGCGACCTGAAATTGAGTCCCCGGATGATATTTGGAAGGAAATTGTTAGAGTTACAAAGCTACCGGGAGTTACTTCAGCACCTAAATTACAACCTATCGAAACACGTTTGGTAATGCTTCAAACGGGTATGCGAGCACCAATGGGTATTAAGGTTAAAGGACAAGATTTAAGAGAGATTGAAGCCTTTGGAGTAAAACTGGAAAACATCCTAAAAGAAGCAGATGGAGTAAAAGATGAAGCTGTTTTTGCTGACCGTATTGTAGGTAAACCATATCTATTATTGGATATTGACAGAGAGCGATTGGCGCGTTATGGTGTTACCATAGAAGAAGTTCAACAAATTATACAAATATCTGTGGGTGGAATGGTTCTTACGCAAACTGTTGAAGGCAGGGAACGTTACGGTATTCGAGTGCGCTACCCAAGGGAATTAAGGGCAAATCCTAATGATTTAAAAGACATCTATGTGCCTGTTGAAAAAGGAAGCCCAGTTCCATTAAGCGAGCTTGTTACTATTAGATATGAGCAAGGACCACAAGTGATAAAAAGTGAAGATACATTTTTAGTCGGCTACGTTCTATTTGATAAAATAGATGGTTTTGCCGAAGTAGATGTGGTGGAAAATGCACAAGCCCTTATCCAATCAAAAATCGATAGTGGAGAACTTATCGTTCCTAAAGGGATTAACTATCGCTTTACAGGTACTTATGAAAATCAATTACGGGCAGAAAAAACACTTGGTGTCGTTGTGCCTCTGGCTCTAGCAATAATTTTTCTTATTCTCTATTTCCAGTTCCGATCCGTTGGCACATCATTAATGGTATTCACGGGAATTGCTGTGGCTTTTGCTGGAGGGTTTTTAATGATTTGGTTTTATGGTCAAGATTGGTTCTTAAACTTCAACTTTTTTGGGGAGAATTTACGAGACCTATTTCAAATGCACACCATTAATTTAAGTGTCGCCGTTTGGGTTGGTTTTATCGCCCTTTTCGGTATTGCAACCGATGATGGTGTGGTTATGGCAACTTATCTGACCCAAACCTTCGATAGAAATACACCAGAAACAAAACAGGAAATAAGGGCATCTGTAGTGGAGGCAGGAGAAAAACGAATACGTCCATGTTTAATGACAACAGCAACTACCATTCTTGCACTGTTACCAGTATTAACGTCAACAGGCAGAGGTAGTGATATCATGATTCCAATGGCAATTCCATCATTTGGGGGGATGTTAATTGCACTTGTAACCCTGTTTGTTGTACCAGTCTTATTTAGCTGGAAACAAGAATTTCAATTAAAAAGAGCGACAAAATGAGATATATAATTTTAATAGGACTTGTTTTTTTCGCTTTCGCGGAAGTAAATGCACAAGATTTAGCATCCTATATTCAGGAAGCAGAAAAGAACAATCCTGAAATTCAAGCTTTTGAATTACGCTATAATATAGCTGAAGAAAAGGTAAACGAGGTAAACACATTCCCTAATACAGAAGTAAGCGCAGGTTATTTTGTAAGTGAACCCGAAACACGAACAGGAGCACAACGTGCACGGTTTTCTGTAAAACAAATGTTGCCTTGGTTTGGCACCATCACAGCTAGAGAGAACTATGCAAGTTCTGTTGCGGAAACTCAATATATGGACATAACAATTGCTAAAAGAAAACTGGCACTATCGGTATCACAGTCCTATTATAAACTGTATGCCATACGGGCGAAACAGCTTGTTCTAGATGAAAACATTGAGCTCTTGGAAACCTATGAACGCCTTGCATTAACCTCATTAGAGGTTGGCAAAGCATCTGCGGTTGATGTGCTTCGGCTTCAGATTAGACAGAACGAATTGGTTCAGCAAAAAGAAGTGTTAGAACAAGATTATTTGGCGGAGCAAGCGGTATTCAATAATCTCTTAAATCGTGATGAAAATATTGCTGTAGTGGTAGTAAATCAAATGATAGTTCCAGAAGAGGACGTGCTTGTTTTGACTGACAACCTTCAGCTTAATCCAGAACTTATTAAGTACGATAAATTATATGAATCTATTGAAGAAGCCGAATTATTGAACCAAAAAGAGAGTGCCCCCAATATTGGTTTTGGTTTGGATTATGTGCCTGTGTCAGAACGTCCAGATATGAGTTTCATTGATAATGGAAAAGACATTGTAATGCCTATGGTTTCAATTTCTATCCCAATTTTTAATAATAAATATAAGTCTATCACAAAACAAAATGAGCTAAAACAATTAGAAATAAATTCTCAAAAGGAAGATAGGTTAAACAAACTTGAAACACTCTTGGCACAAGCTCAATACAATCGAAATTCAACTAGGATTATGTTTAATGTTCAGACCGATAATTTAAAGCAGGCTAACGATGCAGAAGAGATTCTTATTAAGAATTATGAGACTGGTACTATTGATTTTAATGATGTGCTGGATGTGCAAGAGTTACAACTCAAATTTCAAATCAATTTAATAGAATCCACTAAAGGATACTATCTCGAGTCTGCTTTAATAAATTATTTAGTAAATAAATAAAATGAAAACAATTAATACAATTCTTCTATTATTATTGGCCCCATACACATTTGCCCAAGTAGGGACAAACGGTGAGGACAGAAACGAAGAAGGACGAATAATAAAGGAATACAACCTTACTATAGAGAAAAATGAAATGACACTTGGTGGTGTTACTGCCAATGCAATGACCATCAATGGTAGTATTCCTGGACCTGTTTTGGAATTTAATGAAGGAGACCTTGCCATAATAAATGTTACCAATAAAATGGATCAAGAAACTTCAGTGCATTGGCACGGATTGATACTTCCCAACTTTTACGATGGCGTTCCCTATTTAACCACACCACCAATAAAGCCTGGCACAACATTTCAGTACAGAATTCCAATCAATCAATCGGGAACATATTGGTACCATTCCCACACAATGCTACAAGAACAAAAAGGTGTTTATGGGTCTATTGTCATTCAACCAGAAGAAAAAACATTGGGATATGATAAAGATTTAGTCGTGGTATTGTCAGATTGGACCAATGAAAAACCAATGAATATATTACGAAACCTTAAAAGAGGTAACGAGTGGTATCAAGTTAAAAAAGGTACAGCAGTGCCATTAAGTAGAGTCATTTCAGAAGGTGCATTTGGTGCTCAACTTAAATTTTGGAGAGACCGTATGGAAGGAGCTGATATTGCTGACATTTATTACCCCGCATTTTTGTCCAACGGTAAAAAACTGGCAGAGTATCCAGAATTTACGGCTGGCGAAAAAGTAAGGCTTCGCTTTATCAACGCATCGGCTTCTACCTATTATTGGATGGACTTTGGCGGAGGTAACCCAATGTTGGTTTCCAGTGATGGTGTTGATGTGCAACCCGTTTCCAAAAGCAGATTTCTCTTTGGCATAGCCGAAACGTATGATGTAATTATCACTATTCCGGAAGGAACCATAGAAATTACCGCAACCGCTCAAGATGGTTCAGGTCATACCTCTATACAGTTAGGTAATGGCACTCTTTACCCAGCCAAAAGAATTGATAGACCTGATAAGGTAGCGATGATGAAGCAAATGGCAACAATGGATATGAAAATGGGAGCACCTGCAATGGTTGGAAACAAGAAGAAGAATACACCCGAAGTTTTAATGCAGAAGTATGGAATGAAGATGAATATGAAGGACGGCGAGATGAAAATGGGGATGAACGATAAGATGTCGATGAAAGATGGCAAAATGAATGACCAAATGGATATGAAGATGGATGATACAATGGGAATGAAAAAAGACTCGATGTCAATGAGCCATAATGGAGCATCAAATAAAATGGAAGGTCATATGCACAATATGCCAATGATGCAGAAGGATTCTACTTCTTTTGATTATGAAGAGCGAAAGACCTACTTCAACTATGATTTTTTAGAGGCAAAAGAAAAAACCGAATTTAGGGCAGATTTACCGGTAAATGAACTGCTACTTAACCTAACAGGCAATATGAATCGCTATGTGTGGAGTATGAATGGTGTGCCATTATCAGAAACCGATAAGATAAATATAAAAGGAGGCGAGGTAACCAGAATTACGTTGAATAACTTAACTATGATGCACCATCCAATGCACTTGCACGGTCATTACTTCAGGGTCATCAACGAAAATGGCGAACGCTCACCATTAAAGCATACAGTGAACGTACCACCAATGCAGAAAGTTATTATTGAATTTTATAACGAAGAGTATGGCGATTGGTTCTTTCATTGTCACGTATTGTACCATATGATGGGTGGTATGGCAAGAGTGTTTAGTTACGATACCCCAAGGGATGAAAGAATGGAAGATTACCCAGTTCAGAAACTTATCGATGAGACAGACCATTATTATTCGTGGGGATTGGCTCGTGCAGGTTCAAATTTTAATGAACTCTTTTTAACGTCGAGCAATATCCGAAATGAATTTGGTTTGAGAACAGAGTTCGATTACGACCAAAATCTTGAAGCCGAAATAAGTTATAATAGGTATCTGAACGATTGGGTACGTGTTTATGCAGGAGTAAATACCGAAACGTCAACACCAGATTCTTACGATACATTTAATACCGTAGGATTGGTTGGTGTAAAATATTTTACACCTTATAGATTTAATGTAGATGTGAGTATGGACCATCAGCTACGCCCAAGAATACGTTTGGACAGAGAATTATTGATTTTTCCAAGAATTTTTCTGGAAGGCGAATACGAATACAGAGCAGATTTTGGATGGGTCAATGATTTAGAGAATAACAAATCATTTGAAAGTGAAACACAATGGTTAGTAGGGGTTGCATACATTCTTTCGCGTAATTTTTCAATCCAAGCTAACTACAATAACCGATATGGATTGGGTGGTGGACTATTAGCAAGATTTTAAATAACTAAAAAATAAAAAGATGAACTATTATTTTAATAAGACAATCAATGGAACTTTTGAAGAGGTCATCGAGAAAGTGACACAAGGATTAAAGGAAGAAGGTTTTGGAATCCTTACAGAAATTGATGTAACAAAAACCCTAAAGAAAAAACTGGATATAGACTTTAAAAAGTATAGGATACTTGGGGCTTGCAATCCGCCTTATGCACATAAAGCTTTGCAAGCGGAAGATAAAATTGGAACGATGTTGCCCTGCAATGTCATAGTACAGGAAATTGAAGCTGGCGTCATCGAAGTTGCAGCTGTAAACCCAATGGCATCAATGCAGGCTGTGGAAAACGAAAAATTGAATGATGTTGCTAGTGAAATAACAGCAATGCTGAAAAACGTCATTGAAAAATTATAAGACACTTATCAAAAATCAGTAATAACAATTAATAAACACAAACTTAAATTATAACAAAATGAAAAAATCAAAATTATCAATAGGGATTATAGCAATAGCACTTGTAAGCTTTACAGTGACATCTTGCAAAGACAATAAACAAGATGAGAAAAGTGCAAAAGAAGACCATTCAGAAATGAACCACGATAATACCGATGGTCATCACGATGGCAATAAAAAAGAAATGGCGATGGGTGGAGAGGGTAATTCCCAAACCATTTTAAATGACTACTTCAATCTTAAAGATGCTCTAGTATCAGATGATAATGCTAAGGCCAAAGACCTTGGTGCAACTCTAGCAACGAGTTTAGAGAATCTTGATGTTTCATCAAATTTTTCAGATACACAAAAAGCCGATTTAAAGGATATTATTGAAGATGCAGTAGAGCACGCAGAGCATATTTCTGAAAGTGATATAGCCCACCAACGTGAGCATTTCAAAATATTGAGTAAAGATGTAACTGATATGGTTGCTATTACAGGAACAGAAGACACTTTATATGAACAGTTTTGCCCAATGTATGATGGCGGAAGCGCTTGGCTAAGTATGAGTAAAGATGTTAAAAACCCTTACTATGGAAGCAAAATGTTGAAATGTGGTAAGGTGCAAAAAGAGATTAACTAAATGAAGGTAGTAAAGATCATAGCATTGGTTTTATTGATAGCGTTAGTTGGAATTCAGTTTATTCCCACAACACGCAACCAAAGTGATACTGTTCCTTCTACCGATTTTATGCTGGTTAATAATGTTCCAGAAACTATTCAAAAAAAGATACAGGTATCCTGCTATGATTGCCACAGTAATAACACCCAATATCCTTGGTATAATAGGATTCAACCCGTTGCTTGGTTTTTAGAAGATCATATTAAAGAAGGAAAAACTGAACTCAACTTCAACGAATGGGATTCTTTATCCAGTCGAAGAAAGAAAAGCAAGTTACGGTCTATTATCAAACAGATTGAAAGTGATGAAATGCCTTTGGACTCTTACACCTTGATTCATAAAGATGCAAAGTTTTCAGAAGCAGAAACAAAAGAAATAATCAATTGGGTCACAAAATTAAAAGACAGTTTATAATTAATATTTAAAATCTAAAAAATGAAAAACTTAAAAATGAGTATAGCAGCAATGCTATTGTTAGCAGTATCTTTTACTTATGCACAAGATGGACATAATCATGATCATAGTAAAATGGAACATAGTAAAATGAAGAAAAATAATGATGCTAAAGCAGAAGTAATCCTTACCGATTACTTCAATTTAAAAGACGCATTAGTAGCAGATGATGCAAAAAAAGCAGCTGAAGCTGGTTCTAAATTAGTAAACTCTTTTAAAGCCTTTGATAAAACTGCCTATACAGGTGAAGAACAAATGGAGCTTGTCGAAATTATTGAAGATGCAATGGAACACGCAGAGCATATTGCAAAAAGTGAACTCGATCATCAAAGAGAGCATTTCAAAACATTAAGCAAAGACATAACTGACATGATTGCTATTACAGGAACTGAAAACACACTCTACCAACAGTTTTGTCCAATGTACGATAAAGGTAGTGCTTGGTTAAGTATAAGTGATGAAGTAAGAAATCCATACTATGGTAACAAAATGCTTAAATGTGGAAAAGTGCAAAAGGAGATTACCAATTAGAGTAAGCTCAAATGGGAAATCAATGAGATATCAATTTCATAAAGAAGAAATAGAACTTTTCATTGTTGAAAGTTTATAAGTTGAAAATTTACTTTTTATGGTTCTATAAAAGTCCTAGTTCGGGAAGGGTGTAATGTTATGGTATATGTAAATCCCTTCCCTTATTAGGCACAAGATAATTGAAAAAAAAGTTGATTTGGTTAATAGCAGCCTGAACATAGGAGAGAGAATAAATCCCTATAATTAAATCATCAGTATCCCTCTCTCTTCCTGTGTCAGGCAAATAAAAACTTTTGAAAAGGAGAAGTTTAGTGAAGAGTACTTGATTATGAGAAGTAAGCATTTTTGATGTAAAATAGTTTTAGTTGCAAGCTTCTCATTCTCAGGTATTATTTAATAAGTTGAATTGCTTTAATTAAATTATAGAAACTAACAAGATTAATGAAAGAATGTTGTAAAAGTGGATGTGGCAAAAAAACAAAACAGACTAACCTAAAAAAGTGGTTTAATTATATATTATATACAATCATTGCAGTAATTGTTATTGGAGCATTAATACTACAAATATTTAGTTAAGAAAATAGAAGACAATTATAATAACTTAAAATTGAATTTATGAATACCCTAAAAACAACAACACTAATAATGATTCTTTTTGTAACGGTCACAAATGGGCAAACTAAAAAAAACAGTACTAGCGATTATGAAGCAGTATTAACAGTAATGAAAGCCTACAAAGATGCATTACAAAACTTAACGATCGAGGGAACATTTGAATTGTTCACAGAAGATTCCAAGGTGTTTGAATCAGGAGGTGTAGAAGGCACCTATGCACATTACATAGAGCATCATTTAGGCCCAGAATTGGGACACTTTAAAAACTTTACATTTTCAGATTATGAAATCGATGTTCAGGTTGATGGCATTTATGCGTTTACAACAGAAACGTATGTTTATACCATTGTATTAAAACCCAATGAGGAAGGTGAAAGTAGAACTATAGCTAAGAAAGGAGTGGCAACTTCCATTCTAAAGAAAATAGATGAAAAATGGAAAATCATTAAAACACATTCTTCTTCAAGAAATAAAAAATAAAATCATATGAAACATCTATAACTAAACCCTGATACCCAAGGGAATAATTAAATGGATGTACCATGTAACCATTGAAAAACAATAAATATAAACACATGAAACTACGAATTCTTTTTACTCTATTGTTATGCGCTCTTCTTTTTACGTCTTGTAAGCAAGATAAAAAAGAAACCAAAATAATTCCAGAGCAATCACAAACTGAAACTACATCAAAGCCGTCAAAGAAAATATTAAGTCCACATACTTCAACTATGGCAATGATAGGTGATGCTCATATTCATATCGACTATTCATCACCTGGAGTTAGAGATAGAATAATATTTGGTGGATTGTTGGCTTACAATCAGGTGTGGCAAGCTGGCGCACATAATGCAACTTGGTTAGAAACCAATAAAGATTTAACCATTGAAGGAAAAGAGTTCAAAGCTGGCAAATACGGATTTTTTGTAATTCCTAATGAGGAAGAATGGACAATCATTTTCAATACCAATTGGGATCAACACGGGAAAGATGAATATGACGAGAAAGATGATGTATTGCAATTTAAAGTAACCCCTAAAATTTCCGAAGAAGTTCAGGAACATTTAGAATATAAGATAATAAAGACTTCCGATGTATCAGGTACAATGAGTTTGAGTTGGGAGAAGGTTGTTGTTGAATTTCCATTTGAAGTAAATTAAAATGGTAAAAAGAAAGACAGCAATAAAAATTAGAAAAGCACATCGTTATTTGGGCTTCTTTTTAGGTATTCAATTTTTGATGTGGACTATTAGTGGAATGTATTTCAGTTGGACGGATATTGATGAGATTCACGGTGACCAATTTAAAAAAGAAATTACAGAACAAACAGCATTTAATAACTTGATTGCTACATCTGAGTTAGAAAATGAGCAAAGCATTAAATCTTTAGAGCTATTAGAAATTGATAACAAACCTTATTATTGGATTAATGAAGCAACACTTTATAATGCACTTACAGGAGAAAAGAAAGGTGAACTTACAGAACAGGAAGCAATTAAAGTAGCAGAGCGCTATATGTTGGCTGATCTAGAATTTGATAAAATACAAAGGATTGAAACTGTAGGCGATCATCACGAGTATCGCGGAAGACCATTGCCAGCTTATGAGATTTCATATAAAACTGATGAAAATCTTAAGGCTTATGTGGCAATTGAAAATGGAGCTTTTCAAACAGTACGTCATCGAGATTGGCGCTGGTTTGACTTTCTCTGGATGACGCATACGATGGATTATCAAGGGCGAGACAATTTTAATACAATAGTTCTAAGAGCTTTTTCACTTTTAGGATTAATAACAGTACTCAGCGGGTTTTTACTTTGGTATACAAGTTCGCCTACTGTTAGAAAAATAAATAAAAAGACAAAAACTAAAAAATAAATATTATGAATAAAAACACCATTTATATAGGTGTTGCATTGATTGTTGGCCTGTTAGGCGGCTTTCTAATATTCGGTGGAAATTCTGCGGATAAGGCGACAAATAATCTTAAAGATAACCACGAGCATTCAGAAGAAATTGCTTCTGACCAAATGTGGACTTGTTCTATGCACCCTCAAATTATGAAAAATGAGCCAGGTGATTGTCCCATTTGTGGGATGGAATTAATCCCTGCTGATACTGGTGCTGATGGTCTTAATGCCAACGAAATTAAAATGACCGAAAATGCGATGGCTTTGGCTAATATCCAAACATCTGTTGTGGGACAAGGACAAATGGAAGATAATTCGTTAAAGTTGTCTGGTAAGATTATGACTAACGAAGAGTCTAATGCAGTACAAGTCACTTATTTTGGTGGAAGAATTGAAAAACTTTATGTTAATTCTACTGGAGAACGTGTTGGTGCAGGACAACGTTTAGCAACCATTTACTCACCAGAGTTAGTTGCCGCACAGCAAGAATTGCTTACAGCTTCATCTCTAAAAGAATCACAGCCGGAACTTTACAAAGCTGTGAGAAATAAACTTAAGCTATGGAAACTTTCAGAAAAGCAAATTAACGCTATTGAAAACGCTGGAAAGGTACAAGAGAACTTTCCGGTGTTTGCAACGGTTTCTGGGACTGTAATTCATAAAATGGTAGAAGAAGGTGACTATGTAAAACAGGGTCAACCATTATATAAAATCGCAAATTTTAATACCGTTTGGGCAGAATTCGATGCTTATGAAAATCAAATAGCTTTATTAAAAGAAGGACAATCTATTAAAGTCACTACAAATGCTTATCGAAATGAAGTCTTTGATGCAAAAATCTCATTTATAGATCCACTATTAAATTCTGCAACCAGAACAATAGTAGTGAGAGCTGTGTTAAATAATAAAAAAGACAAGTTTAAACCGGGAATGTTTGTTGAAGGCAAAGTTGAAGGAATTCAATCAAGTTCTAAAAGTACAGTTACTGTTCCAGCTACTGCTGTTATGTGGACAGGTGAACGCTCTGTTGTCTATATTAAAACAAAGCCAAATGAGTCTGTTTTTGAAATGAGAGAAGTTCTATTAGGCAATGCCAATGGTGATAGCTACACCATTCTTGAAGGTCTTGAAAATGGAGATGAAGTGGTAACTAACGGAACATTTACGGTAGATGCAGCAGCCCAATTACAGGGTAAAAAATCTATGATGAACGCCGAAGGAGGTAAAACGACAACTGGACACGAAGGACATTTAGGAATGCAAGGAGATAATGCTGAAGACAAAATGGATGAAACTAATCATTCACAAATGAACGAAAGGATTGAAGTTTCAAACAAATTTCAAAACCAGTTAAAGCAGGTTTTTGATGATTACATTCTTTTAAAAGATGCTTTGGTTAATGATAATAATAATGAGGCACAAATAGCTGCGAAAAACATAGGAAAGAATTTAGCAAAAGTAGACATGAAGCTGCTTAAGGACGAGAAAGCGCATAACCACTGGATGACTATTCAAAAAGAGTTGAGAACTTCTGCCAATGCTATTCAAAACAGTCCAGAAATAGCAACACAAAGAGGACATTTCAAGCACCTTTCAGCACATATGATAAGTAGCGTAAAGCTTTTTGGAATTAACCAAAAAGTATTCAGTGAGTTTTGTCCTATGGCAGATAATAACAAAGGTGCTTATTGGTTGAGTATAGAAAAAGAAATTCGCAACCCATATTATGGTGAAGCAATGTTAACCTGTGGTGAAGTAAAAGCCGAATTTAATTAGATATTAGTATGTATGCAGATTATTTATAAGTATAAGTTATAATTAAAAATATCATGACAAAAGTTAAAACTATTTTAGATCGTTCAATAATTGCCTTCAAATTATTATCGAAAGGTAATGCCATTATTGTTTTTGAAAACCTTTTAACGCGCTTTTATTCTGATAAAGTATCCATAGGTTTTCAAAGAATTAGCACTAAAGAATTCAATAGTCCAAAATCTAAGATTAAGGTATCAATTCGTTTATTTGAAAAATCAGATTTTGGTACACTAAATGAGTCTTATAGACATAAAAGGTTAATCAATGAAAATATAAAACATTGCTATTCAGCAATTGATAATGAAGATAATGTTTGTTATAGACAATGGTTAATAGGGTTTAAAGAGAATGATAAAATCAAGAACTATTTTGGTGAATTATTCCCTAGGTTGAATAATGGCGAGGCCTTAGTTGAAGGCGTCTTTACTAATCCAGATTACAGGGGATTTGGTATAATGCCATTTGCGATGTCTGAGATTGCAGAATTAGGGTTTAGGATAGGGTATAAAAAGATAATAGTATTTGTCGATAGAGAAAACATCCCATCATTGAAAGGGTGCATTCGTTCTGGTTTCGAACCTTATATCATTATGAGGAAAAAGTGGAGATTCGGTATAAGAAAAGTTGTATTTGAAGAACTTTCAAATGAAGTCAAGGAGTACATTAATACTTTTTCAAAAAATAATCTCATAGAAGATGAATCTTTCTAAAATAATAGTAAGATGATGAGCGATAGTAGAAGGAATCGAAGGAAGAATAAAAGAAATAAGCATCAATTGAAAAGTGATATATCAAGAAAAGATAAAATTATTGGCATACTAGCAATAATAATAATTGTCATATTAGCAGCCGCTATGGCCTATTATTATTCTCTTTCAAAAGCAGGCATGACATTGTTTTAAATCATATATAATATGAGCGAGATTATCTACATAAAAAATATGGTTTGTCCAAGATGTACCTCGGCAGTATCCAACATTTTACAAGAACTGGCTATTCCATATGGCTCAATTAAATTAGGAGAGGTTGAATTAACAACGCCTTTAAGTGAGGAAACTAAAAGCATTTTTTCTAAAGCACTTCAAGATTCTGGCTTCAGCTTAATTAATGATCGTAAAAGTCAACTTATTGAACAAATGAAAACTTTGGTTGTAGATAAAATCTATCACTCAACTGATGAGCTAAATATAAAGTGGGCAGACTATTTAAGTGAAAAATTACATCTTGATTATAAATATTTAAGTTCCCTATTCTCGTCGGTAGAAAGTATCACATTCGAGCAGTACATCATAAACCAGAAAATTGAACGCACTAAAGAACTCATAGTTTACGATGAGTTAACCTTAAGTGAAATAGCTCATATCTTGAACTATAGTAGTGTCGCCTATTTAAGCAATCAGTTTAAAAAGATAACAGGAATGACACCCACACAGTTTAAAAAATCTGTGAATAAAAACCGAAAATCTTTGGATGATATCTAATGAAAATCAGAAACACTTGTTCACCAATTCAAGAAAAGAAAGCTGTTTTTAAAAAGCCAACTCTTAAAAGTGAAGTAGTTGTTTTTCTATAACTCGCAAAAAAACAATACATTAGGAAATGCAAACTGAAGAAGAAATACTAGAAATAAAAAAGGTAAAAAATACCGCAGTCCGAACTGTGGTTTTACGCCATCTATTAAGCCAAGAAAAAGCCCAATCACTAAAAGATATTGAAAACGCATTAGCTTATACAGACAGGAGTTCTATTTTTAGAACATTAAAAACCTTTGAGGAAAACAAAGTCATCCATAGCATTGAAGATGGCTCTGGAATGACCAAATATGCTATTTGCGCCGAAGGCTGTAACTGTGACCCAAAGGATTTGCACTACCATTTTTATTGTACAAACTGCGATAAAACATTCTGCCTTTTTGATGTTCCAATTCCCAAAATTCAACTTCCTAAAAACTTCAAACTACAACAGGCAAATATGGTCGTAAAAGGTTTATGCGATAATTGCAACAAATAATCTTTGCAATCGAGTTGCACTAAAAGCAATTTACATTTGTACTATTCTTAAAAACAGAATTAGCAAATGGCAAAAGCATTTTTAACTTCATTATTTTTCGCTATATCATTTATTTCCTTCGCACAGAACAGCGATATTTCTATTTTCATTACTGATGCAGAAACCAACGAGCCATTACCTGGAGCAACCGTTTATTTCGAGGAATTTGAAAAAGGAGCGATTACTGATTTTAACGGTATTGCAAAGTTTACAGAAATTCCGAACGGAAACCATATCCTCAAAATTTCATACGTAGGTTTTAAAACCATAGAAACAACTATTGAAGTTGGCGCAAAAAAAACGTTCACTTTCAAACTTAAACCTGGCGGAAATGAACTGGACGAAGTAGTCATACAATCTTCACGAAGTACGAGGACCGTCAAGAAAATTCCAACGAGAATAGAATTTATTGGAGCAGAGGAATTAGGCGAAAAAGCGGTTATGAATCCTACAAATATTTCAATGGTGCTTCGTGAAAGTACAGGAATACAAATGCAACAAACCTCATTAAGTAGTGGAAATACAAATATTAGAATTCAGGGTTTGGATGGCCGATACACACAACTTTTAAGAGACGGATTTCCTTTATATAGTGGTTTTTCCAGCGGTTTAAGTATTTTACAAATTCCGCCATTAGACTTAAAGCAATTTGAAATCATTAAAGGAAGTTCTTCAACACTCTATGGTGGTGGAGCTATTGCTGGTTTGATAAATATGGTATCTAAAACACCTGACGAAGAACCTACTCTGAATATTATGTTGACCCAAACACAGGCATTGGGAAGTACAGCGAATGTATTTTACAGCAAACGGAATGAAAAGTTTGGAATTTCTCTATACGGTTCTGGTCATTACCAAAAAGCGTATGACCCAGAAGATGATGGTTTTAGCAATCTGCCAAAAACTACTTCGTTGTCTTTTAACCCCAAATTCTTTTATTATCCTTCAGAAAAAACAACTTTTTGGATAGGACTAAATGGTACTTATGATGACAGAATTGGTGGCGACATCACAAAAATTGAAAGTGGAGAAAATGGAATCCATCAATATACCGAAGAAAATATCTCAAAAAGATTGAGCGGTCAAGCAGTTTATCAAACTCAAATAGATTCGGTAAGCACTTTAAATATCAAAAATAGTATATCGTTTTTCGATAGAAAACTTACAATTCCAGATTTTAGTTTTGATGGTAAACAAACCAATACATTCACAGAAATTACATATCAAAGAGCATCTCAAAAAACAGACTGGATTTTTGGTGCAAATTTATACTCATCAAATTTTGATGAAAATAATAATGCAGCATTACAACGCGACCAAAAAGACCTTACCTATGGAATGTTTGTCAACAACATTTACGACATTTCAGATAATTGGATTTTAGAAACAGGATTAAGAGCAGACTACAATACGGATTTCGGTTTTTTTCCGCTACCAAGGATTTCCTTACTTTATAAGAATAATAGCGGATTTTCAAGCAGAATTGGTGGTGGTTTAGGCTATAAAATTCCTGATATTTTTACAGAAGAAGCTGAAAATATAAATTTTGAAAATGTTCTCGCCATAGATAAAGCTGTACTTAAAGCCGAACGTTCTAATGGTGTTAATTTTGATATGAACTACCAAACAAGGTTATTCGATGCGGTAGGTTTTAGCGTTAACCAACTCTTCTACGTTTCAGCTATTAACAAAGGACTATTATTAAATTCAACAAATGATGGGTTTTTTACGTTTGAAAATGCAACCGACAAAATAATAAGCAAAGGAGCGGAAACTAATATCAAGTTTACATACAAAGATTTTAGATGGTTTATAAACTACGCACTCATTGACACAAAACTGAACTATTTGGCAGGAAATCCGCAAAAACCACTCACAGCAAAATACAACGCAGGTAGCATTTTGATGTACGAATCTGATAAATGGCGAATAGGTTATGAAACTTTTTACACAGGAAAGCAGTTTTTGTCTAACGGCACAGAAACGACGGATTTTGTTACAATGGGTTTTGTGGCAATACGAAATTTCAAATGGGGAACAACCTTTGTAAATTTTGAAAACTTTACAGACAGAAGACAAAGTAGGTTTTCACCTTTGGTTTTACCACCACACGACAATCCCGTTTTTCCCGAAATATATGCACCAACGGATGGCTTTATTTTTAGTATAGGAGTAATTATCAAACCTTTTGGTAACGAAGACAATGATTAAATATGAAAAAAACAGTATTTGAAATATCTAAAATGGACTGTCCTTCAGAGGAAAATTTAATCCGAATGAAATTGGATGGGATTTCGAGTATAGCGAATCTCGATTTTGATATTACTAACCGAAAACTGACCGTTTTTCACCAAGGTCAAATTGAGGAAATAGAACAATCAATTTTACAACTTAATTTAGGCGCAAAATTATTGACAACAGAAGAAATAGACCAAATCGAATTCAAAGAAGAAACAAATCAAAAAAAATTACTTTGGACAGTTCTCGCAATCAACTTTGCTTTTTTTATTATTGAAATGACAACTGGCTTCATTTCAAAATCAATGGGACTTGTTGCGGACAGTTTGGATATGTTAGCAGACAGTTTCGTTTACGGAATTAGTTTGTTTGCTGTTGGTAGAACGTTGATTAAAAAAAAGCGGATTGCAAAACTTGCTGGATATTTCCAAATCACACTCGCGATTATCGGATTTTTAGAAGTTTTAAGGAGATTCTTTAATGAAGAAAAACTACCTAATTTTTCGACAATGATTATCGTTTCTATTTTTGCTCTTATCGCAAATGGAATTTGTTTGTACTTGCTTCAAAAATCGAAAAGTAAAGACGAAGCTCATATGAAAGCAAGTATGATTTTTACCTCAAATGATGTAATAATCAATACAGGTGTAATAATTGCTGGACTTTTAGTCTACTGGTTAAATTCCAATAAACCAGATTTGATTATAGGAACGATTGTCTTTGTTTTGGTAATTCAGGGTGCATTTAGGATACTTAAATTGAGTAAGTGAACTAAGACTAATTACAACAAAGACGTGTGTAAAACATAGTGCGAGTTGTTGAAAAAACTGATGGCTCGTGCATTTTGAGAATAAGAAAAATTTGGTTTGTATTTATCCGAAACGGAATTGCTTTTTAACAACACTACTTAACATATACAAGACAATTAAGCAAAGTAATCGCAACAACTTAATAATTAAGACGTTAATTTATTATGAAAAATTATAAAATATTGTTTTTTGTTATCAGTTCATCAATTTTTGTGGCTTGTGGTACAGATGATAACAACACTGAAGAACCTACGACTGAAAACTTCATTTTCGAAGACGGATTTGAAACCCAAAATGATTTGCTAGATGAATTGTTTCCTTCAAACGGTACAAGATGGTCCACAATACAACAAACCGACCCTTCAAATGCTATTAATGAAATTTCTATAACGAATGCAGAATTTACTGAGGGACAAAATGCACTTCGTTTTCTTGCATATCAATCGGATTCGCAATTATCAAAAATAGATATTGAGAAGAACGGATTAAATATAAAATCAGGAGATGAGGTAACAATAACAACTGATTTCTACATAACCGGAACTGAATCTTTGGAAAATTTATTGCTCATTGATTTAGAATGTTGTTCTTGTTGGGACCCTTCGGTTGGCGACAATTACGGTTCGGAAAATCAATGTCCTGGAGTTAGACTTATAATGTCTGGAGGTAATGATTATCTTTCCATAGAAAGAGGGAAAATATCAGGGACTACCTTACAACAAACTAATTTCGCGTTTCCAAGAAACCAATGGGTTTCGGTACAATGGGAAATGACTATGTCTGATACTGAAAACGGACTTAATAGATTACTTATTAACGGAACAGAAGTTATCAATGAAAGTGCTATGAATATGCCCAATGCACAGATTTTTAGTGATGTATTTACAAATCAAGGAATTGATTTCACTTTACAAGAACCTACCTTTTACGAACGTGTACAAATTGGTGCAACAGCTAATCCTACTGCGGGTAATATTGAATTATTTGTTGATAATTTTTCAATTAAAGTGGAGTAAAACTTTCTATTGCATAGAATTCATTGAACCCTATTTCCATAAAATCACTATTAACAAACCAAACTCTGTTAATAGTATGGGATATCAGCAAATTCTACAAATCATTCAGCATATTACGTAACACATTATAGTCTTTTAATCCTGAAATTTGTAGTGTACAAATAAGAATAGAATTATGGAGACAATTAACGTATTTGAAACCAAAGAAAAGAACCATAAACAGGGAATAAAAGAATCATTTCCCGTTACAGGAATGACCTGTGCATCTTGTGCAGCGAGCGTTGAATCTGTATTAAAACACACAGAAGGTGTATTTGATGCAAGCGTCAATTTCGCAAATAGTTCTGTTCTTGTGGAATACGATAAGGAGTTGAGTCCAAATCAAATTCAAAACGCGCTTCGTGAGGTAGGTTATGATATTATCATAGATGCAGAAAACCCTTCAGAAGTACAACAAGAACTTCAGCAGAAGCACTACCAAGATATAAAATACCGTACCATCTGGTCAGCTATTCTTACTCTTCCAATTTTTATTTTAGGAATGTTTTTTATGCAATGGGAACCTGGGAAATGGATATCCTTGGCATTAACTATTCCTATCTTATTTTGGTTTGGGCGCAGCTTTTTTATCAATGCTTATAAGCAAACCAAATACGGTAAAGCAAATATGGATTCCTTGGTAGCCCTGAGTACCGGAATCGCTTTTTTGTTTAGTATATTCAATACGTTTTTTCCTGAATTTTGGTTGAGTCGAGGTATAGAGCCTCATGTCTATTATGAAGCAGCAACGGTAATTATTACATTTATTTCGTTGGGAAAACTATTGGAAGAAAAGGCAAAGTCAAATACTTCTTCGGCTATTAAAAAGCTGATGGGGTTACAGCCTAAAACTTTAAAAATTATTGAGAATGGAGAAGAGAAGGAAATTCCCATTTCATCAGTACAAGTTGGTCAAACTATTTTGGTTCGTCCAGGAGAAAAGATTCCTGTAGATGGAAAAGTTTCCAAAGGAAGCTCGTATGTAGATGAAAGTATGATTACAGGAGAGCCTGTTCCAGTAGAAAAATCAAAGGGTGAAAAAGTTTTCGCAGGTACTGTAAACCAAAAAGGAAGTTTTCAATTTACTGCCGAAAAAGTAGGTGGAGAAACCTTGTTGTCCCAAATCATTAAAATGGTTCAGGAAGCGCAAGGTAGCAAAGCACCTGTACAAAAACTGGTCGACAAAATTGCAGGAATATTTGTTCCTGTTGTTCTAGGGATATCTATCATTACGTTCATCGTTTGGATGTCTGTAGGAGGCGATAATGGATTTTCACAAGCCTTATTAACTTCTGTAGCAGTATTGGTTATTGCTTGTCCTTGTGCATTAGGATTGGCAACACCAACCGCCATAATGGTGGGTATTGGCAAAGGAGCTGAAAATAATATTCTCATTAAAGATGCCGAAAGTTTAGAGCTCGGTCATAAAGTGAATGCTGTCATTCTTGATAAAACAGGCACAATTACAGAAGGAAAACCATTAGTAACTGATATCCTTTGGAGGGATAAACTTGAAAATGACAATGAATACAAGGAAATTCTTTTGGCTATCGAGTCACAATCAGAACATCCTTTGGCGGAAGCAGTGGTCAACCATTTAAAGGAACAAAATATTGAACAAGCTGAAATTGTTTCCTTCGAAAGTATTACAGGCAAAGGTGTTCAAGCTGAAAACAGAAACGGTTCAAAATATTATGTAGGTAACCATAAATTAATGCTTGAGAAAAATATTGAAATTGAATCTTCTTTAATGCAAACAGCAGAAAGTCTCGAAGAGCAGGCTAAAACGGTTATATTCTTTGGTAATGAAAAACAAGTGCTGGCGATACTCGCCATTGCAGACAAGATTAAGGAAACTTCAAAAAAGGCTATAGAAACTCTTCAAGAAAGAGGAATCGAAGTCTATATGCTTACAGGAGATAATAATAAAACCGCAGCTGCTGTAGCAAAACAGGTAGGAATATCAAATTACCAAGGAGAAGTAATGCCTTCGGACAAAGCTGCTTTTGTTGAAAAATTACAAGCAGAAGGGAAAATAGTGGCGATGGTTGGCGATGGCATCAACGATTCTCACGCTTTAGCCCAGGCTAATGTAAGTATTGCCATGGGTAAAGGTTCGGACATAGCAATGGATGTAGCAAAAATGACGTTGATAACGTCAGATTTGCAATCCATTCCAAAAGCATTGGAACTGTCAAAAAGAACCGTGTTGGGCATACGTCAGAATCTATTTTGGGCATTCATTTATAATATTATCGGTATTCCTATTGCAGCAGGAGTGTTGTATCCCATAAATGGGTTTTTATTAGACCCAATGATTGCTGGAATGGCAATGGCGTTCAGCAGCGTATCTGTAGTTGCAAATAGTTTAAGACTTAAACGAATAAAACTTTAACATTAATAATAAATTCAAATACAATGAAAACTTTAAAATTTAAAACAAATATCAATTGTGGTGGGTGTGTATCAAAAGTGACCCCCTTTTTAAACAAACAAGAGGGAGTAGAACGTTGGAAAGTGGATACCACTAATCCAGATAAAATTCTAACTATTGAAAGCGACGGTGCTACCGAAGAAGATGTAAAGGCTACATTGCAAAAAGTTGGGTTCAAGGCTGAATCTGTAGATTAATACTTTCGTTATAATATGGTCTATATTTTAATTTTTGTGGTGATTCTTCTGTTTACTATTCATTTTTATCGAAAAGCGAAACGGCATAGCGTAAAGTCATTTCCAGAGCATTGGAACAAATTATTAATGGAGAATGTTCTCTATTACCAGAATCTTTCAGAAGACAAGCAACTTGTTTTTCAGCAACGAATGATGCAATTTTTAAGTGAAGTTTATATAGATGGTGTGCAGTGTGAATTAGAAGAATTAGACAAAATTTTAATTGCAGCTAGTGCGGTAATTCCTGTTTTTGGCTTTAAAGAATGGCACTACACCAATTTAAGTGGCATCCTCTTATATCCAGATAATTTTAATGAGGATATGGGATTTAGCAGTAAAGATAACTCACGAAATATCGGCGGATTAGTCGGAAATGGACGTTTTGAGAAACAAATGATTTTATCAAAAAAAGCATTGTATCATGGTTTTAATAATACAAGTGATAAAAGCAATACAGGTATACACGAATTTGTACATCTTATAGATAAGTTAGATGATAGAACAGATGGTGTGCCAGAGCGACTATTAGAGCATCAATATGCAATACCTTGGTTAAATTTAATCCATAAAGAAATGGAAGCGATAAATGATAACCATTCTGATATCCGAAAATATGGAGGCACAAATCAGGCAGAATTCTTTGCAGTAGCCTCAGAATATTTCTTCGAGCGTCCAGATTTGTTTAAAAAGAAGCATCCTGAACTATATAAAATGTTAGGTGAGTGTTTTAAACAGAAGCCAAATCATTAAGTATAATAAGCTATATTATATATTCCGTAAGGATATACTAACTTAGCCTATTCTGCGCATTATCGATATATTTTTAATACTACTCTCCTCTTTAATATAAAACAAAGTATTCAATATGCATATATTGTGAAAATGAACTTGATATAAAAAAATTACCACTTACTTTGCAATGTTTAAATTAAATACTGCAAGAAGCTAATTTGTTTTAAAGATTTATAATAACAAATTTCTATAATTCTAGCATTAAATAGTTCGACATTTTCTCTGTAAGCTTTAAAAAATAAGAGTAGTTTTTTTAGTTATACACTAGTTTTTTATAAATTCACATTAGATGTAGTATTTTGATTTACTTTTAAATGTTTTGAAAATATTTGTTCCAAATTTGTACTGTTTACAAATGAGGGTTCATGAATACTAGTGAGTCACTTTCTGTATTGGAATATGATGATATGTTGGATTGAAAATCGAATGTTAGCGGTCTAATTTATTCTAAATATTACTGTTTAAAGTCTTAGGTTTTTAATAAGTTTTCAAATAGATTAACCGATTGGTTCGAGAATAGGTCAATGTAGTGTACAATATGAAAGCTAACTTTAACGAGTTGGCTTTTTTTTGTGGAGTATTTTAAATAAAAAAAGCTTCCCAAGTTAATGGAAAGCTTTTTCAGGCTAATTCAAATTGCTATAAAATCAATTTAAAGTTTTAATATTTTTGAAGTCAAAGTTTGACCATTTTTATTTTCAATCTTAACTAAATAAAGACTTGGTGATAAATCTGAAATATCATAAGCGTCATTTTTAGTGAATTCACCATTAAATGATTTTACTAATTTTCCAGTAATATCAAATATTTGTAAGTTTTCAAATGCTTTATTTGTTTTAAATGATGTGTTTACTGGATTAGGATAAATACTAAAAGATTCAGTAGCAGTAAATGTCTCATTACTTAAGGTTGAAGGTAAATTCCCAAATATTCGAAACTGACCAGCTGGAATCGTAATTGTTGCAGCACTGTATGTCGTATTACCAGTGTTATCCATTAAGTCATACCAATTTCCACCAGTAGGAAAGTTAGTATTCATAGTTTTAGAAACTACATCAAAATTGGCTAATATGACAACATTTTTAATTTCAGTACCTGGAAGACTAGTATCGAAAATATCAATTCGTGGAGTTAAATTTCCTGAAGTAATTGTGTAATCTCCTTCAAATACTGGCTCATTAATTTTTAAAGTAATTAATCTTGCCCAATCGTCATAGATTTGTCTTCTATTAGAATCACCTAACCAGTTTTCTGTCCATTGAGGTTGTGGTTTTGTGTCTAATTTACAACCATCGTCATCAACACTTCCATCTGGGCAAGTAAATATTGAATTATCCATTCCTAAAGGTGCAAAATGCCATAACATTTTTGGACCAGGAACCGTTATTGAAACAGCACCTAAAGCTGACATTCTTGAAAGCGCAGTGTTTAAATCTGTAACATTATGTGAACCATTAGATTGATTCCCAAAAGTTACATTTTTGTACATTAAACGTTCTTCATCATGACTTTCAGTATAACCCATAACTCTTGGGCCTTGAAATTGTGAACGCGATTTGTGACCAATACCGTTGATGTTATTGTTAGAGTTATAACCCATTGTAAGTTGACTATAAGGGTCTGTCATTTTAGCCCACATCATTACACCTTTACCTTCATTATAACGATGATTTGCCCATTCTTTCTCTTCATTCTCTGATCCTAAATGTTCAAAAATAACATAATGCGTATCATCTAATGACCAAGAATAATCTGCATAGGTTTTTAATATATCTACACGGTCTTGTTGGTAACTATTAGTACATCCTTCATTATTTTCGCACATTTGAGTAAACCCTTTTGTTAAATCCCAACGGAATCCATCTATCTTGAATTCTTCAATCCAATGTTTAACAACACGTCTTGTGTATTCTTGAGTTAAAGTACTTTGGTGATTAAAATCAGAACCAACATTATAACTGTGTTTTGGAACTTCATTAAAATAAGGGTTTTCACTATTTGGTTCACCCCAACCATCACCATCAGGATCATTCATCCACATTCTGTTCATTGGATTTCTTCCGAATGCATGATTTAATGCAACATCTAGAATAACTGCAATATCATTTTGGTGACATAGATCTACAAATTCTTTAAATTTATCTTCTGTACCATAATACTTATCTAAAGCCATATGAAAAGATGTGTTGTATCCCCAACTTTCATTCCCTTCATATTCCATAATTGGCATTAACTGAATAGCATTGACATTAAGATTTTTAAAGTAATCAATACGGTCAATTAAGTTTTGATAATTTCTATCAGCATCAAAATCTCTGATTAAGACTTCATAAACTACTAAGTCTTCTTTTTTTGGTTTATTGAAGTTTGCAACTTGCCAATTATATGGTGTTTGTCCTGTTTGTAAAACAGTAACCTCTCGTTCTTGTCCAGCTGGATACGTTGGTAAGTTTGGATAACTATTACTTGGAATGTACGGATCATCAAAAGGTGATAATACTAAAGTTGAAAATGGATCTGCAGTCTTAACAAGTCCTGGAGAATCAGCGATAGGATTAGTATCAAAAACCCAATATTGGTAAGTTTCAATTTGACCAGGTGTTAAACCAGTAAGTTCTAACCAATATTTTCCTGTACTAGGATCACGTTTCATTACGTCTGAATTTGTAGGTGTATAATTGTTGAAACTTCCAGCTATTTGAATGAATTCTTTTCCAGGTGCTGTTAATACTAAGGTTGCTTTTGTTTGATTAGAGCTGTAGTTAATTCCATCTTCAACACCAGTAGGAAGTACTTCTTCAGTTACAGCAGTTACGACAAAGACCTCAAAACTTGTTTCACCTGATTCACTTGAATTAGGAGCAGGAGGAGAACCAACAACACGAACAGTGCCACTTTCAGTTATATTTGGTATTGTATATGTGCAATTAGGAAACCCACAAGTTCCAGTTCCAACAGACACGTTATTGTAGAAAATTTCATAACTTCCTTGCACTGTTGATGATCCTTGAAAATATATTATAGATTTAACAGTTAAGTCGTCACCTGAATTTATTACAACTTCAGAAGCTGAAGGTTCTGTTATAACAATACTCACAGTACCAACTGAAAATATATAATCATTACAACCATCCTCTTTTAACTCTTGAGTTCCATCTTCATTTCTAAAGACCATTCCTATTTGAGTTGCTGCATCAGCTTGAGGTTGTGTTAATCCGTAATAAGTTTGTGGAGTTATCGTAATAGTATATATTCCGCCACCTTGATTTGTCATTTGCCCAACACCATCATCTAGTCCCCAATTACCAATAACATTAAATCCAAAAGCATCTGAATTATCACCAATTCCTGAGTGCATGTAAACACTAGTTGGATTAGTAATTCCATTACAGTCTGTATCAACAGTATTGTTTATGTCAAGGGTAATAGTAACAGGTTGATCTACTTCAATAGCTCCTACACTAAGAGAAACTTGAGCTTTAGAATAGAATGATATTAATAATAATAGGAGTAAAATTTTTTTCATAGCATGTATTTAAAAAAAAGGCTATGTTGTATTTACATCATAGCCTTTTAAGTTTATTATTAATTTAGTGTAATGCTCATGTTAACAGTATCCACAGTTAGGGTATATGTTCCAGGAGCACCTGTAAATGAGAAGTTATTATCACCATCCAATGCATCCTCAAAATTTGGATCGATAGTAAAACCTTCACTTACATAGTAAGGATAATTAAAACTTGGAGAATCCCATTCTAATGCGCTATCAGTAAAAAATCTAAAGGAGTCATTTGCAAAAGTAACAGAACCAGAATAGACACCGTCACCAGTACATGGTAATTGTACAGGAGTTGTCCATGCCCAACCTGCGTCAGGTACACCAGCTCCAACTAACCAAAGTTGATCATATTCACAATTTGTTTGAGGAGAGCCTAAAGTAATTGTTTGATTAATTGTATCAACTGTTAAGAAATATTCTCCTGGAGTTCCTGTAAATGAGAAGTTATTGTCACCATCCATTGCATCTGCGAAATTTGAATCTATAGTATACCCTTCATTTGTATAATAAGGATAATTGAAACTTGGAGAAGCCCATTCTAATGCACTATCAGTAAAGAATCTAAAAGAATCATTTGCTAGGTTTACGTTACCTGCATATACTCCAGATCCAGTACATGGTAATTGTACAGGAGATGCCCAACCCCAACCTGCGTCAGGTACACCAGCTCCAACTAGCCATAGTTGGTCGTATTCACAGTTTGAACCTACTGTAGGATTACCTAAAGTAAGGGTTTTATTTTCTGTATCAATTTCAAGAGAATATTCTCCAGCTGTGCCTATAAATTGGAAATTACTATCACCATCATTTGCATTTATTAAATCGGCATCAATAGTATAACCTCTAGCTTCAAACCAAGGGTAATTATAACCAATTGGTCCCCAATCTTGTTGAGCAAAAAACCTAAAATTACCACCATTATCTGGGCTTAAATTAACATTAGCTGAATAAATAGAGCCTTGTGATATAAATTCTTCTGGAGAACCCCAACCCCAACCAGCATCTGGAAGACCTGCTCCAACTGCGTAAAGTACTGAAGGGAAGCCTGCTTCATGCGGTGTTACTGTAATTGTAATAAGATCTGAATTTCTTTCAAGATCTCCAGATGTTGTTTCTAACACAGAACGAACTCTAAGGTCTAACATAGATACAGTTTCTGCTTGAAGTCCTAAATTAAGTGCAGCAGCATTCAATTCGCTATGAGTAAAAGATAAGGTTCTATCTTGTGTATCACCTAAAGATTCTACAGTTGCAAAATCTGTTCCTGCTACAGCTATTTCAATATTGTAATTTATAACTACTGGGCTGTCAGGAGAGAAGTTAGGATCTGTCCAATCAACAGTTAATGCAGTTTCATCTTCTGTAATGTCTGATAATACAATTTCAAATGTACTATCAGGACTAGTAATAATTGGATTTTCTTCAGGATAAGAACTTACAGTTAATCTAATCGCGCTAGTTTGTGAGTCATTACCTATAACTCTTAAATATATTGAAGTTTCTTCTAGAGCAGAAATATCATTATCTAATAATAATGAATTTAAGCCTTCAACAGACATTGTAAAAGTATTTGAATTTGAATTACCAATAGTCAAAGGATTTGTAAACTCTTCATCTATTGACATTTCAATAGCATAAGTTTCTGCTCCAGTAATATTGTCATTCCATACTATTGTAAGAGCTGGGTTTTGGTCGTTAGAACCATCTAATATTATGCTAACTCCATCACCTGGAGTAATAATGCTAAAGCTCTCTACAGGAGTAGTAAACTCAAAATCTTCAGTATCATCACAATTTACAGCAAATATTAGTATAGTAAATAAGGATACTAGTTTTAATATCTTTTTCATTGTTTTTTAGTTTAAAGTTAAAGAATAAGTATACTCTCTAGGATTGCTTAAGTCTAGTGTAATTGTATAGTTCCCAGATTCAGCTATTCCAATATTATCACCACCAAATTCCATAGTGCCATCTGCACCAGAATCTCCTAAGTTGATGTCCCAACCGTCATTAGCTCTAAATTTAATTCCATTATCTGGAGCTTCTTGAGCTGTTAAATCTAAAGTTAAGCTAAGCATGCGTGTTGCAGGATCGTAAATCATATCTGTATCACTATCCCAACCTGTTGGTGTTGCATTACCTATAATTCCCCAGCTTTGAGCTTCAGTAGAATATGTCAAATCAGAAGTATTTGCCTTTACTAAATAATATCCAGCAACTGTTGCATTACAATTAGCTTCACCATCCATGTCTACTAATACACCTGTGCTAGTACCATCATCTCCCCAATCTGTATTCCCCCAATCGAATGCTCCTGTTTGATCTGGTGCTAAAAATTTATACTCACCATCTAGCCATACATAACCTTCGTAGTCAGTTTCTCCAAATGCTGAAGCAGCTAAATTAGGTGCTGTTGGAGGATCCCAACCTTGATGATTTCCAGGAACAGCTAACCTTGGTAAGTCTGTAGTGAATGGTGTTACAGTAATTGTTACCATACTTGAGTATTGTGGCAATACATTTTCGTCACCTATATCAGATTTAATTCTAATATCTAAAGCGCCTTCAACAAATGGAAATAAACCAGCTTGGGTTACAAAACCATTAAAATTAGAAATGTTAGTTGATAACGAATTAGTGTTAGTATTTCCAATTGCAATTGGGTTTTCAAAATTTGTTCCAGATACAGCTATTTCAGCAGTATAATTGATACTAGTTGGAACATCGTAAGTAGCATCTTCCCAACTTACAGTAATTGCAATATTTGTTTGATCCTCAAAAGGATTAAGAATTATAACTTGTCCTTCATCTGGTGTTAGGATATTTCCGAAACTCCCTTCGGAAATTTGTAAATTGTCGTCATCACTACATGAAATGAATAATGTAAATGTTATGAGACAAAACTTAAATAAATATTTCATTTTCATAGTTTTAATATCCTGTGTTTTGTGTTAAATTAGGATTTGCTCCTCTAGCTTGTTCAGGAATAGGGAATAACTTGTAATGATCAGGAATAGATGTTCCTGCAGCTGTATTTCCTTTCCAAGGCCAAATATAGTTTCCTCCTGTGAACTTATTGAAACGTATTAAATCTGTACGTCTATGTCCTTCTAAGTTTAATTCTCTACCTCTTTCATCTAAAATAAAATCTTCAGTTAATTCAAATGAACTTATTGAGTTAGCATTAGAACGTGTTCTAACTTGATTTACTAAATCTAAAGCCGTATTGTTATCCGTTCCAATTGCATTATGTACTACCGCTAATTCAGCATACATTAAATATACATCAGCTAATCTATATAATGGGAAATCTGTACCAGAGAAACTTGTTGCAGAAGTTGCCACATCATAATCTGTATTTCTAAATTTAATTGATGGATAACCATCTGTCCATTCTCTATAATCTGTCATCTCATAATTATGACCATTTGTCCAAAATAAACTTGCTCTAACATCATTAGAAGCAGCTAATTCAGAAGCACTTGATCCAAATAATCCGTACCATGCTGATGAAGCACGATGTCCTTGCCAGCCTTCTAATGCGCCAAAATCTTCAATAGGCATAGTGTCAGAACTTAAACTACCATTTACGATATACGTTGTGTTACCAAAACTTTGACTACTTACAGCGTCAGCAATTAAAGGAAAAATAATTTCAGGAGAATTATCGTTGTCTCCTGAGAAATTTTGAACAAAATTCGTTGCTAATTGATATCCACCTTCGTTTATGATTTTATTAACATAAATTGATGCTTGATCATATTTTGGTTGTCCAATATAAACTTCAGCATTCATATATAGTTTGGCAAGTAACATATCTACTACAAAAGTATTTGCTCTACCATAACCATTTGATGGTGGCATTAATGGTTCAATCTCTAACAATTCAGTTTCTACATAAGTAAACAGTTCTAAACGAGTAGACTCTGGAAGTGGATCACTCGTTCCTAAATCATCTTCTGTAACGAGAACACCTTTACCAAAAGAATCAATTAGGTAAAAGTAAGCTAAAGATCGTAAAAAACGAGCTTCATTTTTTGCCAAGTCTGTTCCTTCTAATGAAACTGAGCTTAGTACATCAATAAGATTATTACATTGAGGTATGGTATAATAAATTCGATTGTATAAGTATCTGAAAAATTTATTATTTCCATCCCAGTTAGATGTTGTTGTTAATTGGTCTAATCCATCATCTCCCCAACGATTCTTCATGCCATCAGCAGTAAAATCTTGTAGGTTTACAATTCCTCTTAAAAAAGGAGATTCACCAGCATCATCATCGATATCTGAACTTCCTGAGCCATCTGGTCCTGAGAGTGCAAATGATGCATATAACCGAGATACAATACCTTCGATTGCGTTAGGATCTTGAGCCAATAACTCTTCTAATGTTAATTCAACTTTGGGTTCAACATTAAGATCGTCTGTACATGAATAAATTCCTAGAAAAGAGAAACTTAATAGTACAACTATTGTTTTTATAGCTTTTTTCATATTTTTTTGTTTAAAAGTCTAAATTAATTCCAACTGTATATACGGTAGGTCTAGGGTAGAAATTACCATCTATTCCTCCAAAATTTTCTGGATCTTGCCCAGAATAATCAGTAACAATGAAAGGATTAGTAACACTTCCATAAAAACGTACAGTAACATCCTTAATTATATTATCAAATCTATGACCTAATGCAATGTTATCACATCTAAGGAATGATGCATCTTCTAGGTAGTAATCAGAATAAATTGTATTTCCAATTGCTTCATAGAAAGCAGGATCAGCAGCTCCATCATAAAAGTTTAGTACATTTGATAAACTGGTATTGTTATCTGGTAATGCATTTTCTACGTTTCCGTAACTAAGTTTATTTAAGTTAAAAACGTTTCCACCAATTTGCCCTCTAAAACTAGAACTTAAATCCCAATTTTTATAAGCAAAGTTTAATCCAAATCCATACGTCCAGTTTGGCGCGATTGATTGATAATAACGGTCATCATCATTAATGACGTTATCTCCATTTGTATCTGCAAATGCACCTGGAATAGGCGTGCCATTAGCATCGTATAATTGTTTAAATACATATGCGCTTCCAGCCTGTTGTCCTACAGCATGACGTTGTAAGAATGTACCTGTACCTGTTACAGTACCACCAGTTGGAATACTTGCTAGTCCTTCTAAGTCTGTGATTTCTGTATTGTTGTAAGCAATATTTGAAACAATGCTAAATCTGAAATCCTCTGTTTGAATAGGGTTAATATTTAAATTTAATTCAAATCCTTTGCTTTCAGTTTCACCAACGTTATCAGCAAAACTACTAGAGAATGATTGCCCTGGAGGAAGTGGAACATCTGCTAGTAAGTCTGTGGTTTTTCTAAAATAAACATCAAAAGCACCTGTAATCAGATTATTGCTTAAAATATCAAAATCAAGACCAGCATTATAAGTGGTTGTTTTTTCCCATGTTAATTCAGAATTAAAAGGTATTGCAGAATATAATCCTGACGTCGGTAAATATTGACTATTATTACTACCAGGTTGGAATAATGCCCTTGATGGGTAATATCCTACAACATTTGTAATGTCTTGTTGTCCTGTTTGTCCCCAACCTAATCTTAATTTTAAATCATTAATAAAGTTGCTGTTTTGTAAGAAAGATTCCTTATTAATTTTCCAAGCGAATGCTGCTGATGGGAAAAATCCCCAACGGTTATCTTCTTGGAATAATGAAGACGCATCTGCTCTAAATGATAAAGTTAAAAGATATTTTCCTGCGAAATCTATATTTGAACGACCAAAGAATGATTGTAGATTTAAAAGGTTGTAATACCTGTTATTAGGATTGTTGGCATCAAAAGTTTCAAATCGGTCACCAATAGTAAGATTATAGTCTAACTCCTGTTGTTCAGTAGTTATATAATCATACTCGTCTTTGTTTCCGTCGTTTTTAAAATTTTGGTACGAATAACCTGCTTGTACATCAAACTTGTTAATAAAACTTCCTTCCAAATCTTTATTATATTGAACATAAGCATCTAATGTAGTATTAGTTATGTGTTGTCTTTCTGCAAAATTAACACCTGGATTAAACACATAAGGTGAAGTATCATTGCCAGTGACACGATATGTCGCTAAAGAGTTATCAGAAAAACGCTCTTCAATTTTTGCTCTAGATGCATCTAACCCTAAATTAACAACAGCTTTTAAACCTGGTACGAAAGGCAATTTGTAATCTAATTCTACGTTTCCTAAAAATCTAAATACACGTTCTGGGCGCTCACGTTGATTTAGTAATGCAACTGGATTCCATTGACCATCTATTAAGTTTCCATTCATGTTTACATAATAACCTCCGAAAATGCTATTGTTATCATATACAGGTTTTGTTGGATCGAAATTAATTGCGCCTCCAAGAGCTCCACCTGTGTCAATAGAATTTTTGTCTGCATACGTCGCTTTAGCATTAATATCTAATTTTAAATTATCATCCAATAATTTAGGAGTTAATTTAAAAGAAGCACTTACACGTTCATAATCATCCGACATTACAACACCTTTGGCATTGGTATATCCTACAGATGCTCTGAAAGGTATTTTTTTGAATAAATTTGCTCTAGCACTAAAATTTGTATTTGATGTTATTGCAGTTCTAAATACATTATCTCTCCAATCAGTGTCATATATAGCACGACCATCTATAATTTGAGATACAGATTCATTTGTACTTACCGAACCTACAGGTACTCCTAAAGAGCTTACGAAAGTTGGGTGGTATTCTTGAATGAACTTAACATATTCACTACTTGTCATCATATCTAAACCACTTCCAGCTTTACTAACAGAAATATCAGAAGAGAAGTTGTAAATTATTTCATCTCCAGAGGTTCCTTTTTTAGTTGTAATAATGATTACACCATTAGAAGCTCGAGAGCCATAAATTGCTGTTGCCGAAGCATCTTTTAATATAGAGAAGCTTTCGACATCATTTGGGTTGACTAATGACAAAGGATTGCTTACTCCAGCAGGACTGTCATTTCCAATTGGTACACCATCAATAACAATTAATGGACTACTATTTGCAGATAATGAAGCACCACCACGAATTCTAATGTTTGGTGCAGAATCTGGAGAACCTCCAGAGTTTGTAATACGAACACCTGCAGCTTTACCACTTAATAATTGATCGGTAGACACAATAGGGCCTTGATTAAAGTCTTTTGAAGAAATTACATCAACAGATCCAGTAAGATCTTCTTTTTTTACAGATCCATATCCAATAATGACAATTTCATCAAGTTGTGACGCGTCTTCAACCAATATAACGTCTAAAGGAGATTGGCCTGAGAAGGTAATTTCCTGAGTTATATATCCTAAATAAGAGAATACTAGAATATCGCCTTGATTAACTGTAATGCTATAATGACCATCAAAGTCAGTTGCAGCTCCAGTTGTAGTCCCTTTGACAAGGATATTGACACCTGGTAAGGGAGATGTATCAGCTTGGTCTGTTACGGTTCCAGTTACCAAAGTTTGTGCAAATAAAGTTGCAGGTAACAAAAAAACTAATAGCAGCAAGCTATTTAAAAATGTTTTCATACACTATTTTTAAGTTAATTTTAGTTAATTTATTGTTTATATTTTCACTTCTAGCGTTAAAACTATGTAAAATTTGGTCAAATTTTGAATTATCAGATTGTATTTACTTAGCGAAAACGTTTTCGTGTTAAGAACTTTTTTTAAATTAACAGAAATCAATAAATTATAGCTTATTATTATTGAATTTATAATTAAATAATATCTTTATTGCCATATTAAGAAAAGTACGCCGCAGCCTATTTTTTTAACATTCAAAATTATATTCCTCTTTCATGAAAAGAAAAGTAACACTAAAACAAATTGCTAAAGAATTAGATGTTTCCATATCTACAGTCTCTAAAGCGCTTAGAAATAGTATAGAAATAAGTGAAGATACAAGACAAAAAGTTCAAGCATTTGCAAAACTGTATAACTATAGACCTAATAACATTGCATTGAGTCTGAAAAATAGGAAAACAAAAACTATCGGAATTATAATACCTGAAATTGTTCATCACTTTTTTTCGAAAGTCATTACTGGTATTGAGTTGGTGGCAAACAAACGTGGTTATAATGTAATTGTTGGTCTTTCTAATGAGTCTTTTGATAAGGAAGTAATTAATATGCAAATGCTTGCAAATGGTAGTATAGATGGTTTTATACTTTCCATTGCTAAAGAGACATTGCAACATCAAGATTACCACCATTTTATAGAAACGATTAATCAAGGGATGCCTATCGTAATGTTTGATCGCGTAGTCAATGAAATTCCTTGTGATAAAGTCATTGTTGATGATGTTAAAGGCGCAAAACTGGCCATTGAAAAACTAATCTCATGTGGTTGTGAAAACATCGCTATTATTACAACTAAAGATTATGTAAGTGTAGGTAAATTAAGAACTCAAGGATATATTGAAGCTCTTGAAGATAATAAAATGCATCCCAAGTCTTCTTTGATTTTAAAAGTAGATGATAAGTTATTATCTGAAAATCAACTAGAGGCACTTGAAAAAGAAATTGAAGAACTTTTTAAATTGAATAAAAATATTGATGGAGTTTTTGCAGTAAATGAATTATATGCTGTTACTGCGATGAAAGTTGCAAGAAAACTTGGGTTAAAAATTCCAGAATCGCTACAAGTGGTTAGTTTTACTGATGGAGTGCTCTCAAAACACTCTACACCAAGTTTAACAACGGTGAGTCAACATGGACAAAGTATTGGTGAGAAAGCTGCCGATTTGTTAATCAATAGATTAGAAATGGATGAAGGTGAAGAGGGTGAAGAAGAGGAAGAAGAAATCTATGAAACTGTTATTATTGAGACTGAGTTGATTGAAAGAGAATCTACCAAAAAATAGATTTTAAATGAATTAAATAAAAACTTTACTATATTTACGCCATAATCAAAACTTATATTTTCACTTCTACATTTAAGTTTTGATAAGTTTTATCGCTTGTCAATAGTATTAATATAAACATACTATTATGAAAAAGCGCACCCTTAGTTTTTGGGAAATCTGGAACATGAGTTTCGGTTTCCTAGGAATACAATTCGGTTTTGCATTACAAGGAGGCTTTATGTCTCGAATATTTCAAACGCTAGGAGCTGATGAGCATTCTATTCCATTATTATGGATTGCTGCACCTTTAACGGGTTTACTTGTTCAGCCAATTATTGGTTATATGAGTGATCGAACTTGGCATTCTAGATTAGGACGTCGTCGGCCTTATTTTTTAATAGGAGCAATTTTGAGTTCACTAGCTCTGTTTTTTGTACCTTTTTCTTCTGCATTATGGATAGCAGCTGGATTTCTTTGGATTTTAGATGCATCAATTAATATCTCTATGGAACCGTTTAGAGCTTTAGTTGCTGATAAACTTACCGAATCTCAAAGAACGTATGGCTTTGTTGTTCAAACTTTAATTATAGGTATTGGTACATGGATTGCGAGTAATTTACCTTGGATGGTGTCTCAAATTGGTGTTAGTGATTCTGCAGCTTCTGGAATTATTCCAGATTCAGTAAAAGTAGCATTTGCTATAGGTGCATTCGTCTTTTTAATCAGTATTTTATATACCATTTTTACCACTACAGAATATCCTCCAGAAGATATGGAAGAGTTCAAACGTGAGAAAGCCAAGAAAAATCAATTCATTCCAGACATATTAAATAATATTGGTAATATGCCTTTAACGATGAAAAAATTAGGTGTCATTCAGTTTTTTTCATGGTTTGCATTTTTCACAATGTGGAGTTTAGCTAACCCAGCATTAACTGAGCATGTGTTTAATACTCCTGCTCCTGTTCAGTCAGCTTTTGATATGACGAATACTATTCAAGCTCAGGCATTTGATGTTGCAAATACAGCATTTCAAAAATCATCAAATTTAGTAGGATCTGCAATGGGAGTTTATGGCTTATCATCAATGGTTTTTGCTCTTTTGTTGGTGTTGTACACTTCAAAAAGAAACATTAATAGAAAGTATGTACATATGTTTTCATTAATGGTTGGTGGCCTTGGTTTTATTCTAATGTATTTTACGACACCAGAAAATCTTAAATGGTGCTTTGTTTTAATTGGCTTTGCTTGGGGAAGTATCTTATCAATGCCTTATGCAATGTTGTCCAGTTCAGTAGATCCTAACAAGATGGGAATGTTTATGGGAATCTTCAATATGTTTATTGTAATACCTCAAATTATTGCAGCACTTGGAGGTATTAATTTTGTGTCTGGCTTATTGGGCGAAGAATCCATTAATGCTATGACTGTTGCAGGAATTAGTTTAATAATTGCAGGACTTTGTAATTTACTGATTACAAATAAAAATGCAATTTCTTATCAATCAGAATAATAGAACTTAATGAATAAAAAAGGATTCATATTTGACCTCGATGGTGTTATCGTAGATACCGCAAAATATCACTTCTTAGCATGGAAAAAATTAGCGAGTAGTATAGGTGTAGATTTTTCCGAAGTACAAAATGAGCAACTTAAAGGCGTAAGCCGAGTTCGTTCTTTAGAAAAAATATTAGAATGGGGAAATAAAACCCTTTCAGATGAAGATTTTACTAACCTAATGGCTATTAAAAATGAAAATTATCTGAGTTATATTGATAACATGGATGATTCAGAAATACTTCCAGATGTATCTAAAGTATTAGATTTTCTTATTCAAAACAAACAAGCTATTGCTTTAGGGTCGGCAAGTAAAAATGCGACACCAATTTTAAAAAAGGTTCACCTTTTAGAAAAGTTTGAAGCCATTGTTGATGGTAATGATGTGTCTAAAGCAAAACCAGATCCTGAAGTGTTTTTAATTGGAGCAAAACTTTTAGGAATAAATCCAGAAGATTGTATCGTATTTGAAGATTCTGTTGCTGGAGTTCAAGCAGCAAATATGGCAAATATGATATCTATAGGTATTGGTGAAAAATCAGTGCTACACGAAGCTGATTATATTTTTAAAGATTTTACCGAAATGTCACAAGAATTTATCAAGCAAATTATTTCAGGAGAAATAAACAAATAATAAAAAACGATTTATCAATCAATAACTGATTTATAAAGTATAATGAATAACAATTATATACAACCAGATAACTGGTCAATTATAGAAGAAGGCTTTGATGCCAAGCAAGTTAAGTCTTCAGAAAGTTTAATGAGCCTAGGTAATGGAGCCATGGGACAACGTGCTAATTTTGAAGAACACTATTCAGGTGATACATTTCAAGGAAGCTATGTTGCTGGTGTTTACTATCCAGATAAAACCAGAGTTGGTTGGTGGAAAAATGGTTACCCAGAATATTTTGCTAAAGTTTTAAATGCTCCAAATTGGATTGGAATTAATGTTTCAATTAATGGCGAGCAATTAGACTTAGCCAAATGCAATAAAATTGAAAATTTTAGAAGAGAGCTCAACATGAAAGAAGGTTGGCTATCTAGAAGTTTTATTGCTACGCTTCAGAATTTTATTGAAGTTAAAGTAGAAACAAAACGATTCTTAAGTTTAAATATCGATGAAATTGGTGCAATAGAATATAACGTCACTCCTTTGAATAATGATACTCAAATTGATTTTTCTCCTTATTTAGATAATGGAATTACCAATGAAGATTCTAACTGGGATGATAAGTTTTGGGATGTGCTTAGTGTTAATCACGAAAATGAACAAGCCTTTATAGTTTCTAAAACTATGAAAACACACTTTTATGTCTGTACATCCATGCAAACTCAAGTGTCATTAAATGGACTTGTTTTAAGACAAGACAAAACAGTTAATGACGCTATCGATAAAATTGCATTCACCTATCAAAACCAAGTGTCAAAAGGTGAAACAATAACGCTTACAAAATTTGGAGGTTATATTTCTGATAGAAATCATGACAAAAATGAATTGGTTTCAGAAGCTAAAAAAACGTTAAATAAAGTGTCAGAATTAGGTTTCGATGCTCTATTAGAGAAACAGAAACAAGCTTGGGCAAAAATTTGGGATATGGCAGATATCACAATTGAAGGAGATGTTGCTGCTCAACAAGGGATTCGATTTAACATCTTTCACCTAAACCAAACGTATCTTGGTACTGATGCTAGATTAAATATTGGTCCAAAAGGATTTACAGGTGAGAAATATGGAGGTAGTACGTATTGGGATACAGAAGCTTATTGCATTCCGTTTTATATGGCTACCAAAGATCAAAGTGTTGCTAAAAGCCTTTTAGAATATCGGTATCATCATTTAGAAAAAGCAATTGAAAATGCTGAAAAATTAGGATTTTCAAATGGCGCAGCTTTATATCCAATGGTGACTATGAATGGTGAAGAGTGTCATAACGAATGGGAAATTACTTTTGAAGAAATTCATCGAAATGGTGCCATAGCATTTGCTATTTATAATTACCATCGTTATACAGGAGATTACAGTTATATACCAGAAAAAGGTTTAGAAGTTTTAATCGGAATTGCTAGATTTTGGCATCAACGTGCAAACTTTTCAGAAGCAAAAAAGAAATATGTTATTCTTGGAGTTACAGGTCCAAATGAATATGAAAATAATGTCAATAATAACTGGTATACAAATTATATCGCAAAATGGTGTATTGATTATGCTTTAAGTAATATTGAAAAAATTGAAAAGGAGTATAACTCTGATTATACACGAATTATGCATAAAGCAAAATTGTCTAAATCTGAATTGTCACAATGGAAAGACGTTGCAGATCAGATGTATTTCCCTTTTGATGATGAAAAAAATGTTTATTTACAACAAGATGGTTTCTTGGATAAAGAATTAATTACAGTTTCAGACCTTCCAAAGTCTCAACGACCAATCAATCAAAAATGGTCTTGGGATCGCATCTTACGTTCACCATATATAAAACAAGCTGACATCTTACAAGGATTCTACCTTTTTGAAGATCATTTTTCTTCTGAAGAATTAGAACGCCATTTTGATTTTTACGAGCCTTATACAGTACATGAAAGCTCTTTATCTCCTTGTGTGCATAGTATTCAAGCAGCAAAATTAGATCGTATGGAACAGGCATATGCCTTTTATTTACGAACGTCTCGTCTAGATTTGGATGATTATAATCATGAAGTAGAAGAAGGTTTACATATTACATCAATGGCAGGAACTTGGATGAGTATTGTTGAAGGTTTTGGAGGCATGCGAATCGTAAATGATAAACTGTCTTTTGAACCTAAAATCCCTGAACAATGGGAAGCATATTCATTTAAAGTCAACTTTAGAAACCAGATTTTAAAAGTCGATGTTGCTAAAAATGAAACAGCATTTGAACTCGAAGGAAACCAGGACATAGAAATTTTAGTTAAAGGAAAATCTATTTCTATAAGCCCTAATAATTTGGTTACAGTATAAATATCAATCTATTTAACCTGCAAGGTTTCAAAAATCTTGTAGGTTTTATAAAAAATTAAAAGTTTAAAACAGCAAAAATCATGAAACACATTTTTAGTTACCTTTCAGTTTTTGCAATTGTTTTAACGATGTCTTGTAAAGGCAATATATCAGAAGATGTTAATACTGAAAAATTAAAATCACAACTCATAAGTCAAAATGATATTGAGCGAATAGAGCCTCCAAATTGGTGGATTGGCTTTCAAAATGAGCAACTTCAGCTTTTAGTAAAGCATACTAATATTGGAGATTTTACACCAAGCATCTCTTACAAAGGTGTTTCAATTGAAAACGTTTCTAAAGGTGATAATAGTAACAATTACTTATTTATAGATTTAAAAATATCCGAAAGCACTTCAGCAGGTCAATTCAATATTACTTTTAAAAATGATAGTGAAGAACAACTCATTGCTATTTACGAATTGCAAAGACGTCAAAAATCAACTGAAGATTTTATAGGATTTGACAGTACAGATGCATTATATCTGATTACTCCTGATCGTTTTGTTAACGGAAATACTGGAAATGATTCTCCTTTAGCTATGGAAGGTCAACCAGAATTGCTTGATCGTACCATTGACAGAACAAATGATTATGCTAGACATGGAGGCGATATTCAAGGCATTACTCAGCATCTAGATTATATTCAAGATTTAGGGTTTACAGCTGTTTGGCCACAACCAATGCTAACTAACGATATGAAAAAAGGGTCGTATCATGGGTATGCTATTACAGATTTGTACCAAATTGATCCACGTTTTGGAACACTTAAAGAGTATCAAGACTTATCAGCTAACTTGAAGGAGAGAGGAATGAAATTAGTGATGGATCAAGTTGCTAATCACTGTGGACTTGAACATTGGTGGATGAAAGATTTGCCATTTAAAAACTGGGTAAACCTGCAAGATAATTATGAGAAAAATATTAAAAATTGGAATTGGGAAACAACCATAAATTCTAATCACAGACGAACAACGAATCAAGATGTCTATGCGTCAACATATGATAGCGACGGAAATTCGCAAGGTTGGTTTGTGGCTTCAATGCCAGATTTGAATCAACGCAATCCGTTTATGGCTAAGTATATTATTCAAAATAGTATTTGGTGGATTGAAACTGCTCAGCTAAATGGAATCCGTCAAGATACCTATCCTTATCCTGATAAAGCATTTATGAGCGATTGGGCTGGAGCAATTATGACTGAATATCCTAATTTTAGTATCGTTGGTGAAGAATGGAGTTATAATCCATTATTAATTGGCTATTGGCTTGATGGTGCAAAGAATAAAGATGGATACGATTCAAACTTAAGATCAACTATGGATTTTGCCATGCAAGTCAAAGTTGTTGAAGCCTTAAATGAAGCTGAATCTTGGGATAAAGGTCTTGTTAAAATCTATGAAGGCTTAGCAAACGATTTCCATTATGTGCGTCCGAAAGACATTATGGTGTTTCCAGATAATCATGATATGAGTCGAATTTTTACTCAGCTAAACGGAAACATTTCAAACACAAAAATGGCTTTAGCAACTTATGCGACTATGCCGCGAATTTTGCAAATGTATTATGGAACAGAAATCTTAATGAACGATTTTGAAAAGCCTGGTGATCATGGTTTAATTCGTACAGATTATCCAGGCGGTTGGGAAGGTGATTCGAAAAATGCATTTACAGGTGAAGGTTTGTCAGATGATGAAAAGGACATGCAGTCTTTCCTTAGAAAACTATTGAATTACAGAAAAGGAAGTAAGGCAATCCATGAAGGTAAAACAATTCATTTTGCACCTTTTGAAGGCACTTATATACTAACTAGAGCTTTAGACGAAGAAACTGTTGTTCTTATTTTAAATAAAAATGAAAAGCCAATCACACTTGATTTAGAGCGATATGCTGAAATTGGTTTGAATGGGAAAACATTAAAAAATATAATTACAGAAGACACATTAATTTGGAAAGATAGTATCACCTTGAATGAAAAAGGAAGTGTAATTCTAACTACAAAACACAAATAATTGTCAGTTCTGAACAGCCAGAAATTAAAAGTAAAAATGAAAAAACACCTATACATAATTATTGTTTTCCTGTTTCAAACAGCCTATTCGCAGGTGACTTTTGTTGTTGATGAATTTCCTGATAATACTAAAGAATCAATTTATATCTCAGGAGATTTTGAAAATTGGTCAGGAGGAAATGAGTCATATAAGTTAGAAAAAGAAGGGAAGGCTTTTTATATTACTTTTCCTAAACAAGACGATAATATCAATTTCAAGTTCACACAAGGATCTTGGGATTCCGTAGAACGAGATGCTAAAGGCAATCAAATTGAAAATCGAATTTATAATTTTGAAAAGGAAAATGATACCGTCCACATTAAAATTTTAAGTTGGGATAAAAGTGAAGCCGATCAATCTACAATGGCTGATAATGTCTTTATTTTATCTGAAGATTTCGAAATTCCTCAACTCAATCGAAAACGTAAAATTTGGATGTATTTGCCACCAAATTACAATTCAGCAAACCAATCCTTTCCTGTAATTTATATGCATGATGGTCAAAATCTGTTCGATAAAAGTACTTCAAGTTATGGCGAAGAATGGTCAGTGGATGAAACTTTAAACAAATTATATAAAGACAATAACATGAGTTTTATTGTTGTTGGTGTAGATAATGGTGAAGACAAACGACTTGACGAATATTCGCCTTGGACACACCCAGAATATGGAGGAGGCGAAGGTGAAGCGTATATGGAGTTTATTGTTCAGACTTTAAAACCTTATATAGATTCAAACTATAAAACATTAACAAATAAAGAAAATACAGGAATTATTGGTAGCTCCATGGGAGGATTAATTTCTCATTATGCTGCATTAAAATATCCAAATGTTTTTGGAAAAGTTGGTGTGTTTTCTTCAGCATTTTGGTTTGCTTCAGAAGATGTTAACGCATTTACAAAAGCCAACGGAAGTATTCAAGATACTAAAATGTATTTTTTAGCTGGCGGAAAAGAAGGAGGTAATGTGAAGTTTGAAGAAATCAGTCAGACCGTTACTGATATGAATGCGATGATATCGCTATTAAAAGATACAGGATTTTCATCTCAAAACATGCAATCTAAAATTGTTCCTGAAGGGAAACACAACGAAGAATTATGGCGAAATAATTTTGAAGAAGCCATGCTTTGGTTGTTTCCAGAGAAAATTAAGAAACGAGAATTTATTAGCGTAAATCGAAAAGAGAACACACTTGAAGTTCTTGTTTCTGACGGAACATATCTGCTTCAATTTTATAATACAGAAATTGTTGAAACCACTTTTATTCCGAAAGGCGAAACATTACAACCAGAATCTCATGCAGTTGTTTTAAAACCAATGTCTGTCTCACCTGAATTTATGGATACTGATGCGATGACACTATTTAAAACATCTGGTATAACTGTCAAAATTCAAAAAAAACCATTTCAAATTACCTATTGGTATAACGATAAAGAAATTATTTCAGAACGAAATGGATATCAAAAAAACGATAAGTTCGAAACCTTACAATTCAATCTTACCAAAGATGAAGTTTTATATGGAGGAGGTGCAAGAGCTCTAGGAATGAATCGTCGTGGACATCGTTTAGAACTCTATAATAAAGCACATTATGGTTATGAAACAGAATCTAAATTGATGAACTTTACCTTGCCAATTGTGATGTCTTCAAATAAATACATGGTTCATTTTGATAATGCTCCAATTGGCTTTTTAGATTTAGATAGTAAAGGCGATAACACTTTGACTTACGAAACCATTTCTGGACGAAAAACGTATCAGATTGTTGTTGGAGAATCTTGGTATGATATGATTGATAATTATACAGATTTAACAGGGAAACAACCAATGCTTCCTCGTTGGGCTTTAGGTAATTTTTCAAGTCGTTTTGGATACCATTCTCAAAAAGAAACGATTGAAACTATCGACAAATTTAGAGAAGAAGAAATTCCTGTCGATGCAATCATCCTAGATTTATATTGGTTTGGGAAAAAGTTAAAAGGTACGATGGGAAATCTAAGTTTCGATCGAGATTCGTTTCCAAATCCACAGCAAATGATTAAAGATTTGCATTCAAAAAACGTAGAGACTATTTTAATTACTGAACCTTTTATATTAACGACTTCTAGCCGTTGGCAAGAAGCTGTCGATGAAGATATTCTTGCTAAAGATTCACTTGGAAATCCGTTTAAATACGATTTCTATTTTGGAAATACAGGTTTGATAGACATTTATAATCCTAAAGGTGAACAATGGTTCAAGAACATTTATAAAGACTTATCTCAACTTGGAGTTAACGGGTTTTGGGGAGATTTAGGAGAGCCAGAAGTGCATCCTTCAGATCTAATTCATGCTACTGGAACTGCAGATGAAGTGCATAATATTTATGGTCATGATTGGGCAAGATTAGTGTATGAAGCAAGTTTAGAAGCTAATCCAAATAGGCGTCCGTTTATTTTAATGAGAGCTGGTTATTCAGGTTCTCAACGCTTTGGAATGGTGCCTTGGTCTGGTGATGTCAATAGAACTTGGGGAGGATTACAATCGCAACCCGAAATCGCACTTCAAATGGGAATGCAAGGTTTAGCATATATGCATAGTGATTTAGGTGGTTTTGCAGGTGCAAATCTTGATGATGAATTGTATGTAAGATGGTTACAGTATGGTGTTTTTCAACCCATTTTTAGACCTCACGCTCAAGAAGAAGTCGCTAGTGAGCCAGTTTTTAGAAGCGATAAAGCAAAAGCTTTAGCAAAGCAAGCTATTGAATTACGTTACAGTTTATTGCCTTACAATTATAATTTAATGGCTACAAATCATATTGAAGGAAAACCTTTGATGCGACCATTATTTTTTGAAGATAATTCAGAGATCCTTAAAGATGATGCCACAACTTATCTTTGGGGAAATGACTTTTTAGTCGCTCCAGTAACTATTTCTAAAGTAGAAAAGAAGACGGTTTATTTTCCTAAGACTTCAAATTGGTTTGATTTTTATTCGGATAAAAAGTATAAGGCTGGAAGTGTAACTATTTATGATTTAAAAGAAAATAGCATTCCAACATTTGTTCGTGGAGGTGCATTTATTCCAATGACTAAATCTATTCAATCAACTCGAGAATATGATGGAAACACTTTAGAATTACATTATTATTTTGATAAAAGTGTTACTGAAAGTAAACAAGAGTTTTATAATGATAACGGTAAAACTGTTGATGCGATTCAAAAAGATCAATATGAAATTCTTGAGTTTAAAGCAGCAATTGAAAAGGATTGGTTAAATATAAATTTTGAAGCTGAAACCGGTTCTAATTATTCAATATCTGACAAAGAAATAGAACTAGTGATTCATAATGTTTTAGAGAAGCCTAAACATATAAAAGTGAATAACATAAAAGTTAAAAGTATCTGGAAATCAGAAGCGAATACACTAACTATTCCTATAAAATGGAATACTTCCGAAGAAAAAGAAATAAAAATAAAACTAAAAAAATAATCCAAATGAATAGCATAAAATTAATCATATCATTATTTATTATCACTTGTTTTTTTGGATGCAAAAACGAAAAAAAAACAATTCCTGAACCTACAAAACCTAACGTTGAAATGAAGAAAAAAGAAGTGATTTATCAAGTCTTTACCAGATTATTTGGAAACACAAATACAACCAATAAACCTTGGGGAACTCTTGAAGAAAATGGTGTAGGGAAATTCAGCGACTTTACTGATACTGCACTAACTGAAATTAAAGATTTAGGTGTGACACATATTTGGTATACTGGTGTTCCACATCATGATGTCATTACAGATTATACAAAATACGGAATTTCAAATGATGATCCAGATATCGTTAAAGGTCGTGCAGGTTCGCCTTATGCTGTGAAAGATTATTACAATGTGAATCCAGATTTAGCCAATAATGTAGAGAATCGTTTGCAAGAATTTGAAGATTTAATAGAACGTTCTCACAAAGCTGGATTAAAAGTGATTATTGATATTGTGCCAAATCACGTGGCAAGAAATTATCAAAGCTTAACCAATCCTGAAGGTGCTTCAGATTTTGGAGCAGAAGATGATAAAACAGTGGTTTACGACGTCAATAATAACTTTTATTACAATCCAGGTGAAGACTTTATAGTGCCCAATTGGAAAAATGATTACAAACCTTTAGGTGGAGAAAATCATCCAATGGCTGATGGAAAATTTGAAGAAATTCCAGCAAAATGGACAGGTAATGGTTCTAGAGCATCACAACCAGATATGTATGATTGGTACGAAACGGTAAAGGTAAATTATGGTGTTAGTCCTGATGGTAAAAAAGACTTTGATGAGCTGCCAGAAGGTTCTGAAAATGAAGATTACAAATCTCATTTCGAATTTTGGAAAGGTAAAACCATTCCTAGTTCGTGGAAAAAATTCAAAGATATTACATTGTACTGGACAGAAAAAGGTGTTGATGGCTTCCGTTATGATATGGCAGAAATGGTTCCTGTTGAATTTTGGAGTTATATGAATTCGCATATTAAAATGAAAAATCCTGATGCTTTTTTATTAGCGGAAGTTTATAATCCTAGTTTATATAGAGATTATGTCAAAAAAGGAAAAATGGATTATCTGTATGATAAAGTCCAACTTTATGATACACTAAAACATGTGATGCAAGGTCATGGGAAAACGGATAATATTCCACCTATACAAGAGGATTTAAAAGATATTGAACACCACATGCTTCACTTTTTAGAGAACCATGATGAACAACGTATCGCAAGTTCTGATTTTGCTGGAAGCGCAGAAAAAGGAAAACCAGCAATGGTAGTTTCAACAACAATTAGTTCATCGCCAACTATGGTGTATTTCGGTCAGGAATTTGGAGAAGATGGAGCTGAAGATTTAGGTTTTGGAGATCCTACTCGAACATCGATTTTTGATTATGGTTCAGTGCCAAGTTTAGTACGTTGGATAAACGAAAAAGCCTTTGATGGTGGTCAATCAACTAAAGAAGAATTAGCACTCAGAGATTTTTATAAACGTCTCTTGAACTTTACGATTAATAGTTCTGCCTTAGCTGGAAACTATCAAGATATTCATCAATACAATCGACAAAACACAGAATGGTATAATGATAAAGTATTGTCTTTTGTGCGTTGGAGTGCTGATGAAAAATTAATTGTGATTTCTAATTTTAATGCTGAAAACACTTATGGTTTTGAGTTGCAATTACCTGAAGATATTGTGTCAAAATTACAATTGAAAGATGGTGAGTATTCCGTTTCCGATCAATTATTTAATGAATATAAATCAACTTTAAAAGTTGAAAATGGAAAAGCTAAAGTAAGAGTAGATATTAAACCATTGGAGTCATTCATATTAAAAATAAAGTAATATGAAGAAGCTAATAGTATTAACTTTAATCTTATTGACATTGAGTTGTAAAGACACAAATGTAAATGATAATCAATCTAAGGCTGAAGATTTAGATTCAGAACATATTGAACGCCCTTTTGTTTGGGAAGGAGCTAATTTGTATTTCTTATTAACAGATCGGTTTAATAATGGAGATACATCTAACGATGTTAATTTTGATAGAACTAAAGAAACTGGTAAGCTTAGAGGTTTTGAAGGTGGAGATATAAAAGGAATTACTCAAAAAGTAAAGGAAGGTTATTTTTCAGATTTAGGTATCAATGCCATTTGGATGACTCCAATAGTTGAACAAATTCATGGAGGAACAGATGAAGGTACTGGTGTGTCTTACGGTTTTCATGGCTATTGGGCTAAAGATTGGACAAACATTGATCCAAATTTTGGAACCAAAAAAGACTTGCATGAACTAGTTAAAGAAGCGCATGCTCGAGGAATTCGTATCGTTTTAGATGCTGTAATTAATCATACAGGACCTGTTACTGAAAAAGATCCAGTTTGGCCAGAAGAATGGGTGAGAACTGATAAGCAATGTACTTACGATAACTATGAAAATACTATTAGTTGTACACTTGTAGCAAACCTTCCTGATATTAGAACTGAAAGTAATGAAGATGTCGAATTACCTCCTCAACTCGTTGAAAAATGGAAATCTGAAGGTCGTTACGAACAAGAAGTTGCCGAATTAGATGCGTTTTTTAAGCGTACAGGTCACCCAAGAGCACCTCGTTTTTATATTATGAAGTGGCTTACAGATTACATCACAGAATTTGGCATAGATGGCTACAGAGTAGATACCGTTAAGCATACAGAAGAATATGTTTGGCAAGAATTTAAAACAGAATGCGATTTTACATTTGCTAAATTCAAAAAGAATAATCCAGAAAAAGTAGTTGATAACAACGATTTTTATATGGTTGGTGAAGTTTATAATTATGGTGTAAGTGGTGGACAATTATTCGATTTTGGTGATAAAAAAGTGAATTATTTTGATCCAGCAAGTTTTCAAAGTTTGATCAACTTTGAGTTTAAATGGAATTCAAAAGAAATGGGTTACGAAGCTTTATTTAATAAATATTCAAAGGTTTTAAATGGTGATTTAAAAGCATTTGGAACCCTTAATTATTTAAGTTCTCACGATGATGGAAGCCCGTTTGATCCCAATAGAGAAAAACCAATCGAAACAGCTAATAAGTTATTGTTGTCACCAGGAACCTCACAAGTGTATTATGGAGATGAATCTGCTCGTTCTTTAAAAATTGAAGGCACTGTTGGTGATGCCACATTGCGTTCGTTTATGAATTGGGATGCTATTTCTAAAGATTCAAACACAAAAAAAGTACTGAGTCATTGGCAAAAGTTAGGTAAGTTTAGAGAAAGACACCCTTCGATTGGAGCAGGAATACATCTAATGATCTCACAGAAACCTTATGTGTTTTATAGAGGGTATTCAAAAGATGATTATACAGATTCTGTTGTAGTTGGTTTAGATTTAGGTAAAGGAAAAAAGATTTTAAACGTTTCAAAGGTTTTTAAAGATGGAATGGTACTTCATGATGCCTACTCTAATCAAGATGTGACTGTAAATAATGGAGAAGCCATGTTAGAAACAGAATTCGATATCGTTTTATTAGAAAAGAAATAAAGTTAAACAATGAAAGCTATATTAATAGTCATATCTGCCTTTTTAGTGTTGTCATGCAACGCTTCCGAAGTACATGCTTTGAAGGTGAGTTCGCCTAATAATATTCTTAAAGTTAGTTTTAACCTTTCAGAAAATGGCCAGCCTTTTTATCGAGTTGTCAAAGATGATAAGGTGATTATTGATGCGTCGTATTTAGGGTTTGAGTTAAAAAATAAACCTGCTCTCGATAAGAATTTCATCATAAAAAAGTCTAATAATGTTGCATTTAATGAAACTTGGCAAATGCCTTGGGGAGAACAATTAGATGTTGTAAACAACTACAATGAATTAAAAATAGAGCTTGAGGAAACTTCAGAATTAAACCGAAAACTAAACATAGTATTCAAAGTTTACGACGATGGTATCGGATTTAGATATGAGTTTCCAGAACAAGAAAATTGGGATGAAGTCCTTATTACAGAAGAGCGTACGCAATTCAATTTAACTGAAGATTATAAAACCTTTTGGACTCCTGGAGATTGGGATATTTACGAACATTTATACAGTACAACAAAACTTTCAGAAATTGATGCACTTAAATATTTAAATCAGCCAGTTGCACAAACTTATATAGCAAATAATGCTGTAAATACACCAGTAACTATGGTTGGGAATGATGGAATTCATTTGAGTTTTCATGAAGCAGCTTTAATTAATTATTCAGGTATGACTTTAAAAGTAGATACCAAAAATTTAAGCCTTGAAAGTCATCTCGTTGGTTCAAAAAACACCAACTATAAAGTTAAACGAAACTTGCCATTTAATACACCTTGGAGAACCATTCAAATTACAGATAATGCAACAGATTTAATTGAATCGAATTTAATTGTTAATCTAAATGAACCTAACAAAATTGGCGATGTGTCTTGGTTTAAACCTATGAAGTATACTGGTGTTTGGTGGGAAATGCATTTAGGGAAGTCATCTTGGGATATGGCATCAGGAAAACATGGTGCAACAACAGAAAACGTAAGAAAGTATATCGATTTTTCTGCAAAAAATAATATTAAAGGTGTGCTTGTTGAAGGCTGGAATACAGGTTGGGCCTCAGAAGAAGATGGATTTGATTTTGTGACACCTTATTCAGATTATGATTTAAAGGAAGTTCTAACCTATGGTAAAGAAAAAGGAGTCAATTTAATCATGCATCATGAAACCTATGGAGATGTTGAACGTTATATCAAACAGCAAGATACAGCTTATGCTTTGATGCAAAACCTTGGGATTCATTCAGTGAAAACAGGTTATGTCGGGAATCTCAAACCTAATGGAGAATACCATCACGGACAATTTATGGTGAACCATTATAACAATACAGTTGAAAAAGCTGCTAAATATCAGATTGCAATAAATGCACACGAACCTATAAAACCTACAGGTTTAAGACGTACCTATCCAAATACAATTTCCCGTGAAGGCTTAAGAGGTCAAGAATTTAGTATTTGGGGTTTAAAAGGTGGAAATCCACCAGAACATTTGCCTATTGTAGCTTTTACCAGAATGTTAGCTGGACCAATAGATTATACGCCTGGAATTTTCAATATTAAATTCGATGAGTTTAAAAAAGAAAACCAAGTCAATACCACTTTAGCGCAACAATTGGCATTATATGTTGTGATTTATAGTCCGATTCAAATGGCTGCAGATTTAATAGAACACTATGAAGCCAATCTAGAACCACTTAAATTTATAAAAGATGTTGGAGTTGATTGGAGTGAAACAAAAGTGCTCAATGGAGAAGTTGGTGATTATGTGACTATAGCAAGAAAAGAACGCCTAACTGATGACTGGTTTTTAGGAAGTATTACTGATGAAAATGCCAGAACATTTGAAATTAGTCTCGACTTTTTAGATGACAATCAGGATTATATTGCTACAGTTTATAAAGATGGAAAACATGCACATTGGGACACTAACCCTTTAGATATAAAAATAGAAACGATAACCGTTAATAGTCGCTCCAAATTGACTTTAGAACTCGCCGAAGGTGGTGGTACTGCAATAAGTATAATTAAAAAGGATTGATTATGAAGAGTATTATAGTAGCTTTGTTGAGTAGTTTATACTCATTTGCTCAAGTAGGTATAGGAACAACATCACCTCTAAGCACATTAGATATTAACGGAACTCTGTCTGTTAAACATGTCACATTAACAGGAGCAGCTACAACTACACTAATTTCTGATACTGATGGTGTTTATATTTCTTTAAATCCAACTGCAAATGATCAAGATTTTGAGTTGCCAGATCCTAGACCAATTCCAGGAAGAGTCTACATCATAAGAAATGTGCATGACACTAATAATGCAGATATAACTTTAGATCCTGCAGTCATTACTGATGGTGTTTTATTCTTTGCAGGAGATAGCAGTACAGGTTATGCAGGACCTGTAGATATGGATACAACAGTAGGCGGAAACAATAGAACAAAGACCCTCATATTTATTAGTGACGGTTCAAACTGGACCTATGGAATCTTAGGATTTTAATACTTTTAATTTTATCAATTTATATTTTTTTTCTTGTAACATTTTGACAGTAAGAAAGTCTTATTTATAGCGACTAAGCTATTAATTTGTAACTTTGTGTGTTTCAAAATGTCATTATGAAAGATCTCAACGATAATTTAGAATCGCCTTTTAAACTTTTAGTTAGTTTTAATAAACTTTTGAAGCATTACGAGGCTTTAGCCGAAAGTGATGATGAATTTATTGTTGCTAAAGCAAGGCGTGTTTTAAAAACTGCGGATGCTTTTCCAATTTTGCGTGATGGATTTAGTGATGTTTCTATTTTGAAAGAGCGAGAAAAGGAAATTGGTATTATTCTTCAAGATTCTTTTAGCCCAGTCTTAACTAAGAATGAAATTAAGACCGCATCTGTACCTATTCATAATCTTATTTTTAATTCTTCTGAACGATTTAAGAACATCATAAAAGAGGCAGGTGACGATTTTCAATTAAAGATAAAAAACATGCCTGAAGACGATAAGTACATTATTGCCTGTACTATTGTTTTGGCATTTTGTTATGGATTTGATATAAATTTTAAACGTCCTTTTTATTACGAAATTCCAAATGCTAAAGGGATCATGCAATATTATAAAATATTGTATAATGCAGATTTTACTGAAATTATTCCTACTAAAAATGCTCCAAAAATCACTCAAAACGATGTCGATGAACTGTTAGATAATTTTGACAATATTGAGTTATGGAAAGAAAAATTCCCTAAAGATAGCTACACATTTAAAGGGTTTGTAATTTCTAATGTTTTTAATGTTACAGATGATCAATCGATTTCAAATATTAAAACAGCTTTAATTGGTGAAGAAAAGAGACAAAATGAAGGTTTTATGAATGATTTTCATAAAATATTTCAATCGCTTTTAGGCTTAAAAAATATTAAAGTTGGATTCTCAATTTATAATGAAGAAGAAGATCGATTCGAACGTGTATATGGAGCTGAAATGAATAGCTTTTTGCTTAATGATTTAGAATCTAATTCGTGTTCGGGTACTTTATGTAGTATGTCTTATCGAACCTTGCTTAAAGATAAGAAGTTTTATTCAGTCTCAGATGTTGACAAATATTATGAGTTATCAAAAGGAAAAGCTCCTCAATATAAAACACTGAAAGAACAACATATAAAAAGTGCAATTTTTGCGCCTATAGCTAATGAAAAAGAATTATTGGGAATTCTTGAAATTGTTTCAGAAGAACCTAAAGTTCTTAATAGCATTAATGCTAATAAGTTGAATGATGTGATGTCGTTTATTGTCACAGCTGTTGAACGCTCTAAAAATGAAGAGGAAAACTTAATTGAAGCCATCATTCAAACCGAATGTACATCGATACATCCAAGTGTGCATTGGCGTTTTAAAAAAGAAGCTAAAAATTTTATCAAGGAACAACTTAAAGGCAACGAACCTAATTTTAATAAAATAGCCTTCGAAAATATTTATCCATTATTTGGTCAAATAGATATTAAAGGCTCTTCAGAAGCAAGAAACTCAGCGACAAGAAAAGATTTATCAATTCAGTTAACCGCTATAAAATCTATTGTAACTAACGCATTACAAATTGAAAACTTGCCAATTTATGAGCAATTCTTGTATCAAATTAGTACATATTTAGAAGGTTTAGAATCCAATTTTCAAGTGGATAGTGAGCAACAAATATCAGCTTTTATTAAGCATGATATTGATCCAGTTTTGAACCATTTAAGAGTTATAGGTGCTTTAAAAGATAAAGTTCAAAATTATTTTAATAGTATAGATAATAAAGTTGAAGGTTTATATCTTCATAGAAAAAACTACGATGATACTATTGCTTTAATCAATAAAGAAATGGCTGCGCTTTTAGATAAAAAACAAGTTGATGCTCAAGAGATGTATCCACATTATTTTGAACGTTTTAAAACTGATGGAGTCGAGCATAACATGTATATAGGTGAATCTATTACTAAAGAAGATAGCTTTAATCCTATTTACTTGTACAACTTAAGATTGTGGCAATTACAAGTCATGGTTGAAATGGAAAATGCATTTTATTTAATGCAAAAGAGCTTTCCGGTTTCACTAGATGTAGCTTCAATGATTTTGGTATTTAATCAACCATTATCTATTAGTTTTAGAATGGATGAAAAACAATTTGATGTTGATGGAACTTATAATGCTCGATATGAAATTGTTAAAAAGCGAGTAGATAAAGCTTACATTAAAGGAACTACAGAAAGAGTTACTCAAAAAGGAAAAATTAGTATTGTATATTCTCAAAAACAAGATGAAATTGAATACTTACGATATATCAAATTCTTACAATCTAAGAAGTATTTAGATGATGATATGGAAATTGTAGAACTACAAGATTTACAAGCAGTGACAGGCTTAAAAGCAATTAGAGTAAGTGTTCTATATCATAAAGAAAATAATGATAAAGACTTTTATACTTATGATGATTTAATGAAAGAGATTAAAGTTTAAGAATTTCTAAATTAAAGGACTTGTTGATCCAGTTTCAGCTAAATGAAAAGCAACTCCAAAACAAATAACACTGATAACAATTCCTATCATAAATACGGTATAGGTTAAACGAAGTAAATTATATTTTCTATTTAAAACCAAACCTAAAAAGTACAAATCTTTAGTAAGCGAGCTATAAAGGTAGTCTCTATCCTGCATCATTTCATGCATTGCCCATTCAAATTCATCTAGCTTCATTTTATGAAAATTCCCAAAGAATAAAAGGTTTACTTTTTTATTAGCAACATCGTCTTTTGTAAATTTTCCTTGAGTTACATTTGGTCGTGTTGCGAGTACAGATAAAACTATGGATGCAACAGTAAATAATGCAAAAATAACAGTCGGCCAAATTAGATAGTGATTTGAAGGATTGTCTAATTTTGATACCAGATTTGAAAGTACTAAAGAGATGATAATTGCATTCACAGATAATAAAATATTAGCTTTTGTATCTGCAATATCACTCAAAGTAATATGATTCCGAAGCGCAACTCTAAACATGGTTTCAATACCGCGTTCTGGTAATTCTAATTTTTCTTTTTTAAACTGTAATTCTGCTTTTTTTTGCTTTAACTTGTTTGTACTTTCTTTAATTTTATTTTGACCTTTTAAAAGATTTGCTAAGTTTTTTCCTTTTCGTTTTTCCCATTTTGCTGATGCTAGCGCAGAATGAAATGTATGATTGGTAATAAACTTAATGTTTTCTTGTAACCATTCAGATTTAGTCACTTTTTTGCCTAATGTTAATTCCCACTCTTTTCGTAAAAGTGAGGCATAGTCTTCATAATTTTTACTAGACACATGAGCGCAATCGGCATCTTTAATAAGTCCTTCCAAATTGTTTTTTGGCTCATAGTTCATTTGGGTTGCCATTATAATTTCTGAAACACTTTTAATAGTTTCTTCTGAAACGTTTTCATCTTTTAAAAAATCTGAAGCAATTTTCACACTTTCTTTTTCATGACCATCAATGGTTTTTGTGAATCCAGTATCATGAAACCATGCAGCCAATAACAATTGCTCCTTTTCAGTATCACTTAATTTTAACTCTTCTGCAAGTTCATGTGCTTTAGCGACAACTCTTTGGGTATGAGCAATATTATGATACACATATGTTGAATCTAAATTATCATTTAAATACTTAGTGACAAATTGCTCTGTTTTAATAATAAGAGGACTCATAGAAATGATTTTTAGTAAAAATACTAAACTTTAGTTAATGTAAAATACACGCTTTTATTTGTCGTAAATTTATAAAATGCTTTCATATGAGTTGGAACAGATTTGATTGTAAGAAATTAAACTTTTTTTCGACTATTATTTAGTTGAAAGCATATAGTATTAACTAATAAAAGAAAGGACCCATTTTATGCTTACTTGGAAAGACGTTATTAGCTTTTCCGTAAAAGGAAATCCTACTCCAGACAAACGAGTAGAAAAATCAGAAGCCATATGGCAAGCTCAATTAACTCCAGAGCAATTTAGAATTACTAGACAAAAAGGAACTGAGCGTGCTCATAGTGGAGACTTGTGTAGTATTTATGATGAAGGACAATACAACTGTATTTGTTGCAACACACCTTTGTTCGATTCTACGATTAAGTTTAGTTCTGGATCTGGTTGGCCGAGTTTTACACAACCAATTAAAGAAAATGCCATTAAGTATGAAAGAGATGCTTCATTCGGAATGGTTAGAGTAGAAGTGATGTGTAATACTTGTGACGCACATTTAGGACATATTTTTCCTGATGGTCCAGAACCTAGTGGATTGCGTTATTGTATTAATTCTGAATCTATGCAGCTCGAAAAGGAGATGACTAATGACAACTAAAAAATTACAAACCGCAACTTTAGGAGGTGGATGTTTTTGGTGTACAGAAGCAGTATTTCAAGAAGTAAAAGGTGTTGAAGAAGTGGTTTCTGGCTATTCTGGCGGAACTGTTCCTGGTCATCCAACATATCGTGAGATTTGTTCTGGATTAACAGGTCATGCTGAAGTTATTCAAATCACCTTTGATGCTAATATCATTTCATTTGAAGATATTGTTATCATTTTTATGACCACGCATGATCCTACAACTTTGAATCGTCAAGGTGCAGATCGTGGTACGCAATATCGTTCAGTGATTTTTTATCATGATGAAACTCAAAAGGAGATTTCTGAAGTTGTTATTAAAGAACTTCAACCTTATTTTGAAAACCCCATTGTCACTGAGATTTCACCTTTAGATGAGTTTTATGAAGCTACAAAAGAACATCAAGAGTATTATAAAAACAATCAAGGTAATGGGTATTGTAGTTTTGTGATTACTCCTAAATTAACAAAGCTGAGGCAGTTTCATGCTGATAAACTCAATTAATTTATGTTCCTAAATGAAAAACATAATTAAACTTTATGGCACCGAAAGGTGCCATAAAACTCAGTATTATAAAACGTTTTTTGAGCATCGAAATCTTGATTATAGGTTTCTTGATGTAGAAAAAAACTTAGATTTTGCTGAAGAATTATGTAACTTATACAGCAATAAGAAGCTCAATTTTCCTACCATAACTATAACTACAAAACGATTAAGAAATCCATCAGAAAAAGAACTCTTAAAATGGCTCGATAAATACCTATGAACCTAAATTTAAAACATACATTCACAAAAGAATTACCAGCAGATTCTATTTTAGAGAATTCTAGACGACAAGTTAAAGACGCCTGCTTTTCTTATACAAATCCAAAACAAACCAAAGCTCCAGAAGTGATTCATGTTTCAAAGGAAATGGCCTCAGTTTTGGGTGTTTCAGAAAACGATTTGTCAAATGAATTGTTTACTAAAATAGTCACTGGCAATGAAGTTTTACCAAACACAAAACCTTACGCTATGTGTTATGGTGGTCATCAGTTTGGACATTGGGCAGGACAATTAGGAGATGGTAGAGCTATTAATTTGTTTGAAGTTGAACACAACAATAAGCAATGGGCAGTTCAGCTTAAAGGCTCAGGAGAAACGCCTTATTCAAGAACTGCAGATGGTTTGGCAGTTTTGCGTTCTTCTATTAGAGAATACCTGTGCAGTGAGGCCATGTTTCATCTTGGAGTACCAACAACTAGAGCTTTGTCTTTAGCATTAACTGGTGATGAGGTTTTAAGAGATATGCTTTACGATGGTAATCCTGCTCATGAAAAAGGAGCAATTGTGTCTCGTGTTTCACCTTCGTTTTTACGGTTTGGGAGTTATGAGATTTTTGCAGCTAGACAAGATCATAAAACATTAAAAACATTAGTTGATTTTACTATTAAACATCATTTTTCGCATTTAGGAGCACCTTCAAAAGAGGCATACATTCAATTTTTTGCTGAAGTTTCCGAACGTACCTTGCAAATGATTATTCATTGGCAACGTGTTGGTTTTGTTCATGGTGTGATGAATACAGATAATATGTCAATTCTAGGCTTAACAATCGATTATGGTCCTTACGGTTGGCTAGAAGGTTTCGATTTTGGATGGACGCCAAACACAACCGATAATCAACATAAAAGATACAGATATGGAAATCAACCGAATATCGGACTATGGAATTTATACCAACTCGCCAATGCGCTGTATCCTCTAATTGAAGAAACAGAACCTATAGAAACTATTTTAGAATTGTATAAAACGGATTTTGAAGCAAAGTCCTTACAAATGATGAAATCAAAATTAGGATTAGAAGCTAGTGACGATAAGGATAAGACGCTAATTGAAGCGTTAGAAGATGCTTTACTTCTAACTGAAACTGATATGACTATCTTTTTCAGAAATTTAAGCAACTTAAAAAAAAGAGATGGTAAAAAAGGTTTAGAGATTGTAAAAGACGCTTTTTATGTGCCAAATGAAGTTTCAGATAAGATTGCACAACATTGGAAAGATTGGTTTGAACGCTATGATTTCAGATTAGAAAAAGAAGCATTATCTGATACTGAACGGCAATTAAAAATGAATGCTGTAAATCCAAAATATGTACTTCGTAATTATATGTCACAATTAGCCATCGATGATGCAAATAAAGGAGATTACAAATTAATTGATGAATTATTTCAACTACTAAAACAACCTTATGAAGAACAACCAAATCATGAAAAGTGGTTTGCTAAACGTCCAGATTGGGCTAGGCATAAAGTAGGTTGTTCAATGTTATCTTGTAGTTCTTAAAAACGTATGACTATTTTATGGAATCCATTCAGAATCAAAAATATGGTTTAGGTACTGCAGCTTTAGGAAGACCTCAGTATATAAATGTTCGTCAAGAATCTAATAAAAATATCGATTTAGCTTCTTTTAAAGCTCAAGGGTTAGAGGTTTTAGAAAAGGCTTACCAACTTGGTGTGCGCTATTTTGATACAGCTCCTGGCTATGGATTAGCTGAACAGTTACTTTTCGATTGGCTAAAAACTAAAGATGATAGTACGATTCAAATTGCTACAAAATGGGGCTACACTTATGTGGCAAATTTTAATCCAGACGCGTTAGTTCATGAAATTAAAGAACATAGTGTAACTAAACTAAATGAACAATGGAGTATCTCAAAAGACTTCCTTCCAAATTTAAAAGTGTATCAGATTCATTCTGCAACATTAGAAACAGGTGTATTAAAAAATGAAGCCGTATTAAATCGATTAGCATATTTAAAAAATGAATTCAATATTCAAATAGGTATCACAACTACTGGACTAAACCAAACAGAAGTCATCAAAAAAGCATTAGATGTTACTATTGATGATAAACAGTTATTTGATGCCTTTCAGGTGACCTACAATATTTTAGATCAAAGTTTAAACACCATAAAAACGGATTTAAATTCTCAAAATAAAACAATAATTCTCAAAGAAGCTTTGGCTAATGGTCGACTTCTTAAAAATCACAATTTCTCACATTATGCTGATTTATATAAGGTATTAGAAGAATTATCTTATAAATATCGAGTAGGAATTGATGCCATAGCTTTAAAGTTTTGTGAGCAGACCATTAATAATAGTTTGGTGTTAAGTGGAGCTTCAACTATTGAACATTTAAAAGCAAACTTAAAAATAGAGTCATTTAAATTATCAAATACAGACATTGAAGAACTTAAGGATTTCAAAATAAAACCGACAAACTACTGGAATGAACGAAAACAATTAAATTGGAATTAATAAATCAAAATTTATTTCTCTAGAATTTTAAGGTCGTTTTAGATCAAGATAAACCACTAATTATGAAAAACGAAAAACTACAAATAGTAAATAAAAAAGGAATCAAGCTTCAGGCGTATTTAGAATTACCTGCCAATCAAAAACCAAACTATTTTGTCATTTTCGCTCATTGCTTCACCTGTAGTAGTACATTAAGTGCAGTAAAGAATATTAGTAGATCTCTTACAAATCATGGTTTTGGTGTATTGCGTTTTGATTTTACAGGTTTAGGAAGAAGCGAAGGGGAGTTTGCTGATAGTCATTTTTCAGCAAATGTTGATGACCTCATTGCTGTAAATGATTTTTTAAAAGAGAATTATAAAGCACCATCATTACTAGTTGGTCATTCATTAGGTGGAGCAGCTGTTTTAGTTGCAGCTTCTAAGTTAGACAACATCAAAGCTGTTGCAACTGTTGGAGCTCCAGCAGCTGTCGATCATGTAAAACATTTGTTTTCTCATGGGATTGATCAGATAAAAAATAAAGGTAAAGTTGAGGTGAATATTGGCGGACGACCTTTTAAAATTGATGAAGAATTTGTTTCAGACTTCGATAAAACAGACTTACTAGACATCGTAAAAACCTTAAGAAAACCATTACTCATTTTACATTCCCCAATTGATACCATTGTTGGAATTAAAAATGCAGAGCAATTGTATCATAATGCACATCACCCAAAGAGTTTTGTGTCATTAGATAATGCAGATCATTTATTATCAAAGTCAGAGGATAGCAAATATGTAGGTAATATCATTGCAACTTGGGTGGAACGTTATTTTAAAGCAAAGGAAAACATAATGCTAGAGACCAATGGAGAACAATTAGTTGGCCACTTAAATCTAATCGAAGATAACTTTACAACATCAATTCAAACTAAAAACCATTCAATGTTAGCAGATGAACCAAGTTCTTTTGGAGGTGACGATTTTGGGCCTTCGCCATATGAATATCTCAACGCAGGATTAATAGCTTGTACAGCAATGACTTTAAAATTATATGCACAGCGTAAACAATGGGATTTAAAAGAAGTATTTGTTTATGTTACACATTCAAGAAAGCATAGTGATGATTTAGGAATTGAAATTGATAGACCAACGTATTTAGATCATATAAGCAAAAAGTTAAAATTTATAGGCGATTTAAACAATACTCAAAAAGAGAGATTAAAAGAAATTGCTTCAAGATGCCCAGTTCATAAAACAATTGCAAGCGAAGTTATTTTTGAAACTTCAATTTTGTAATGAATTGGTTTTTATAAAAATTAGGATTTTGTTTATCTTTAAATCGACCAACACCAACACCAACAATAATGAAAAACCAACTAAAAGTAATAGCCTTATTTTCTCTTACTTTACTTCTTAACGCTTGTGCAACTTTAAAACCACAATACCAAAATAATTATGTAGAGTCGGTTTTTCCTGATAAAGAAATAGAACATTCATTTTACTTAATTGGTGACGCTGGGAATTATGAACTAGGAGCATCTTCTGAAGTTTTAAAAGCTTTTAAAACCGAATTAAAAAAGGCAACTAAAAACAGTACAGCAATTTTTTTAGGTGATAATGTGTATCCTATCGGAATTCCAGGTAAGAACCATAAATATAGAGAGGTTGCAGAGAAACGTATAGAAGCGCAAACAGACCTTGTTAAAGAATTTTTAGGACAAACTGTTTTTATTCCAGGAAATCATGATTGGTATTCTGGAATTAAAGGGTTAAAGCGTCAGGAAGAATTTGTTGAAAAAGCCTTAGGTAAAAATACATTTTTACCAGAAAATGGTTGCCCTATTGAGAAGATCCATGTAACCGAAGATATAGATGTTATTTTAGTAGATAGCCAATGGTATTTGACAAATTGGAACAATAAACCAACGATAAATGATGATTGCGACATAAAAACTAGAGACGCATTTTTAAATGAGTTTAGCAGTCTTATTAAAAAGGCTAGAAGCAAAACTACAATTGTTGCGATTCATCATCCTATGTTTTCCAACGGTCCACATGGTGGGCAATTTGGTTTTGTAAGCCATATGACTCCTCTTCCTGTTGTTGGAAGCTTAATTAATGTATACAGAAAAACGAATGGATTACTTGATGTAGATTTGCAAAGCAAGCATTATAATGAACTAAAACAGCGTTTGGTTACTTTAGCTCAGGCCAATAAAAAGGTTGTTTTCGTTTCTGGTCATGAACATAATTTACAATATTTAGAGAAAGATAATTTAAAACAAATTGTTAGTGGCTCTGGTTCTAAAATAACGAGAACACGAAATGTTGGAGCTGGTTTGTTTTCTTATGGATCTCCAGGATTTGCAAGACTAGATGTGTTTAAAGATGGTTCTTCATATGTGCGATTTTATTCTGTTACAGATGATGAAATTGTTTATGAAAGTCAAGTGTTTCAACCAGATGTAAACAAACATGAAACTTACAATGATAGTTATCCTGATTCTGTTATGGCTTCAGTGTATTCAGAAGAAGAAACCAATGCTTCTAAAACACAAAAGTATTTTTGGGGAGATCGTTATCGTAAATATTTTAGCACTAAAGTAAATGCATCTACGGTAAATCTTGACACTCTTTTTGGTGGTTTAAAACCTGTTCGGAAAGGTGGAGGAAATCAATCTAAATCTCTTCGACTTGAAGATAAGAATGGTGCACAATATGTGATGCGTGCATTGCGAAAACAAGCAGTACAATATCTACAGGCCACAATATTTAAAGATCAATATATAGAAGGTCAATTTGAAGACACAGCAGTCGAAGAATTATTAATGGATGTTTTTACAGGATCACATCCTTATGCACCTTTTGTTATTGGTGACTTATCTGATGCAATTGGTGTTTACCATACTAATCCAGTATTATATTTTGTGCCAAAACAGAAAGCACTTGGCGATTTTAATGATGATTTTGGAGGTGAATTATATATGATTGAAGAACATACATCAGAAGGTCATAGTAACTTGGCAAGCTTTGGGTTTCAAGATACTATTGAGAGTACAGATGATATGATTAAGACGATTCACGAAGATGAAGATATTGTTATTGATGAAGCGGCTTATATTCGTGCACGTTTGTTTGATATGCTAATTGGTGATTGGGATAGACATCAAGATCAATGGCGTTGGATTGAGTTTAAAGAAGATGGTAAAAAAATATATAGACCTTTGCCACGTGATCGAGATCAAGCGTTTTCAATTATGGGTGATGGTGCTTTGCTTAGAACTGCAATTAAATTAATTCCAACGGCACGTTTGTTAAGAGAATATAGTGATGATCTTAAAGATGTAAAAGGCGTTAATGTTGAGCCTTACCCTTTAGATATGGAACTTATTCAACATGCTACTAAGGAGGTTTGGGATGCGCAAGTGAAAATTATTCAAGATGGAATTACTGATGAAGTCATTGATAATGCATTTTTAAATATGCCAGAGGAAGTTCGTGATGAAACGGTTGATGAAATTAAAAGAAAGTTAAGAGCTAGACGTGGTAATCTTCAGAAAATTTCAGACCGCTATTTTAAACTTACAAATGAATTAGCTGTTGTGAAAGGAACCAATAAAGACGACTGGTTTGATGTTGAACGCATGCCAAACGGACAAACTAAAATTACTGGATACCGAATTAAAGATGGTGAAAAGGCAGATGTCTTTATTAATCGTACATACAATAAATCAGAAACTAAAGAAATATGGATTTATGCTCTAGATGATGACGATGTTTTTCATGTCTATGGAAATGGAGACAATTATATTAAAGTACTACTGCTTGGTGGTCAAAATAATGACACCTATGATATTGAAAATGGTAGTAAATTAAAATATTACGATTATAAATCGAAGCCTAATACCTTTAAAAATAATAAAGTAACGCGTAAGTTAACGGATAATTATCATACGAATGTTTTTAACTATAAAAAACTAAAAACGGGAACAACTCAAATATTGCCTAGCCTTGGTGCAAATCCCGATGACGGATTTAAAATTGGAACGGCAATTACACAAACAAACTATAATTTTGAACGTAATCCATTTACATCAAGACATAGTTTAAAAGCAGCCTATTATTTTGCAACTAGTGGTTTTGATTTTGGATATAATGGAGAGTTTGCAAATGTGTTTTTTCAAAATGTAAATTTAGCAATAGACGTACAATTTAATAGCCCAAATTACGCAACTAATTTTTTTGGTTATGGAAATGAAACTGCTAACCCAGAGGCTGAAGAAGATGATGGCTTAGATGTTGATTTAGATTATAATCGAGTTAAGATAAGAACATTAAAAGTAATGCCATCTTTGGTATGGAGAGGGTATTCTGGTTCTGAAGTTAAAGTTGGATTAAGTTATGAATCTAACGAAGTACAACGTACAAAAAACAGGTTTATTGAAACTTTTCCAAAAGGAAACGATTTGTTCGATAAACAAGATTTTTGGGGAGTTGATGCTAAATATAGTATTGAAAATAAAGACAATGAAGCATTCCCTACTTTAGGCTTCCAATTTAGTTTACAAGCGGGTTACAAAAATAATGTATCTACCGAAAAAGGATTTTCATATGTCATCCCAGAACTTGGTTTTGATTATAAATTAATTCCTAGTGGTAATTTAGTATTAGCTACTAATTTTAAAGGACATCTTAATTTAGGAAATGAATTTCAATTTTATCAAGCTGCTAATTTAGGTGCTAGTAACGGTTTAAGAGGCTATCGTAATCAACGTTTTACGGGTAGAAATGCGTTTGTTCAAAGTACAGATTTAAGATTAAATTTATCGCAAGTTAAAACAGGTTGGTTTCCATTATATGTTGGCGTTTATGGAGGTTTTGACTACGGACGAGTATGGTTAAAAGATGACAATTCTGAAAAATGGAACAACTCAATGGGAGGTGGTGTTTTTCTTAATGTAGCTAATATGCTAACTGGAAATATTTCTGCTTTTAATAGTAATGATGGTCTACGCTTAGCTTTTAAAATAGGTTTCGGATTTTAATTAATTTAGATTAAATCGATATATGTTTCCACCTTCATTTTTAGTTCTTTCATCAGTAATAAGTACTTGGTTGTTATTTGTGAAATTAACACCTTCTTTTTGAGAATCATGCTCAAATCTTAAAGCTTCGATAGTTCCATTGAAAAAATCATCATTTGAATAATTTGTTAATTTCCAGAGCTTATCATGATTTAGTAAAACTACAATTTTACCATCATTACTAATGTCTGCTGAAGTAACTTTGGTGTGTTTGCCTTTTAGTTTAACTTTTGAAATGTAACTAGCTATATGATTACCTTCCTTATTAGGTACTTTAATGAGTTTACATGTTTTATTGTCTTTACTAAAAATATAAAAGAAACCATTATGTAAAAAAAACGATTCAAAATCTACAGAATTCATGCCTTTTGGAAGTGTAAAATTAATTAAGCTTGCATTTGCTGAAGATGTTATGTTTTCAGGATTTGAAATTTTATAAATAGTGAAATTTGTCCTGTTTTCATTATTATTTCCGAAATCACCTATATACATATTGCCTTCTGAGTCAGACGTCAAATCTTCCCAGTCATTATTTTCACCATTTTTAATTGAAATGTCTTTTATAATAGCTCCTTTTAGACTTAGTCCATATAAATGATTGTTGTTTCCTGCGTCCTGAATTACCCATATCGTATTAGAATCGTTAGTTTTTTCAATAGCAGAAGTTTCTTTTAAACTTGATGGTATATCAGCCAAAACCTTTAATTTACCTGTGCTGCAAGAAATAAAAAAGAGACCAATCAAAATAAGTTTGATAAATGTTTTCATATTATGCAATATAAAAGAGTTGTGATGAATCAGAAATTTTTAATCTTAAACTAATTATAAAATTTACTTTATTATTCAATTAGAGTAAGCATTTTTTTAGCTTTGAAAAAACTAATGTATATTATGAATTCAGCTCAAGATCTATTACAACTAATTCAACTTAAACAAACTGAAGACAATAAATTTCAGGGTTTTAGTAAATCGGTTGGAAGTCCGAATGTTTTTGGAGGTCAAGTACTAGCTCAGGCTATAAATGCTGCAACTCGAACCATTACAAATGGTCGGATATTACATTCATTACATTCCTATTTTTTAGAACCTGGCCATTTGGAAATTCCAATTGTTTATGATGTAAGCGTTGTTAGAGATGGAGGAAGTTTTTCAGTACGACGTGTCACTGCTCAGCAACATAAGAAAATTATATTTATTTTATCAGCCTCATTTCAAAGAGAAGAAGAAGGTTATGAGCATCAAATTGAAATGAAAAGTAACATTAAATCACCTGATGAACTAATGAGTTGGACAGATTTACTTGAAACGTATCGTGATGTGCTTCCAAGTAGAATAAAAGGGTTTTTCGAAATTGAACGCCCAATTGAATTCAAGCCAACTCAAATAGTAAATCCATTTGATGAAAAAGATTTACCACCATTTACAGATGTTTGGATAAAACTTAAAGGCGATGTTTCAAATTTAAGCAGAAGTGATAAACAACAAATCTTAACCTATATTTCAGATTATAATATTCTCACAGCAGCAATGAATAGACATGCTAGTAAAGCAAATTGGAATAATACGCAAACAGCAAGTTTAGATCATTCCATGTGGTTTTTTAGAGATTTTGATTATGACGATTGGTTGCTCTATTCTATCGAATCTCCAAACACGTCAAATGCAAGAGGTTTTGCAAAAGGGAATTTATTTACAAGAGATGGTGTTCTAATAGCTTCTGTGGCTCAAGAAGGTTTAATGCGCCCGAAATAATGTCAAAAAAAGCATTGAAAATAGGTCATAGAGGAGCAAAAAATCATGTTGCTGAAAACACATTAGCTTCCATCGAAAAAGCTTTAGAATTTAAAGTTGACGCTATAGAAATTGATGTTCATAAATGTGCTTCTGGTGAATTGGTTGTCTTTCATGATTTTACTTTAGATAGAATGACAAACGGCTCAGGTGAAGTTTCAAAACATACTTTAAAACAACTAAAAAACCTTAAGGTAAACGACCAATATGAGATTCCTACTTTAGAAGATGTTCTAAATATTATCGATAAAAAATGTATGCTCAATATTGAACTTAAAGGAAGAGATACAGCTTTTACAACTTGTAAAATAGTTTCAGAGTATATCAAAACGAAACAATGGGATTTAAATCACTTTTTGATTTCAAGCTTTCAACATCAAGAATTAGAAGCTGTTTACAATTATAATAATCAGTTGCGTTTAGGTGTGTTAACCAAAGCCAGTGTTTCAGATGCTATTGAATTTGCTAAAACAATTAATGCTTTTTCAATACATCCAAATGTGGCATTAGTTACAAAAGATAATGTAAGTTTGGCTCAAAATAAAGGCTATAAAGTCTTAACTTGGACAGTTAATGACCAACCAACTATTAAACGTATGAAAGCGTATGGAGTAGATGGTATTATTTCTGATAATCCTGATTTAATATGAATGTGTACGATGTTATTATAGTTGGAGGAGGAGCAGCAGGTTTTTTTGCTGCGATTAATATTGCTGAGCAAAATTCAGATCTAAAAATTGCCATTCTAGAACGTGGAAAGGAAGGACTTCAAAAAGTCAAAATTTCTGGTGGTGGACGATGTAATGTCACTCACGCTGAGTTTATTCCTTCAGAATTGGTGCTTAATTATCCAAGAGGTGAAAAAGAATTGTTAGGACCATTTCATCAGTTCATGACAGGTGATACCATCGAGTGGTTTGAAAAAAGAGGTGTCGATTTAAAAATTGAAGAGGATGGCAGAATGTTTCCTGTTTCAAATTCATCTCAAACCATTATAGATTGCTTTTTAAACGAAGCTGAAAAACATCAAGTTGACGTTTTATATAATCATTCCGTAAAATCTATTCATCAAATTAATACTGCAGATGTCATGCTGAGCGGAGTCGAAACATCTCAAACACGAAAAATGTTTCATATAGAAACCAATCAAGGCGATTTTTCTTCAGAAAAACTGCTAATTGCGACTGGAAGTAATCCTAAGATTTGGAATCTTTTAGAGGAACTAAATCACACGATTTCTCAGCCTGTTCCGTCATTATTTACTTTTGATATTAAAGATGAACGCATTAAAGATATTCCTGGTGTTGTTGCTTTAGATGTCGACGTTGCTGTTGTTGATTCTGATTTATTTAGCGAAGGCCCATTGTTGATTACTCACGTAGGAATGAGTGCACCATCCATTTTAAAACTGTCTGCTTTTGGTGCTATAGAACTAGCAAAACGAGATTATAAATTTGACATTGAAATTAATTTCATCAAACAAGATTTTGAAGATTGTATAGAACAATTAAAAGTTTTAAAACAAGATCTAGCCAAGAAAACAGTATATAAATCTGCTCAATTTGATTTGCCAAAACGCTTATGGCAAAAATTAGTAGTGGCTTCAGAAATGACCAATGAAACACGATGGGCAGATTTGAATAAGTCACAATTAGAACAGTTTACAGCACAATTGACAAAAGCCATATTCAAAGTCACAGGAAAAAGTACGTTCAAAGACGAATTTGTAACAGCTGGAGGCATCAATCTTAAAGAGGTGAATTTTAAAACTTTTGAAAGTAAACTTTATGAAAATCTTTATTTTGCAGGAGAGATTTTAAATATTGATGCTGTAACTGGAGGTTTTAATTTTCAAAATGCTTGGTCAGGAGCTTATATTGCTGCTAAAGCTATTTCAAAATCATGAACACATATATCGTACTTTTAAGAGGAATTAATGTTGGTGGACATAAAAAAGTCCCAATGGCTGAATTACGTGAATTACTTGCCAAATCTGGTTTTGAAAATGTAAGAACCTATATTCAGAGTGGAAATATTATTTTCAAATCTTCATTTTCTGATATAAAAGAAATAGAAATTAGAGTTCAAAAGTCAATTATTGACCATTTCGGTTTTGAAGTTCCTGTAATTGCCAAAACAAGAAAAGAATTACAAGTCATATTTGATGTTTGTCCATTTTCAGATGAAAAAAAAGAAAACAGTTATTTTGTGTTGTTGCATGACATTCCTAAACCTGAATTAGTTAGTATGGTAAATGATATAAGCTTCAAAAATGAAGAATTTGTAATCATTAAAAATTGTCTTTACTTTCATTCTTCAATAGGTTATGGGAATTCTAAATTCAATATGAATTCATTTGAAAAAAAATTGAACGTAAAAGCCACATCTAGAAATTATAAAACAATGCTAAAGTTATTATCTTTGTCGTCTGAAAATTGATTCATGACAGAACAAGATTTTATTCCAAAACCCTATTCTAAAACTTTAGAAAACGGAAGTGTAAACTGGTCATCACCAAGCAATATCGCATTAGTTAAATATTGGGGAAAAAAGGAGCATCAAATCCCTGAGAATCCATCGATAAGTTTTACGCTAGATCATTGTAAAACAACAACAACACTTAGTTTTTCTAAAAAAGAGACTAGTGATTCGTTTTCATTCGATGTGTTTTTAGATGGCGAACAAAAAGACAGTTTTAAATCCAAAATTGAAACATTTTTTAAACGAATAGAATGCTATTTGCCATTTTTAAGAGATTATCATTTCAAAATAGAAACCTCTAATACATTTCCTCACAGTTCAGGTATTGCTTCTTCGGCTTCGGGAATGAGTGCTTTAGCATTGTGTTTGATGAGTATTGAGAGAAACCTCTCGTCTGCGCTCGAGGAGACAGACAAATACTTTAATCAAAAAGCATCATTTTTAGCCAGATTAGGCTCAGGAAGTGCTTGCAGAAGCATTGAAGGTGATTTAATTGTTTGGGGAGCACATAAAGAGATTGATGGAAGTTCAGACTTATTTGGTGTAAAATATCCTCATGGAGTCCATCAAAATTTTAAAAATTATCAAGACACGATTTTATTGGTCGATAAAGGAAAAAAGCAAGTCAGTAGTACAGTTGGACATGATTTAATGCACAATCATCCATTTGCAATTCGACGTTTTGAGCAAGCACATGAAAACATGTCTAAATTAATCAATATTTTCAAAAATGGAGATGTAGATGCCTTTGTGAAAATTGTTGAAAGTGAAGCCTTAACACTACACGCAATGATGATGACAAGCATGCCTTATTTTATATTAATGAAACCAAATACCTTGGAAATTATCAATAAAATTTGGGCATATCGAAACAAAACGAATTCAAAAGTGTGTTTTACTTTAGATGCAGGAGCTAATGTTCATGTACTATATCCTGAAAATGAAAAGGAAACTGTGCTTGAGTTTGTTAAAAACCAATTAGTTGAATATTGTCAAAACGGACATTATATTAACGATCAAATTGGTTTTGGTGCTCAACAGATTGGTGAATAAAATCAAAAATTTATAATCGACTTAGCTGTTGATTGTAAACCAAATAGCAGAATAATACGTATATTTGTTAAAGCAAATGGCTAGACATATATGAAAGGACCTCTTTTTTACTCAAAAATCTTACTCTTCGGAGAATATGGAATCATCAAAGATTCTAAAGGGTTATCTATTCCTTATAACTTTTATAATGGCGCTTTGAAGACAGATGAAAATCCGTCTCAAGAGGCTATAAATTCTAATGAAAGTTTAAAGAAATTTGTGTCTTATCTAAAAGAGATAAATGAAGAATTAGTGACTTTCGATATCGAGGTTTTAGCTCAAGATGTTAAGGCTGGAATGTATTTCGATTCGTCCATTCCTCAAGGTTATGGTGTTGGAAGTAGTGGTGCTTTAGTCGCTGCAATTTATGATAAATATGCGCATGATAAAATCACAGTTTTAGAAAATTTAACAAGAGAAAAGTTATTAAAACTAAAAGTGATTTTTTCTGAAATGGAATCGTTTTTCCACGGAAAATCTTCAGGTCTCGATCCATTAAATAGCTATTTAAGCATTCCTATTTTAATAAATTCTAAAGATAATATTGAAGCAACTGGAATTCCTGCACAACAAAGTGAAGGAAAAGGTGCTGTGTTTTTATTAGATTCAGGCATCACTGGAGAAACAGCTCCTATGGTTCATATTTTTATGGAAAATATGAAACAGGAAGGATTTAGAAGCATGCTTAAGGATCAGTTTATCAAACATACAGATGCTTGTGTTGATGATTTTTTAAAAGGTGATGTGAAGTCGCTTTTCAAAAACACAAAGCAATTGTCTAAAGTAGTGTTGAATCATTTTAAACCTATGATTCCACAACAGTTTCATGAACTTTGGAAAAAAGGAATTGAAACCAATGAGTACTACCTGAAATTATGTGGTTCAGGAGGTGGAGGTTATATCCTAGGATTCACTGAAGATATTACTGTTGCTCAAAAATCACTTAAAGACTACAAATTAGAAGTGGTTTACAACTTCTAATCTTCTCTTTGTAACTCTGAGCGCAGTCGAAGAGCCTCATTTTATCATAAGAATATGCTGACTAGAAAACAAAAACATATCCTACTGAAGTTTTTTAGTATGTTTTCTGTGGTTCGAGGTTATAATATTCTTGTCATAGTTATTGCGCAATACTTAGCATCTGTGTACATTCTTGCGCACGATAAACCTTTAAAAAGGGTTTTACTTGATTTAAATTTATTGATGTTGGTGTTAGCTTCAGCAGCAACCATTGCAGCAGGTTATATCATTAATAATTTTTATGATTCTGAAAAAGATTTAATAAATCGTCCTAATAAATCTAAATTAGATCGATTAGTGAGTCAGAACACAAAACTGTCTTTTTATTTTGTACTGAATTTCACTGCTGTTGTCATGGCAAGTTATGTGTCGTTTAATGCCGTTTTGTTTTTCTCGGTATATATCTTTGGAATTTGGTTTTACTCACATAAGCTTAAGAAACTTCCATTTGTTGGAAACTTGACGTCTGCGATATTAACCATTACACCATTCTTTGCTATTTTCTTGTATTACAAAAATTTTGAAACTGTTATTTTTGTGCATGCTATTTTCTTGTTTTTAATAATTTCAATGCGAGAACTTACAAAAGATTTAGAAAATATGAAAGGTGATCTTTTATTAGGTTACAAAACGATTCCAGTAGTTTATGGAGAAAAAACTTCTAAATTAATGCTGACTATTTTAGTGTTATTGACAAGCGTTCCAATTTATCTACTTTTAAATCGGTATGATGTAGGACATATGTATTTGTTTTTTTACTTCTCTGTAATTTTATTGCTTATTTTCTTACTATTGCTTTGGAAATCAAATACCAAAACTCACTATTTAATACTACACAATATTTTGAAATTCATCATTTTAGCAGGTGTGTTTTGTATCGTTCTTATTAATATAAATGTTGTTTTAAACCAAATCTAATGAAGCATATTCTTAAAGTGGCACTTGCACAAATTTCACCAGTTTGGTTGAATAAAATTGAGACGCTTCAAAAGGTTGAAAATTCAATAATTGAAGCATCAAAAGAAAATGCTGAGCTTATCGTGTTTGGTGAAGGTTTAGTTCCAGGTTATCCATTTTGGTTGTCTTTGACAGGAGGAGCTGAATGGAATAAAACTATAAATAAAGAGCTTCATGCACATTATGTTAAGAATTCTATTACTATTGAAAAAGGAGATTTAGATGCTGTTTGTGAGTTAGCCAAAAAACATGAAATTGCTATCTATTTAGGCATTATTGAACGACCATTAGATCGTGGAGGTCATAGTGTTTATGCCTCTTTAGTTTATATTAACAATGAAGGTGTTATTCAATCTGTGCATAGAAAACTTCAACCAACATATGACGAACGCTTAACTTGGGCATCAGGAGATGGAAACGGACTAAGAGTGCATTCGCTTAAAGAATTTACTGTTGGTGGATTAAACTGCTGGGAAAATTGGATGCCATTACCTCGTGCAGCATTGTATGGTTTAGGTGAAAATTTACATATTGCAGTTTGGCCTGGTAGTGATCATAATACTAAAGATATTACACGATTTATAGCTAGAGAATCACGTTCATATGTAATTTCTGTTTCTAGCTTAATGGCAAAAGAAACCTTTCCGAAGACTACACCACATATTGAAAGCATTTTAGATAAATCGCCTGAAATACTTGCAAATGGAGGAAGCTGTGTTGCAGGACCAGATGGTGAATGGATTATTGAACCTGTTTTGCACAAAGAAGGTTTGATTTACGCAAACTTAGATTTTAATCGTGTATTGCAGGAACGACAAAACTTTGATCCTGTTGGTCATTATTCACGACCAGACGTTACAAAACTATCAGTAAATCGTGAACGTCAATCTACAACAGAATATTTCGATTCGTAAAGAGTAATATATTACCTTTGCGCAAAATTAGTAACCATGAGCAGAAACCAAGGCACAAGCGGAAAAGGGAAACCTTCAGGAAGAGGACCAAGTAAACCTACCAATAAAAAATCGAGTAGAGGACGCGATAATGCTAAAAGTAATAGCTTTTCTAGAGGGAATGCTCCAATTAAGAAAAATCAGTTGCCTTCAAAATCTTCTAAGTCGTCAAACCCTGATGAGATGCGTTTAAATAAATACATTTCCAATTCAGGAATTTGCTCAAGACGTGATGCAGATATGCATATTTCAGTCGGAAGTGTCACTGTTAATGGTAAAGTTATAACCGAAATGGGTTATAAGGTTAAATTGGATGATGAAGTGAAATTTGATGGTGCTCGTATCAATCCTGAAAAGAAAACCTACGTATTGTTGAATAAGCCTAAAGGATTTGCAACAACTACAAGTGAAAGTAAAGGGAAAACGGTTATGGATTTGGTTGCTAATGCTACGTCTGCACGTATAAAACCAATTGGTCGTTTAGGACGAAATTCTACAGGATTATTATTGTTTACAAATGATGATGTGATTGTTAAAAAATTCACGAATTCTAAAAATGGTGTGGAACGCTTATTCGAAATAGAATTAGATAAGAATTTAAAATTTGAGGATCTAAAAAAGATTCAAGAAGGTATTAAAATTGAAGGTAAACTAGTCCCAGTTGAAGAAATTAGTTATATCGAAGATGCACCAAAATCAAAAGTTGGACTTAAGATTAAAAATACAGGAAATACTATTCTACATACTATTTTTGATTATTTGAAATATGATATTGTTCGAGTAGATTGCGTTTCAATTGGTCATCTTACCAAAAAAGATTTACCACGTGGTCATTGGAAACATTTAACAGAACAAGAGTTGAATACGTTGAAGATGTTATAAATCTTGATTTTAATCTTCAACTTTAAAAGTGTAAGTTACTATCAAATTTTCTCCTATTAAAAAATGGGTATCATAATAGCCAGTTTTGTTAAATTGGTATTCTAAAGTCAAAGATAAATCATCGATAACTACAGATTTTGGTTTCGTAGTAATTGTATTATATCCATTATCAATAATAAACGAAATCTGTTCTTTGTCAATAGGTTCTATGAGTTCATACTTAAACGTTATCGTTTCGTTTTTTTGAATCGTATTGTTTAATGTATTTGGTGTTAGATGCGCTGATAAATGTTTATAAGCTTTTCCATACAAAATAGGGTTTTCTAAAAAGGATTGAAACGTAGGTATTTCATTATCTAAAAACATCCATTTTGATTCAATAGGATAGTGTGTAAGCGCAAAAAATTCTGGACTTGTAAGAAAGAGTCCGTTGTTATAATTAAATTTAAATCCATAATTAAAAGGATGTACAATTCCACTTGCCCAAGTTGGATCGCTCAAATACCATTTATTATCTAGTTTTACAGCATTCCAAGAGTGGTTTGGGGCATTAAAGTTATCAATCGAAGTTGTACTTGTTCTTCCAAAACCATTAACCATTCTACAATTAATATTTGCTAATCTTGAAAGTTCGCTAACTAAATAGGCATAGCCAGAGCAAATCGTTTTTTTTCGCTTTCTAAGTTTGCTAAATAATTTCTTTTTGAAACTTTCATTCCAAGCTTCAAGTTTAAGACTATCGTCTTCAAACTTTTCACGCTTTTTTTTATTCTTTAAATACAATCCGTAATCATTAGCTACATTTGTACAAACCCAAATGTAAATTGCTCTAAAACGTTCAACATCTGAATCTAAATTAGACGTTAGATTATGTGATAATTCTGGTAGATTTTTGAGATCATCGCCTTTGTATACCAAGGCAATGCTATCAGCTTTTTTGAAATCGATATGATCAAAATCAGACAATTGAGCATTAGCTTGTAAAGCAATAAAGATACTAAATAAAAGTCCTAATGTTTTCATCAAATCAAGACTGTATTATTTTAAAACAACCGTTTTGATTTATATGGTTTGTCAACAGCTAAGGCACCAACAATATCAATGGCTTCAGAGACCATTTTAATGTTTAAAAAGTTAGTATCTGCTTTAATTTTAATTCTACGTGTTTCATAACCTAGGTAGCTAAAGACTAAAATGTCATTTGGTTGAAGCGATTTTGGGAAAATAAAAGTACCATCAGTATCTGTAATAGCTCCATCATTGCTTCCAAGAAGAGCAATATTTACACCTGTTAATGGTCCATATTCATCGCTAACCATTCCTTTTACACTAATTTCTGCATTTGATGTTGCTTGTGCATATATTGAACTGAAAGCTACAGATGCAATCATAAAGATTCCAACTAATAGGTGCTGAATCATTCTATAACTTATTATGTTTTCTCGTTTTTGTGTAAGAATTACGTGTGTTTTCATCTTTTCATAATTTTGTTTGAATCAAATCTACATTATGTGTTAATTGATATCAACAGACTTTTAGTTAACTAATTGCTCCACTTAGTGAAACCCTCTTTTCAATGAGTCTAAGATACATTGAAATTGTAATAAAATAAGATTTTTAACTTTTTTTCAAAAAAAATATAAAAATGTTTTGCGTGTCAAAAAATAAATTACATTTGCTTCGCATTTTAGCTGAACAATTTGAGACGTGTTTTTACGTTCGGGTTTTTGAACATTAGGAAGTCATATTCAAAAGCTGCTTATAGATTAAGTAACCGAATTTTAGAGCTAACTTCCGCATACTACATTTTAATGAGCCAACATTTGTTTGGATTTATTCCTACGACTCATCCTCAAATTCAGGTTTGATTTATAATTCTATTTAAAGTTTTGATGTCAAAATGTTTATGCAACATTATTTGATATTCAATTATTGTTGGCTTAACATCAAGTTAGCCATCACAATTTACATTTAACTTTTTTTAAAATTATAATGAATACAAAATATATAGACTTGGTGAATCAAACTTTTGATTTTCCACAACCAGAATTTAAACTTGAGAATAAAACTTTAGAATTTCATGATGTCAATCTAATGCAATTGGTTGAACAATATGGAGCACCTCTAAAATTCACTTATTTACCTCAGATTTCAAACAATATCAATCGTGCTAAGCAATGGTTTGCAGATGCTATAAAAAAGAATAATTATAAAGGAAAATATAATTATTGCTATTGTACAAAAAGCTCTCATTTTAAGCATGTTTTAGATGAGGCTTTAAAAAATGATATTCATATTGAAACGTCTTCGGCATTTGATATAGATATTGTAGAACGTTTAAAAGCTGAAGGTAAAATCACTGACCAAACGTTTGTAATTAGTAACGGATTTAAACGTGCTCAGTATGTGACTAATATTGCGAGATTAATTAATAATGGACATAAAAATGCGATTCCTATAATAGATAACTATGAGGAAATTGACTTGCTTTCTGCCGAAGTTAAAGGGAAATTTAATGTTGGAATTCGTATTGCTTCCGAAGAAGACCCAAAATTTGAATTCTATACATCTCGATTAGGAATTGGATACAAGAATATTGTTCCGTTTTATAAGAATCAAATTCAAAACAATGAAAAGGTAGAGCTTAAAATGCTTCACTTTTTTATAAATACGGGTATTCGTGATAATGCCTATTACTGGAACGAATTAGCTAAATGTTTGAAAGTTTACACTAGCTTGAAGAAAATTTGTCCATCATTAGATAGTTTAAATATTGGAGGTGGATTTCCAATTAAGAATTCACTGGTTTTCGATTTTGATTACACTTATATGGTAGATGAAATTGTGAACCAAATTAAATTGGTTTGTGAAGAAGAAGACGTAGATGTGCCAAATATATTTACCGAGTTTGGAAGTTTTACTGTAGGTGAAAGTGGAGGAGCAATCTATGAAATATTATACCAAAAGCAACAAAACGATCGTGAAAAATGGAACATGATTAATTCCTCATTTATCACAACATTACCAGATACTTGGGCAATTAATAAACGTTTCATTATGTTGCCAATTAACCGTTGGAATGATAGTTATGAACGTGTGCTTTTAGGTGGATTAACTTGTGATAGTGACGATTATTATAATAGTGAACAACATATAAATGCCATTTATCTTCCTAAGTATAATAAAGAAAAACCATTGTACATAGGCTTTTTTAATACAGGAGCTTACCAAGAAACTATTGGAGGATTCGGTGGTTTGCAACACTGTTTAATTCCTTCGCCAAAGCATATTTTAATTGATAAAAATGCTGAAGGAAATATCACTACAACACTATTTAGTGAGCAACAAAAAAGTGAAGACTTACTTAAAATTTTAGGGTACAACCAAGCAACACAACCTAATTCTGATAGCACAAAAGAAGCGTCAGAATTAACTGAAATACTCAATAACTAAATTAATGAATACTAAAACTTACGCAGGAATAGAAGACCAATATTCTAAATTAGAAAGTTCTAAAATTGTTTTAATTCCAGTGCCTTATGATGGCACAAGTACTTGGCAAAAGGGAGCAGATAATGGGCCAGAAGCATTTTTAAATGCCTCTGAAAACATGGAGCTTTATGATATTGAAACAAAAACCGAAGTGTATAAGCAAGGTGTTTTTTTAGCAGATCCTGTTACAGAAAATATATCGCCAGAGCTTATGGTTGATGCTGTTCATCAAACCGTAAAATCATATATCAAAAAGAATAAGTTTGTGACCACTTTTGGAGGCGAACATTCCGTTTCTATTGGAACCATTAGAGCGTTTAACGAATGTTTTGATAACATAACTGTTTTACAATTAGATGCACATGCCGATTTACGTCAAACATATCAAGGTAGTAAGTGTAATCACGCTTGTGCTTTATATGAAGCAAGTCAAACGACAAATCTAATTCAAGTTGGTATTCGTAGCATGGATGTTATTGAAACCACTGTGATGGATCAAGATAAAACCTATTTTGCTCACGAGATGGCAGAAGATGACAGTTGGATGGATTCTGCTATAGATCAAATGACAGAAAACGTTTATATCACTATAGATTTAGATGCTTTCGATCCTTCTATTATGCCTTCAACTGGAACGCCAGAACCTGGTGGATTGTTATGGTACGAAACATTAGACTTTTTGCGCCAAGTGTTTGAGGAAAAAAATGTTATTGGATTTGATATTGTTGAATTATGTCCAAATCCGGATGAGAAATCTTCAGACTTTCTTGCAGCAAAACTGTATTACAAAATGCTTAGTTATAAGTTTTTGAACGAAGATGTAGATGACGATTTCGATAGTAATTTTAATGAATATAACGATAAATCTAACAAGGTTTCTAAATTTAATGATGATGAAAATAACTAAAGGAGCAATTTCACAGTTTATTGAAAAGTATTATTTACACTTTAATGCAGCTGCTTTGGTTGATGCAGCAAAAGGGTATGAAGGTCAGTTAAATTCTGGAGCAAAAATGTTAGTGTCATTAGCAGGAGCTATGAGTACTGCAGAATTAGGGAAGATTTTTGCTGAAATGATTCGTCAAGATAAAGTACATATCGTGTCTTGTACAGGAGCAAACCTTGAAGAAGATATCATGAATTTAGTTGCGCATACGCATTATAAGCGCGTGCCTAATTATCGTGATTTAACGCCTCAAGATGAATGGGATTTGTTAGAAAAAGGGTTGAATCGAGTTACAGATACTTGTATTCCAGAAGAAGAAGCTTTTAGAAGAATACAAGAACATATTGTAAAAATATGGAAGGATGCTGAAGCAAAAGACGAGCGCTATTTACCTCATGAGTATATGTACAAATTATTATTATCTGGTGTATTAGAAGAACACTATGAAATTGATTTAAAAGATTCTTGGATGTATGCAGCAGCTAAAAAAAATCTGCCAATCGTTTGTCCAGGTTGGGAAGATAGTACAATGGGGAATATTTTTGCGAGCTATGTGCTTAAAGGCGAATTGAAAGCGAGTACCATGAAATCTGGAATTGAATATATGACCTTTTTAGCTGATTGGTACACAGATAATTCGCAAAAAGGTATTGGTTTTTTTCAAATTGGTGGAGGAATTGCAGGTGATTTTCCAATTTGTGTTGTGCCAATGTTGTATCAAGACATGGAACGTCCAGAAACACCATTTTGGAGTTATTTTTGTCAGATAAGTGATTCGACAACAAGTTACGGATCGTATTCTGGAGCTGTACCAAACGAAAAAATTACTTGGGGAAAATTAGATATTAATACACCAAAATTCATAATAGAAAGTGATGCAACAATAGTTGCGCCTTTAATTTTTGCTTATCTCCTTGATATGTAATGGAAGATCATAAAATTGAAAATATAGAATTAAAGTATCTAACGGTTGATGATTTTGAGGAATTAAAATCAGCAACCCTAGAATCTTATGGAGGTGTTTTAGATTCTTATTGGAAAAAACACCACATAGAAAAGTTGACTACGATGTTTCCTGAAGGGCAAGTCGTCATCAAAATTGATGGTAATATTGCAGGCTGTGCTTTATCACTGATTGTTGATTATGATAATATTGACGATAATCATACCTATGCAGATATTATTACAGGTGATTCGTTTAAAAATCATGATCCTGCTGGTGATGTACTCTACGGAATAGACGTCTTTATTAAACCTGAATATAGAGGTTTACGTTTAGGAAGGCGTTTATATGATTATAGAAAAGAGGTTTGTGAAAACTTGAATTTGAAAGGAATTGTCTTTGGCGGAAGAATGCCTAACTATCATAAAAATAAAGAATTAACACCAAAAGAATATATTGAAAAAGTAAAACGAAAGGAAATTCATGATCCCGTTTTAAACTTTCAGATTTCAAATGATTTTCATCCAGTTCGCGTTTTAAAAGGCTACTTAGAAGGTGATACGGCATCCAATGAATATGCAGTTTTGATGGAATGGGATAATATTTATTACACTAAAAAAAGTAAAAAGGCGAGTACTGTAAAAACTGTGGTTCGATTGGGCTTAATTCAGTGGCAAATGCGAACTTATAATGGTTTGGATGAATTGATGCAGCAAGTTGAATATTTTGTTGATAGTGTTGCTGCTTATCGTTCAGATTTCGCACTGTTTCCTGAGTTTTTCAATGCACCTCTAATGGCTAAGTATAATCATATGCACGAGCCAGATGCAATTAGGGAATTGGCAAAATATACGACTATTATTGTTGAAAAAATGCAGCAATTATCTATTTCATATAATATTAATATTATCACTGGAAGCATGCCAGAGTTAATTGAAGATAAGTTATTTAATATTGGCTATTTATGTCGTAGAGATGGAAGTTTAGAACGTTATGAAAAAATCCATGTTACTCCTGATGAAGCTAAAGTTTGGGGAATGCAAAGAGGTCATAAATTACAAACTTTTGAAACAGATGCTGGTAAAATAGGAATCCTAATTTGTTATGATTCTGAATTCCCAGAACTTTCTAGATTATTATCTGATGAAGGCATGGATATTTTATTTGTTCCATTTTTAACAGATACACAAAATGGCTACTCTCGAGTACGCTTGTGTGCTCAAGCGAGAGCTATTGAAAATGAATGTTATGTTGCTATTGCAGGAAGTGTGGGTAATTTACCTAATGTGAATAATATGGATATTCAATATGCACAGTCTGCGGTATTTACACCTTGCGATTTTTCATTCCCAAGTAATGGTATTAAAGCAGAAGCGACTACAAATACAGAAATGATATTGGTTGCAGATGTTGATTTGAGTTTGCTGAGAGAATTACATTCTTTTGGTGCAGTGAAAAATTTAAAAGATAGAAGAAAAGATGTGTATAACGTTATACGTGTAGAAAAATAAATACTATCTTTAGACTAAATTAGCTCCAATTATTATATTAAAAAAATGAAACACAAAGACGCAAATTTAAAACGAGTTATCGTTGATTTTAAGAAATTAACTCCTGAAATACTAGCTTTATTAGTAGAGAAATATCCTCATGGTTATGATGATGATCATGTCATATCATTTAAAAATGCTAATAATGACACGATAGAGGCCGTTGAAGTAACTACTGAAGATACTAAGTATTTAGTCAAGGTAAGTACAAAGTTAGAAGCTACAATGGAGAATTATGATGAAGAGGATTATGAAGATTTTGAAGACGATGATCCAGATGCAGTTCAAGACCCAGATTTAGTTGCTGATGATGACGATGAAGATTAGTGTCAATACATAAAATTAGGTCAACTCTCTGGGTTGACTTTTTTATTTGATCTGTTTTTTATTATGTCCCAAATTAGAACCGAATACACAACGAAATATTCAATAGCTATAATCCAAAGGTTTTCAGATTTATCGGCTTTGTTGAGGTTGATATATGCCAAATAACTGAGTATAATTACAAAACTCCAAACCAACGGAAATTTGTAATTAGTAAATACACTTAAAATTAATAGTGTTGCAATATACCAAGGATGAATTGTTGTGCTTAAAAACAAATAAAAGGAAAACGCAAGAAGCATATTTGTAATCAGTGTTTTGGTACAGATTCGCCTGGTGTAAAATGACAAGCCTAAAACAAATAGAAAAACTAGAACAGGAAGTGTTTTTCCAATAATTGCAATTTCGTTATAGCCTGTAATCCAATATCCAATTTCACGTACGACATAATAAATGCTTGCATTAAATTCGAAATTCTGAAACCAAAGCGCAACAGTTTGCGCATAGTTATTTAAAAATTCTGAATTGTAAAAAGGAGCAAATAAGATTAAAGTTGTAATGCCAATAATAGCATTAAAAATCAATAGTTTTAATGTTTCAAAAGGTCTTGACTGCGCTCGACCTGACATCGATTTGTCACCTCGAGCGCAGTCGAGAGGTCTATTATCTAGTTCGTTTTTGTTATCAAAAGATTTCTCGACTTCGCTCGAAATGACTGAAGGTTTTTTAAACCACAAAATAAGCAAAGGCAAAAACAATAATGGAATTAATTTTACAGAAATAGATAAAGCAAAAACAACGGCTGCCCATTTCCATTTCCCAGAATGTAAGAGGTACAAACTCCAAACCAAAAAGAAAATCATTACACCTTCAAAATGTAAATTTCCAGTCAATTCAATAATAATAAACGGGTTTAGAATATACCAAAAGATATTTTTTGTAGGAATATTTAATTTTTTAAGCAGTCGCTTTCCGAAGACTAGTGTTCCTAAATCTGCAGCGATAATTAATAGTCGTAATACTATTGCTGAACCTAAAATGCTGTGTCCGGAAAATAATCCAGTAATTAAAAAACTCAATTGATTTATTGGAGGATAATTTGTAAAATGACTACCATTTAATTGTCCCATTCCTGTATATAATTCTTCAGCTTGAGCAACTGGAAATTCTTGGGTTTGTATAAATGATTCTGGTGTGTATAAATATGGATTGAAACCTTCTAGAAGCATTCGTCCGTCCCAAATAAAGCGATAAAAGTCTTGTGATAAATTCGGAATTGCTAGAATAAATACAGCTCTACATATAAATGCAATGGCTGTTAAAAATCGAATATTGTCTTTAGTGTATTTTAAAAGTAAAATGAACACCAACCAAAGTAAACTATACAACACAATAAGTTTTGTATAATCTGTACGAATTAAATCATAAGCAAAAAGCCAATAGAAAAATAAGCTAACACAGGTGAGCAGCAAAGGAATTTTATTAAATTTCCAGAACTGCATTACATCTTAGAGGATATTGATTTGAAGAAAACATAACCAAAACCTAAAAATAGCATCAAATGAAAAGGAAATAAACCGAAATCACCACCTTGATCTCCAACAACAAAAGCGCTGTATAATCCAAATGCAAAATAGAGCATGAGGATGCCTTCTAAAATGACATGAGGAGATAATTTTTTTCTGAGATATTTGTTGCCTTTCCAAGAATCTTTTATAGTGCTAATATTAAACTTTGGTGTACGAACAAATTCACTACGTTTTCCGATGTGTCCTTCTATAACAGCAATGGAGTTATGTAGAGAAAAGCCCATAGCTATTGAGAAAAATGTAAAAAACATTCCTACATAGCTAAAGAATTTTTTAAAACCACTACCATAAATTTGTTTATACATGAACCAATAACAAATAAAGAAAATTACAGTACTCATCACGAAGAAACTCATAAAGTAAAAGTAAAAACGTAAGTGTGAGTATTCATTTTTGATATACAGCATTGGTATGCTTAACACCGCAACAATAAATATGTTTAAAAACATTGTACTGTTTAATAAATGTAACAGCCCATGAGTTTTAGTTTTAACAGAAATGTTTTTAGAATTTACAACACGTTTAAACATTTTTCTAAAATTTTCTGCTCCACCTTTATTCCAACGAAATTGTTGCGAACGTGCTGCACTAATCACTACAGGTAATTCTGCAGGAGTTTCTACGTCTTCTAGATATTTAAATTTCCAATTTTTTAGTTGTGCTCTATAGCTTAAATCTAAATCTTCAGTTAAGGTGTCTCCTTCCCAGTTTCCAGAATCAATGATGCAATCTTTTCTCCAAACACCAGCAGTACCATTAAAATTGATGAAATGCCCTTTGCTATTTCGTCCAACTTGCTCTAGTGTAAAATGTGCGTCTAAAGCAAAAGCTTGAATTTTTGTAAGTATAGAATAATTGCGATTAATATGGCTCCAACGTGTTTGTACAACACCAATTTGATCATCTTTAAAATAAGGAATGGTTCGTTTTAACCAATTGGGTTTCGGCAGAAAATCGGCATCAAAAATGGCAATAAATTCACCTTTGGCAATTTTTAAGCCTTCTTTTAATGCGCCTGCTTTAAAACCAGACCTATCAGTTCTGATGATGTGTTTTATGTCAAGACCTGTCGCTTTAATTTCTTCAATATGTTGTTTAGTTGTTTCAATGGTCTCATCTGTCGAATCATCTAATACTTGAATTTCTAATTTATCTTTTGGATAATCAATAAGTGCAATGTTATCTAACAAACGATCCATAACATACATTTCATTATAGACAGGTAGTTGTATAGTCACAAAAGGCACTTCTTCCAATTTTGATAAATCAAAAGTATCACAATATTTATTAGCTTTTTTTGAAGATAGATAGTTGAATAGCAGGTTGAGTTGAGCCAAAGAATACATGAAAATAAGTACTATGGCTATAGTATAAATTACAATTATGATATATTGAAGGTAGATCACTTAAAGCTATATTTAAAAATCCATGCTAAGATTTTAACGCCTGCAAATATAGCACCTTTTACGGTACCTGAAACTTTTGAGATGCCTATTCTATTTCTATAGTTTACAGGGATTTCAACATAACTTAGTTTTTGTTTTAAAACTTTTAACTGCATTTCAACTGTCCAACCATACGTTTTATCTTCCATTTTTAAGTTGAGAAGCTGTTCATATTTTATAGCTCTAAATGGTCCTAAATCTGTAAATTTTGCTTTAAAAAATAGAGACATTAACGAGGTAGCAAGCCAATTTCCAAATATCTGAGGCATTGTCATCGATCCGTTTTCTCTTAATCGATTGACTCTAGCACCAATTACAAAATCGATATTGTCATTTAAAATTGGAGCTACGATTTTTGACAACTCTTCAGGGTAATCACTATAATCACCATCTAAAAAAACAACTATCTCTGGTTTTATATCTTGTTTTGAAATGTATTCCATTCCTTTTAAACATGCATAACCATAACCTTTATTAGTTTCAGTAAGAACAGTTGCTCCAGCATTTTGAGCATTTATAACTGTATCATCATTTGAGTTATTGCTCACTACAATAATTTCATTTACAATATCTGGAATGTCTTTTATGACATGTGCTATAGAATCTGCTTCGTTATATGCAGGAATGATAACTTTTATTATGGACATTTAGTTGGTTTGAAAGTGCAAAAATACAATATCTTATTTCTGATTGACTAAATCCATTAAATCCACATCATTTCCTAATAAGATTTCAGTTGGATTAATTCGTCCATTCATGCTATCATTTTCTAATTTCAATACTCCTCTTGGGCAAACTGCTGAACAAATTCCACAGCCAACACAACTTGAGCGGACAATATTTTCGCCTTTTTGAGCATAGTGACGTACATCAATTCCCATTTCACAACTGTTTGAGCAGTTTCCGCAAGAAATACATTGCCCACCATTTGTAGTAATTCTAAATTTTGAAAATAAACGCTGTTGAAAGCCTAAAATTGCTGCCATTGGACAACCAAAACGACACCAAGATCGACTACCGAGAATTGGATAAAAACCGGTTCCAATAACTCCTGAAAATATTGAGCCTATATAAATTCCGTAAGCAGAACGTAAGGTTCCAGCTTTTGCATAGAAAACATGATCTGTAGTACCAGTAAAATGCATGATAACTAATAATGCAATGACGACAAATAAGCCAATAGCTCCATATTTTGCATCTTTTCCTAATTCATGTCTTTTAAAAATCATGACTCCAGTAAATACAATTATCAGGAATCCAATGACCAAACTAATGAACACGCCTTTTGTTAACCAAAAATTATTACTGTCATAGCCCAAATAGGTATAAATCATTGCTGTCGTCATAACTACAGAGAAGACTAAAACGAGATGAATTAACCAACGTTCTAATTTCCATGCTGACATTTTTTTTGATGATAATTGTCTGAAAGAATCTCCTGCAGTTTCTGCTAATCCACCACAACCACAAACCCAAGAGCAATACCACCGTTTTCCATATTTATAAGTTAAAATAGGAGTAATGACAAAGATTGAAATAATACCAAATAAGATTAGTGCTAATCCAATATTTCCATTAGATAAGAATCCTTTTACCGACCATTCATCAAAAATATAATAGTTAAGAGGCCAAACACTTTTTAAATCGTAGTACGGTAAATCATTATTCATGACATACATAAATTCAGGAATTAAAAAGGCAAAACCCAATTGAAAAAACATCACTGAAACGGTTCGAATTTGTTGGTATCGATTGTGTCTGTATTTAAGAATGAATTTATAACCAAATGCCAAAATAGCAATGGTGTAAAGCGTTCCGTATACAAACCACTGACTCGCATTTCGTCCGCTTAAAAGTTGACTTAGTGGATCAAATAAACTTATTAGTCCAGTATTGACCGCTCCATCAGCTCCTAAGCCTAAATATTGTGGAAAAAAATAAAGCACAATATAAAAGGAGGTGAGGATAATGCCAACAAGCCAACCCCAAATTCCGCGAGATGAAATGGATTTGAACCAAACGCCATCATTTTTAATGCCTTCTAATTTAGTTAAATACGCTTCTCTCGAATAAACTATTATCCCTAGAGATATCATTCCTAATGCTAATGTTAAAAACACGCCTTGATTAGGAAAATTTGTGTTAAACAGTGCTAAGACAAAAATTAACAAACCTACAATTCCGATAGCTAAAGCGATTTTTTGTTTAGTAGTAATATCTAAAGCATCTGGTTTTGCTAAAGACATACTATGATTAATTTTATTACTCATGGTTATGTAGTTTGTAGTTGTTTGTTGTATGCAGATAAGATTTCAGCTTCATAATGGTTATAAAATTCAGGATCGAAATTTGCTTCAGAAAGATGATTCATCACAAAATCAACATCTCGTTTTTCTGTTAGCCATGTATCAAATGTTTCATGGCGCATACGAATTCCGAAGGTGTTGATTCCTAAAAAGTCATTGGTGTTTTTATTAAAAGCAACTGTGATACATTTAGTGTCATCTTTGTGTTTCCAATGGAAATGTTGTTCATAATCTGGTCTTCCCTTTTTTCCAAAAACCCATCCATAGGTTTGGTATTCTATATCTAAAAATTTAGCAGAATTAAACCAATGTCCAGGTTTGTATTCCATTCGATTGCCACAAATAGTTTGTGCTAAAGTTTCTCCCATCATGCGACCTGTATACCAAACGGCTTCAATAGGTCTTCGGTTTCCAATGGCTTCATGTTGCTCTGCACAATCTCCAATAGCATACACATCAGGAATATTTGTTTCTAGAAAACGGTTGACTTTTACACCTCTTCCAGTTTCAATTTTTGAAGATTTTATAAATTCAATATTTGGAGAAACACCAGCTGTTAATCCAACAACATTACAATTTATTTCTTCTCCTGTTTCTTCAATGATGACTGATTTTACGTTTCCGTTGTTATCAGATTTTATTTCCTTTAAGTTTGTAGACAAACGTAAATCGATATGGTGATTTTTGATGTGTCTATTAATCATTTCACTTTCACCTTGAGGCAAAACACCATTCCAAAAACTAGATTCACGTACTAAGAATGTTACAGGAATACTTCTTGAATTCAACATTTCGGCAAGTTCAATGCCAATAAGTCCACCACCAACTATTACTGCACGATTGCAAGCTTCTTTGTTAGGTGCTAGAGATTCTAAATTTTCTAAATCCTGTTTGTGATACATTCCCATTACACCTTTAAGGTCTTGACCAGGCCATCCAAATTTGTTTGGTTTACTTCCAGTGGCAATAATTAATTTATCATACTTAAGATTTGAACCATTTGCGAGTTTTAGGGATTTGTTGTCTGTATTTATCGCTTCAACATACGCATTGAGTAATTCGATTCTATTCTTCTTCCAGAACCAATTTTCATAAGGTTGCGTGTGTTCAAATTTCATATGTCCCATATACACATACATAAGCGCAGTACGTGAAAAGAAATAATCAGTTTCTGCCGAAATGATTGTGATTTTTTTGTCTGAAAGCTTTCTGATATGTCTAGCTAATGTGACTCCAGAAATTCCATTTCCAATAATTACAATGTGTTCCATAAAGTTTGGTTGTTATGACGATTCAGTCGAAACTAAAGATAAGAACTTAATTGTGTTATCTAATTTATATCAGTTTTAAATTATAGATCTTCTGTAAGGTTTTATGTTTTAAGCAGACGTGAATTTTTTTAAATATCCTGTAAGTAAACATGTTTTCAACGACTTACTAAATGTATATTTTTAATTCAAGGACTTATGAAAAGGTACAAACTCTTTGTGTTTGCAATGTTATTTGGAATAAGCAGTAGTTTTTCACAAAATACTTCAGTTTTTTTTAAATTAGCAGACGATTTTTTTAAATCAAATGTTTCAAATGGAAAGGTTGCCTACTCAAAAATTGTTGCAAATCCAGAGTTGTTAAATCAATTAGTCAGTTTCGCTGAAAATATTTCAGTATCAAAAAATGACACTAAAACCTATCAGGCTTTTTATATTAATGCGTATAATATTTCAGTAATAAAAGGAATTATTGATAATTATCCATTAAAATCTCCACTAGACTCATCTGGTTTTTTTGATAAAATAACCTATCAAATTGCTGGAGAATTAATAACACTCAATGATATCGAAAATGTAAAGTTGCGAGCTCATTTTAATGATGCACGTTTTCATTTTGTGCTTGTTTGTGGAGCTCTTGGTTGTCCTCCTTTAATTGATTCGGCTTATTTTCCAAATAGTTTAGAGTCGCAATTACAAGAACAGGCTGAAATTGCACTTAATAATGCAAGTTTCATAAAATATTCTAATAATGAGCTTCAACTTTCTGAGATTTTTAAATGGTATAAAGAAGACTTCGTGAAAAGCGGAAATGAAATTGATTATATCAACAGATTTAGAGCAAATAAAATTGATTCAAACGCTATAGTGTCATATTATTCATATAACTGGAATCTAAACAAACAATAATAGTAGTAAGTATGGTTTTGTAGGTTTTCGATGAATATTTAACATTGGTTTAAGAGCACTATTCTAGTCTTTATCTGTAAATTAGGAGTCTAATTTATAATTCATGACCATTTTTAGAATCTTGTTTTTAGCTTTTATAGTAAGTTCTTGTGCAGCTCAAAAAGAAAAAGTCAACGGACTTAGTTTTGTTGCGTCTCCTGAAGCAATTACAGATTTGCATACAAAACCTGTGATTGAAGTTGGTGCTAATTATACTGCAATTATGCCATTTGGGTTTATGCGAAATTTGAATTATCCTGAGATTATTCATAATACAAATAAACAATGGTTTGGAGAAACTAAAGCTGGTGCAAAACAATACATTAAGGAATTAGAAAAAAAGAATATTAAGATCATGATCAAACCTCAAATTTGGGTTTGGCATGGTGAATTTACTGGCAATATAAAAATGTCTTCTGAAGACAACTGGAAAACTCTAGAAGCAACATATTCTAAATTTATTCTTGAATACGTAGAACTCGCACAAGAAACTAAAGCTGACATCTTTTGTATTGGTACAGAATTAGAAAATTTTGTCAATGAACGTCCTGAGTATTGGCATAGTTTAATCAAAAAGATTAGAGCTATTTATAAAGGAAAACTAACTTATGCTGCTAATTGGGATGAATTTAAGCGCACACCTTTTTGGAGTGAAGTTGATTATATAGGAGTAGATGCTTATTTTCCTGTGAGTGAAAAACAAACACCAACAATTGAAGACTGTAAAGCTGGCTGGCAAAAACATAAACAGATGATTAAATCACTTTCTGAAACTCATAATAAACCAATTCTTTTTACCGAATATGGCTATCGTAGTATGGATTTTACAGGAAAAGAACCTTGGGAAAGTGATCATACCATTGAAACATTAAATTTTGAAGGTCAGTCTAATGCTACACAAGCACTTTTTGAAGAATTTTGGAATGAAGATTGGTTTGCTGGAGGTTTTATTTGGAAATGGTTTCATAATCATGATAAAGTTGGAGGAGAAAAAGATAATCAGTTTACCCCTCAAAATAAACCCGTAGAAATAGTCATTCAATCCTTTTATAAATCTGAATAAAATAAATTGTTTATGAAATAGTAAGGAATGTACTTGTGACCGACAAAAGTTTATATCAACTACCACATGAAATATTTAATTACGCTACTTATTCTGTTTTCAGTATTTGCAAATGCTCAAGATAATACTGTTACCGATTTGAAAATTCAAGGGAACAAAAAACTCAAATCGTCTTTCGTAAAGAAAATAATTCAAATTAAATCTGGAGTAAAGTTAGATTCTACCATTATTGAAGCAGATATAAAACTTTTAAAACGGTTGCCATCAATAGCTCATGCCTATTATCAGGTGGTTCTTGTTGGAGAGCATTCATATAATGTTTTTTATAATATAGAAGAAAATTTCACGATTATTCCTTCAGCAAATGTGTACACAACAAACGACGATGAGTTTGCTTATCGATTAGGATTGTATGAGTTTAATCTATTTGGTGAAAACATAACTTTTGGTGGCTTTTATCAAAAAGATATTTATAACTCGTACGCTTTGAAATTTAGAGCACCTTTTTTGTTTTCTAGACAATTAGGATTAGCCGTTAATTATCAGGATCTAACAACGCAAGAACCCGTGTTTTTCGAAAACAATACCGCCGAATATAAATACAACAATGAGTCTGTTGAAGTTTTAGGTTTATTCCAACTTAATTTTACGAATCGTTTTGAAGCTGGACTAAATTATTTTACTGAAGATTATGAGTATAAATTTGGAGCAAAAAACCTTAATATACCTCAAGAATTGAAAGTTCATAAGCTAACCTATAAACTGATTTATGAATATAATAACCTTAATTATGAATATCAATATGTTGACGGATTTAGAAGTATTTTAAATTTTCAATATGTTACCTCAAATAATGACACACTATTGCCTGATTTTGCAATTGGATGGAATGATTTTCAATATTTTAAAAGATTCGGAAAAAGAGGGAATTGGGCAAGTAGACTGCGTTTAGGAATCGCTTCAAATGATGATACGCCTTTTGCACCTTTTGCTGTAGATAATAATTTAAATCTAAGAGGTGTTGGAAATACGATTGATAGAGGTACTGGAGCTATCGTTTTAAATACAGAATACCGACAAACATTATATGAAAAAAATTGGTTTTCCCTTCAAGGAAATGCCTTTATAGATGCTGGAAGCTGGAGGAATCCAGGTGGTGATTTTAGTGATTTTGGTGAGAATCATAATATTCGGATTTATCCAGGCCTTGGATTGCGATTTATTCATAAAAAAATCTTTAATGCCATTTTTAGAATTGATTATGGAATAGGAATCACAGATGGCGCGACTCAAGGGCTTGTTTTTGGAATCGGACAATATTTTTAACCTAAATTTAATTTTAGATACTAATAGTCGTTTATTTATATTCTAGATTTGTAAAAAAAATAAAGACATGCGAACACTTGCCATTGGAGATATTCATGGAGGATTAAAAGGATTGAAACAACTATTAGAAATTGCTAAAGTAACCATTGAAGACCAACTTATTTTTGTTGGTGATTATGTAGATGGTTGGAGTGACTCTGCTCAAGTGATTCAATATTTAATTGAATTGTCTAAAACTCATGACTGTGTTTTTATTAAAGGAAATCATGATGTTTGGTGTGAAGATTGGTTGCGAACTGGTGATGGTGATCCAGTTTGGTTAGCTCATGGTGGTCAAGAAACGGTTGAAAGCTATGCTTCATTTTCAGAAGATGAAAAAAAACAACATTTGTATTTTTTTGCTGATATGAGCCTGTATCATATTGATGACCATAAACGATTATTTATTCATGCAGGTTTTACTTCTATGCATGGTGTTGAAAAAGAATATAACTTCCGAAATTTTTATTTTGATCGTACTCTCTGGGAAATGGTTGTAACTATGAATAATAATCTTAAACAGGATTCTGAATTATATCCAAATCGGTTGAAACATTATTCCGAAATTTATATTGGTCATACACCAACAATTAATTTCTATGTAGATAAACCTATGAATGCTGCTAATGTTTGGAATATTGATACTGGTGCAGCTTTTACAGGACGGCTTTCTGCTATTAATATTGATACAAAAGAAATCTTTCAAAGCGACGTCTTAAAAGATTTATATCCTGATGAAATAGGAAGAAATAAAAGTTAAATAGTAAATTAGCCTTTGTAAGGTCATCAAAACGTTGAAGGATAAAAAATTTAATTTATATATTTCTTATAGTAAGTAAATAATTCGTCTGCTGAAGCCCCAAACCATTTTTTGATATAGATGGTCCAAAAGTGATATTGCAGTTTCCAAATGCCATGTTTTTTGTAGAGTCTTGCTGAAGTACTAATCTTTTTATTTATAACCACAAATTCTTTTCGAGTGTATAACTCGTTAATTAAAATATTGTCTTCATAAATGATATAGTTTTCATTATAGCCTCTAATATCATTAAAAAGTTCTCTGCTAATAAACTGACTTTGATCACCACCTCTGCATGCTCGCCATGAAAACTGAGTTAACCAACTCGCTAATCTTAACCACCAATGATTACTGTCAAATTGCATTCTGAAACAACCTGCTTTATTGCCTTTTTTTACTTCGGAAATGATAAGTTCATCAAAATGTTGAGGCGGAAAAGAATCGGCATGTAAGAAATAAAGAATGTTACCCGAAGCTTGTTTTGCTCCAAGATTCATTTGCTTGGCTCTTCCTTTTTCAGAATTTAAAAGCTGAATGTTTGTGTAAATGGTTTGCATGTATTTAATTGTCATGCAGGTGTTGTCTTCGCTTCCGCCATCGACTATAATGATGTCACTAATATTTGACTTTGATGAGTTTTCGTTTAAATGAACAAGCAGTTTACCAATGTGTTTTTCTTCATTTAAAACAGGAATAACAATAGAAATCTTATTCATTCAAATTCCAGTTATAATCTTTGTAGCTTTTTTTTGCTTTGTCTGAAATAGTAACGTCTGAGTATTCATTTAAAAAGTCGATTAAATCCTTTCCGTTTGATTTGAAATCACCACCATACCATTTGAATATTTTCGACAATTTGATTTCATTTTCAAAAATTTCATTTTTAGATGAATCACTTAAAAATCCTTTAGTTAACAAAACAAAATCGGCTTCTAGGTTTTTTGCAGTGAATGCTTTATTGTATAATTTCGGACAAGAAACTGCGGCACAAACTAATGCAAAATGGATACGTGGTTCATCCATTTTACGTATAATTTTATGCTCTACATCATTAAGTGTATACCATTTATCTCCTATTTTAATAAAACGATGATTCCATGGTCCATCGATATCTTTAATACTATTTATAGGATAGTTGTCTAAAATTAATTTGATAGTAAAAGCATTGTAAACATTCATCCAATAGGCTAATGTTTCATCTTTGCTCCATGAATCTTGAGGAGGTGTTTCGGAAAGTGATTTTAAGTAAGAATTGAATTCAGTTTTATCAGCTTTAAAACCTTTATAGTTGACATTGCCTTGGTCTGAAACGTGTTTCTGAAGCAAACTGTTCCATAGGTCATGATTAAATGTTTCTGTTTCAGTTATTTTATGTTCAACTTCAACTTCTTGAATGGTTTCAATTTCTCTCACTTCAATTTCGGAAGGTGTTTCAATAATTACAGTTTCTACAACTTCTTGTACAACGTCTATATCTGATTTTTGATCTTCTTTCTGAATAGTGTTTTCAGTTTTAGTAGTGCTAGCAATTTGTTTAGAACTTCCGCAAGAGAGGGTTAATAAAACTAATGCTAAAATTGAAATAGGTTTAATGTGCATCTAATTTTTCTTTAATGGATATAACTCCTGACTAATAAAATCTTTAGGGAAGTGTTCGTCACCTTCAAAACCAAGTTCTATGTCTCTTCCGTTATGCGGAACATAATCTGTTTTAAAAATGTAATCCCAAATACTTAAGGTTAGTCCGTAATTTACTCCAAACCTAACATGCTTTGGTAGTTCTTTTGCGTGATGCCAAATATGCATCTTTGGATTATTGAAGATGTATTTTAAAATTCCGTAATCCCAACCCAAATTTGCATGGTTAAGATGGCCAATTGCAATCGCAAAGAAATATACAATGGCAACATCTTGAGCGTCAAATCCTCCAATAATAGCAATAGGAATATAGAGTAGTGATTTGTAAACCACTGGTTCCATCCAATGATAGCGTAAATGCGCCGCAAATCCCATTTCTTTTACACTGTGGTGTACTTTGTGAAAGTTCCAAAGCCATTCAAAACGATGCAATAATCGATGTGTATTCCATTGCACAAAATCACTGATCATAAAGAAAACGAATAGTCCAAGCCATCTAGGCAAATTATCAACATCAAATAACTGAAAATTAGAAATCGAGAAACCTATAAGTCCTAAGATGTCGTTAAAAAATGTTGCAGCTGCATTTGATAATGCAATGAGTACAATTAAATTCAGAAGAAAAAAATTGAAAAACATATAAAAGACATCTAACCAAAAGTCCTTTCTAAATAAAGCTTGATTTTTTCGCCAAGGAAACGCAATTTCAAGCAGCCAAACGATTAGTGAGATAGCAATTAAGCCATAAAAATAGTTGTCCCAATTATTTTGAAATAACACCTCGTTTTTAAGGTAATTCCAATAATTAGAATAAGAGTTTTTTATAATGTCAAGATACTTTTCCATAGCCCTTAAAGATACATGTTTTAAAAAAAAATTGTCAGGCTCATGTAACCTTTTTGTAATTTAATGGTCTTCATAACAAACAACCATCAAAGAGAATTGAAAAAACTAACCGACGAAGAACTAATGCTCGATGTAGCTCGAGGTAATTTAGATGCTATGGCTCATATTTTTGAACGCTATAACAAGCGGTTGTATAATTTCTATTTTCAGATGATAAGAGATAAAGCTATTTGTGAAGATATGACTCAAACTGTTTTTTATAAAGTTATGCGTTACAGAACATCTTATAAAGGTGGACAATTTGTGTCATGGATTTTCAAAATTGCTAGAAATGTGTTTTCAGACCAGTATCAAAAATCTAAAAAAACCTCAAATACCGAAGATCTCGAATTTGTTGCGAGCAAAAAAACAGATAATAAAATTGAAAGAAATGATGATGTTGCTCATCTGCATAATGCCTTAAATAAATTGAATAAAGAGGAGAAAGAATTAATCGTTTTAAATCGATTTCAAGGCATGAAATATGATAAAATCGCCGAGATAATGGGTAGTAGTGAAGGTGCAGTTAAAGTGAAAGTACATCGTATTATAAAAAAATTAAAAACCGTTTATTTAGAAACCATATAATCATGGATTGTAAAAATTTAGAACAACATATCGTAGATTACATTGATGAACAATTGTCTGCGGAAAAATCTCAACAGATCGCAAACCATATTGCTTCATGTGATAATTGCAAATCTATTTACGAAGAGACAAAGGCGCTTTTTTCAGCATTTAAAAATGTAGAAGAAGAAACACCTAGCGATAATTTAAGAACAGGATTTTATAAACTCTTAGAGGAAGAAAAACAATTACTTGATGACCGAATTGTAGAGCTTCCGAAGCAGAAAAAAGAATTCCCTTGGAAACAGGCATTTCAAATTGCAGCTTCAATTATATTTATGTTTGGAGGTTATTTTTTAGGAAGCCACAATTCTAAACAAATTGCTAATAATGAAATTTCAGCATTGCAACAAGAAACTGTTGAGTTAAGAGAAGATATGATGTTGGCAATGATAGAAAACCAATCACCAAGTAAGCGAATTCAAGCCGTTAGTTTTACAGAAGATTTTGTGAAACCAGATGTTAAAATATTAGAAGCTTTAATAGGACGTATGCAATATGACGGAAATATGAATGTGCGACTTGCTGCAGCAGAAGCATTATCAGAATTTCCAAAATCAACTATTGTGAAAGAAGCGTTTATTAAAGCACTAACTGCCCAGAAAGATCCAAGTTTGCAAATTGCAATTATTCAATTTTTGGTAAAAATCCAGGAGAAACGCGCGATTGCTCCTATGCAACAATTATTAGAGCATGAGGACACACCGAATTTTGTAAAAGACCAGGTAAACGATGGTATTTCGCAAATTATTTAATAAAAATCAATTAAAAAAAATCAGTAAAATGAAACGAACAGGAATTATAATAAATTTTATAGCAGTATTCTGCTTTATGTTTTCCAATGCTCAAGAAGACTATATCAAGAGTTTAATCGGAATTACAAAAGTGAAAATTGAAACAGGTACACATGTTAAGATAATCACAGGAACCACAAACGAATTAAGGTTCACAAAATATGTGTATGATAACGACGATCACAACCATGATAATTGTGACCATGAACATCATGAAGAATGTCACGATTGCGAGGAAAATAATAAGGATGATCGTTCTAAAGGTCTAAAAGCAGTGTACTCTGGAGGCGTAGACAATACAGGTTTTGGAATGTCTATAGAACAAGAAGGTACTGTGTTACGCATTAAAGATTTGAAATCATGGATGCAACGTAAAGGACTGCAAATAGTTTTGCCGAAAACCATGGATATTCACTTAGATTGTGGCAATCTTGGGAGTGCGGTTTTAAGAGGGTTTTCTTCAGAAATTGAAGTGAATACAAATGTTGGTAGAATCATCCTTAAAGATGTTACAGGTCCAATCACAGCGCATTCAAGTACTGGAACTATTGATGTTAATTTTTCTAGTGTTAGCCAGTCGTCACCAATTACTTTGAGTAGCTCAACAGGTGCAGTAGATGTATCACTTCCAGTAAATACAAAAGCCGATTTAGAATTACGTTCCAATATGGGAACGATATATACCGATTTTGATTTGCAGAGACCATCTGAAGATGATATGAAAGTGGTAGGAGCTACTCGAAAAATTGAAAGCAAACTAAATAATGGAGGCGTTAAAATTGTATTGCGCTCATCTACTGGAAACGTATATCTAAGAAAACAATAATCAATCAAAAACACAATCAAATGAAATATCTCATCCTAATTGCATTATTAAGTGTAACGACACTTCATGCACAACGAAATGTTGAAATCAATAAAAGTCTATCAAAAAATCAAGATGTATTTCTCGATTTTAAATTTGCTCAAGATATAAGAGTAGAGCACGGAAATACTAATGAGGTAAAAGTGAAAGCCTCAGTTAATATTGATGATGGAGAAGGTAATGAGTTTTTCAGCATAAAAACAGATAACGCTTCAGGACAATTAAAATTATATTCAGATTTTGGAGCTTATTTTAAAAATCAATGGAAAGATAAAAGCAGAAATAATTGTAACCTCACTACTGAAATTAACTATGTAGTTACAGTGCCTAAAAATATCAACTTAAAAATTAAAAGCATTTCTGGAAGTGTCTTTATGGATGCTTTTCAAGGAGATTTGGTTACCGATTTAATTTCTGGAGATGTAATCATCAAAAAATATGATGGAGAACTTAGACTAAAAACCATTAGTGGAGCATTAGATGTTACGGTTAGAAAAGCTGAACTTAATGCGAAATCATTGACGGGAACTATTTACTCAGATATAGAATTTGAAAAAAACACGTCTGCCAAGTCATACAATGGATCACACAATAGAGTTTCAAAACAAATTAATGGAGGCACACTTTCTTTAGAGATGGAGACCATTTCAGGAAATATTTATATCAGGAAAAGTTGATTTGAATTCAATTTTAATTGAAACAAAAAAGGGAGTATCATATACGATGCTCCCTTTTTTATGTAACATAAATAACAAGTATCGTCTAACAACAACCTCCACCATCATAATGAAAAGTAGATTCACTAAAATAGATATCGTCTCTTCCTAATGCTTGCAATGCTCTAGCTGTTTTGTCACAAATAGCTAAGGGTTGATTTTTAAGTAAAATATGTCCAACTTTGTCGTCAAAATAATCAGATTCACCATAATAGATTGCCGCTTTTCCAGTGAAAACACAAGGGCCATCACTTGGCATTGGATCTTTAATCGCAGCAACTTCAATAGATTCAATATAAATTAATTGATCAGTTGGATACTGTTTTGGGTCTAAAATACGATACGGTTTTCTTGCTCTAATTTCAATAGTTCCAAAACCAGCATCAGTTAAAGCTTTTACATAGTCTGCAATTGGTAAGCTTCCGCTTAAACATAAAGCTCTTAATCTGTCATCATTTCTAAGTTCGTCATTCATTGGTTGCTCACAAGTGGGATCGCTCATGACTAAGCGTCCATGAGGTTTTAAAACACGATACATTTCTTCAATGGCTTTCTTTAAATCTTCTGCCTTAAAAATATTAAACAAGCAATTTTGAGCAGCCACATCAATACTATTATCTTCAACAGGAAGATTCATTGCGTCGCCTTTTTTTAGATCTACAAATTCCGATTTAAACCAATCGTTTTGTGCTTCAGCTTCAATGAAATTTTTACGAGATGCTTCTAACATTTCGTCAACAACATCAACACCAATAACACCAGCTTTTTGACGATTGAAATATGAAAACTGTAATAATTCCATTCCGCCTCCAACACCAACGTAAAGCATTTTTGGATTATTAGTTAAATCACGAGCATGAACAGTGCTTCCGCAACCATAATTCATTTCTTGCATGATTCTCGGGATTTTTAATCCTGGTAATTCCCAAATAGGATTCGTAGTACAACATAAACCAACATCTGGTGTTAATGCGGCTTCTTTATATAAATCGTTAGTTGCATTTAAGTAACTCATAGTTTATAATTCTTTTATTAATTCTTTAAAAAGGGTAATCATATTAGGTTCAGCTTTTCCAGCTGTTGCTATTATTTCTGAAATATCTACAGGTTTTAAATTGTCTGGATCACATTCGTCTGTTAATACAGAAATAGCAGCCACTTTCATATTTAAATGGTTCGCGACAATAATTTCAGGAACTGTACTCATACCAACAGCATCTGCGCCTATAATTTTAAGCATTCTATATTCAGCTCTTGTTTCTAGTTGAGGTCCAACGACGCTGGCATAAACCCCTTCGTGTAATTTAATGTTATGAGTTTTTGCAATGCTTTTAAACTTTGCATTGATTTCTAGATTGTAAGGTGCACTCATATCTGTGAAACGTTCGCCTAATTCTTCAACACCTTTAAATGCTAAAGGCGAACTTCCTTGTAAATTGATATGATCATCAATCAACATTAAGTCTCCTTTTTTAAAGTTAAGGTTGATGGCTCCAGCTGCATTTGAAACTAGTAATGTTTTAATTCCTAATTTTTCCATAATGCGAACAGGAAAAGTTACATCTTGCAAAGAATAGCCTTCATAAACATGAAAGCGACCTTGCATGACGACTACTTTCTTTCCGGATAAATGTCCATAAATGAATTTTCCTTTATGAAACTCAACAGTAGCCGTTGGGAAATTTGGAATGTGATTATAACTCACTTCGCGAATGACTTCAATTTCGTTTGTGAGCTGACCTAAGCCAGTTCCTAAAATAATTCCTATTTCTGGATTTTCAAAACCTTTATCAACCAAGTATTCTGTGGTTTCTGTGATGAATTTAATCATTTAATTGTTTGATTTTATATTGTAATTCTATGCTGTTTTTATAAAAATCTGAAGCTTCTAAATCCTCAAAAGTATCAATGTCATTTAAAACCTCTAAGGTAGAAAATGTTGTGTTATTATGTTTTAATTCTGAAAGTGTTTCAGTTAATAAATGGCTTTGGCTCCAAGGTTTATTTTCAAATACTTTGGTGTTCATTTTAGACATTCCAATAAGGTAATAACCACCATCTTCTGCAGGTCCAAAAACGACTTCAGAATGCTCTAAAGCTTCTAGTCCGTTTTTTATATGAGTTGCACTAATATCAGGTAAATCAGATCCGATTAAAACAATACGATTATAGCCATCTTCAAAACCTTTTAAGAATGCATTTTGCATGCGTTCACCTAAGTCTTTTCCTTTTTGAACTGCTTTATGTGCCTTTTCCCATTTAGTGTCTACAATAGCATCAGAAAAATAAACACGAATTGGAATTTCAAGATGTTCTGTTGCAAGTTCTGTGACTTTCACGAGTGCTTTATAAACTTCAAATGCAGCTTGATTGCCAATGGTTTTAGCAAGTCTAGTTTTTACTTTTCCTAGTTTTATGTTTTTCACAAAAACAATAACGAGTTCTTTATTCATGAATTTTTATACCATTATTTAACCATTTGCTCCATTCCTTTGAAAAGGTATGAATGCTATCTGTTTCTTTTTCTTGAGTGTTGTAAATTGAAAAATTCTTGTTCTTCCATTCGAAAATTCCACCATATAGGTTTTTAACTTTTGTATATCCAGCTTTTTTCAATTTGTTAGCAATTACTTCTGAACGAATTCCTAAAGAACAATACACTATGATTTCTTGATCTCTTTTTGGGATGTGTTTTTCAATAGTTTCTATATTAAAATTATCATATCCAACAGATATAGCATCTTTAATATGACTTACTTCATATTCTTGAGGTTCTCTTGAATCTAAAATAATAGCGTCAGTTTTAGGCATGGCTAATTCTTCTACTGAAATATAAGGAATACCCTTAGAATTGTGTTTTTTGAGTAATTCTGAAATCGTATCTTGAGAAAACCCAAGAGTTGAATACAGAATGAATATGTATAAAAGACGTGTTTTCATTTTATGCGACTACACCTTGACAACTACTTCCTGCTCCTGCAGTACAACCATAACAATGTTGTGAGATGACGATATTGCGTCCTTCTAATAGTTCTTCATTAAATTCTGAAATATGCTTTGCTTTACTATTTACAGGTAATTCTAACATTTGGTTGAAATCACAATCGTATAAATAGCCATTCCAACTTATTGATAAGGTATTTGTGCACATTACATTTGCAACTGCTGAAGGATTATAAGCTTCAACTAATTGATACATATAATCTTCATAGTTTTCTGAAGCAATTAAGTAATCTAAAAATCGTGCAATTGGTAGATTAGTAATTGCAAAAAGATTATGAAATTGAATTCCGAAGTCTTCAAGTAATGCCTTTTTGAAATCTTTTTCCATAGACATTTGGTCACCTGGTAAAAATGCTCCTGAAGGATTATAAACCAAATCTAATTTTAAATTACTATCTGGCATTCCGTAGCCAACAGCATTTAATTCCTGTAAGGCTTTAATGGATTTGTCAAAAACACCATCACCTCTTTGTTTGTCAGTTTTACCTCTAGTCCAGTGTGGCATTGAACTCACCACATGAACATTATGTTTTTTAAAGAATTCAGGTAAATCGTAATACTTTTTGTTGGCTCTAATAATGGTTAAATTAGATCTTACAATAAAATCTTTAATACCAACTTTCGCAGCTTCTTCAACAAACCATCTAAAATCTGGATTCATTTCTGGAGCTCCTCCTGTTAAATCTAAGGTATGTGCACCAGAATTTTTGATGACTTCCAAACATTGTTTCATTGTGTCTCTAGTCATAATCTCTTTTCGGTCTGGACCAGCATCTACATGACAATGATCACACACCTGATTACACATATAACCAACATTGATTTGTAGAATTTCAAGCTTCTTTGCTTTTAAAGGGAATTGATTGGTCTCAGAAATTTTAGCTTTAAATGTTGGTAATTCACCACTTTTAAAAATACCATTTGAGAGTATTTCAATTTGTCTATTGCTGTTAGCTAAATCACTTCCTGATTTTTGTAGGGATTTTGTTGCCATTAAAATTTATTGAGTTTTAATCTTTATTCTGTCACCTCAAGCGCAGTCGAGAGGTCTCTCGGCCTGATAACTTTGTTTAACCATCTAATTTATTCACTTTATTCATCATTTGTACGCCATGCACTAAAGTTGCACCACTTTTTATTGCTGCGCCAACATGTATTGCTTCCATCATTTCTTCTTTAGTTACACCACGTTGTAAAGTGTCTTTAGTGTAAGCGTCAATACAATATGGACATTGTTCAGTATGAGAAACAGCTAATGCAATTAGTGATTTTTCGCGAGCAGTTAAAGCGCCTTCTTCAAATACCTTTCCGTAATAATCAAAGAATTTGTTTCCTAGTTCTTCACTCCATTCAGTGATGTTTCCAAATTTGCGTAAATCTGCAGAATCGTAATATGGTTTAGACATAAAGTTGTTTTTTTTATTTAGAAAAATCAATATAATATATTAAGTCGAAGTTAAATCTTAAAGATTACAGAAAATTTTAAAACTTATAATTTTATAAAGTGTTTTTAGTCTAGTTTTAATAATTGAACATGTCTTATGTTAAAAAGTCTTACTTTTAAATTCTCTTTTTACAACAAATGAAGAATTGGATAGAACAATTATCGGAATTTAAAAAAAAGCAACAACCTGTCGCTCTAGTTACTGTTACAAAATGTTTGGGATCAACACCATGTGTTGTAGGCTCACGAATGATTATCACAAACGATAAACAACTTCATGGAACAATAGGTGGTGGGAAATTAGAATATAAAGCTACAGATGAAGCCATGACTGCGCTTCATGAAAACAGAATTATCGAATCTAGTTATACCTTAGGTCCAGAGTTTGAACAATGTTGTGGCGGAAAAGTAGAATTTATGATAGAACCTATGAATCAATCACCAGAATTATTTTTATTTGGAGCAGGACATATTGGTGTTGAAATTGTCAAAATATTAGTCGATACACCATTTAAGGTTCATCTAATAGATTCTCGTGAAGATTGGTTTAAAGATGTTACATTAGATGACAGCATTGATTGTTGTCAAGTTAATATAGATGACTTTAAATCGTTTAGAGATGTTGTAAAATGGGGAAAGAACTGTTATGTTTTGGTACTTACTCATGATCATTCTATCGACTTTGATGTTGTAGCGATGGCGCTTCAAAATGAAACTAAGTATTTAGGCTTAATAGGAAGTAAAACCAAACGTGTTCGATTTAATAATATGCTCATTAGAGAAATGAATTTAGAGGAAGGTATGAGTAACGTAGTTTGCCCAATCGGATTGCAAATTGGAGGAGATACTCCAAAAGAAATTGCGATTAGTGTTGTTGCGCAATTATTAGAAGTGCATTACAAAGAATGAAAAATAACAAATCCATCATTGATAAATTAACTGCACTTTGGGCTTTAAACGAATCTGGTCTTGGTGGTTTTTTACATGTATTTAGCACACCTTTTACTGGAATTATTGTTGGTGGAATTTCCATTTTGCTCATTAGTTTAATTACATATTATGCTGAAAACAAATGGCAGGCGATATTAAAAGCACTGCTCATTGTTTTAATTATAAAAATGGCTGTGAGTCCGTATTCTCCATTTGGAGCTTATGTTGCAGTAAGTTTTCAAGCACTTTTTGGAGCTTTATTGTTTTCTAAATTTTCATGGAAAGGCGCTGCATTAATGGTTTTAGGAATGGTGACGTTTTTAGAATCTGCGCTTCAGAAACTATTAATACTTACAATAGTTTATGGAACTGGTTTTTGGGATGCTATCAATATTTATGGAGCTTCCGTACAAAGGAAATTAGATTTTGTTTCTGAAACATCAGCAACGTCTGTTTTAGTGACGACGTATCTTTTAGTTTACGGAATTTGCGGAATTCTAGCAGGCTTTTTTATTAAAAGCATGATTAAGATTATTTCAAACAAAAAGCAAGTCGATTTTTATTTGGAGCCTAATGATGTAGATTCGGAAAATATGGTGTCAAAAAAGCCATTTAAAACCAAAGTTATTTGGGTTTGGTTGATAACAGTTACTATTATTGTTTTGGCATTTACATTTCTTGGAGGTGATTTGTTTGGTTGGAAAGAAGGTGTTTATATCATGCTTCGTAGTTTCTTGATTTTAATGCTTTGGTATTTAATTATTGGCCCTTTTTTATTGAAAATGGTTCAGAAATATCTTAGTAAAAAGAAGTCGAAATACCAAGAGGATATTTCAAATGCAATGGATTTATTTCCATATTTCAGGCAGATTATTTCGTTTTCATGGAATGATACAAAACACTTAAATGGCTATACGCGTTTCAAACATTTTATGGCGAATAGCATCTCTAATTGTATTCATTTTAAAGTGCCTTCGGAATGATTTACATTCTAACAGGAGCTATTAGAACAGGAAAAACTACAGCTTTACTAGATTGGTCTAATACTAGAACTAATGTTGACGGATTGTTATGTCCAGATGATGAAAATGGAAAGCGCTTTTTTCTGAAAGTAAAATCTAATGAAGGATTTAAACTTGAAGTTGAATCTGAAAATAAGGTAACTATTATTGGAAACTTTAAGTTTTTGAAATCAGCTTTTACTGAAGCAAATGATTTTTTACTTTCAAAATTTTCAGAAACTGAACATAAATTCCTAATTATTGATGAATTAGGAAAGCTAGAATTGAAAAATGAGGGTTTACATCTTTCTACTGAGGCTATAATTCCTAAATATATGCAGAATGAAAATCAACATTTAATTTTGGTGGTTAGAGATTATTTGTTGGATGCTATTTTGAAGCATTATACTATTTCTAAATATAAGGTTCTGAAAAAAGAAGATTTTAAATTATGGAAATGATTTGTTGTTCCTCATCACACAATCTGTTTAGTGGAAGTGTGATGAGGAATCCATTATAGAATAGAGTTATTACTCCAATTTAGCACGTCTGTCTTTCAATATTTTAGCAAACGAACGTGTTCTAATTTCATCTAATGTTAGTCCTGTAGCTAATACTTCGTCAATTGTAATCGCTCCACTGTTTAAGGCTTTTAAAAAGTAATTTAAAAGACCTTGTCCAGTTGCAGCATCATCAAATGTGTCACCAATTAATGTCGCTTGAGCAGCTTTTTCTACGAAGGTTTTTAAACGTAGAACAGCGTCATCATAGCTTTCTAAAAAGAAGGCATAAACTGCAGTGTAACGCATTGGTAATTGTGCTGGATTTAAATCCCAACCTTGATATAAACCTTTGTATAATGAATGACGAATATGCTCATAACCTTTTAACCAAGCACGATGAACAACTTTTCTGTTTTCTTCCTCTTCCTCTTCAGTTAAATCACCACGATGTGGTCCAATTGGCATGGTATTAGTAGCGCCATCAGACAACCAAATTCCGGTGTGTGCTAAAGCCACTTTTGTTGTGTAATGTGCAAAATCACACACGTCATGATCCATTTCTTGATATGAAGCTGTAATATTGTTTGAAGCAGTATAATCGTAAGTTCCAAAATGAGTTGCGATACAGCGACCTTTGCTTGCTGCTATAAATCTGAATAATGGATTTGTTCCATTGTGATCCATTATGGATTGTGTGGTCTCGACCATCATTTCCATTTTTAGTGTTCCAGATTCTAAATTGAATTTGTCTTCAATCACTTCAAAAAAGGATACTAATGCAATAATTTGCTCAGGAATGGTCACTTTAGGTAACATTACCACAAAATTGTTTGGTAATTTCCCATTGGTTTCTGACAGTAATGTTGTTAAGAATAAATCAAGTGTTCTTTGTCCACGATGTTTTAATTCTTCAGTAAAGGGTTTGATACGAATGCCTATAAAAGGAGAAACTGTTCCGTCAGTCATTCCTAGAGCGACTTGTTTTGCTGCAAAAACAGCAGTCTCATCTTCTTCTTTGTCAGAACGATTACCAAAGCCATCTTCAAAATCGATTCTAAAATCTTCAACACCTTCGCTTTTTAATTTTGCAATTACTTTTTGATATATGTTATAAGAAAATCCAGCTGGATGATTTTTTAATTCTTCACTAGAGAAGCCTTCTAACTTTTTTATGAGCTTTAATTGTTTCTTGTTTTTTGATGGTAATTTTTTGCTTCCTTTTAATTTAAAAGCTTTACCAAATTCAATACAATTAGGAGCATAATGCAACAATGATTTTAAAGCGATACCTCCTAAAATGTCGGTTGTATTAGATTTGAATAGATTTGCTCCACCATAAACGGTGTGAATGGGTTGTCTATCTTCTCTGTCTCCTCTATATATTTTATTGAACGTTTGATTTGCCGTTTTTAAATTGTCAAAAATCGTTTCTTTTTTATCTTCTGAAATACTTAAATTCATAATTGTAATTTTATTTAAGACCTCTCGACTGCGCTCGAGGAGACCTCTAAATTGTAATTTTGCTAGTGTCAGGTCGAGCGCAGTCGAGACCTTGTTTTAAAAATATTAACTTCCTCTATAGGTTGAATACCCAAATGGATTAATTAATAATGGAATATGATAATGGCTGCCATCTGTAACTTCAAATTGTATGGAAGCTTCAGGATAAAAACCATTTTGATTATTATTTTTATAATAGTTGGCTGTGTTAAATGTCATGGTATAATTCCCTGGACTTAAAAGTTGTCCTGGAGGTAACACATCAGAAATTCGTCCATCGTTATTTGTAATGCCAACACTCATTGGTTTCCATTGGTTATTACGTAAACCTTTTAAAGTTATGAGCATGTGTTTTGCAGGAACACCAATAGATGTATCTAAAGCGTGAGTGGTTAAATGACTACTCAGATCTGCTTTTTTAGAGAGATCTTCAATAAGTTTTGCTAAACGAATAACGGTGATTTTATGCTGCTCGTTCATTGCTACGTAAATTTCATCTTCTGTATTATTGTTCAATCTAGAATTGACAATAGCCAACATCTCTTCAGCCGATTTTCCACTAGCACTTACAATAAAAATATAGCCAAATTTATCTTCGTATAATTCATTTGCTTTTGCTAAGGCTTCGATGGTTTCCATATTTGCATCAGCAACTTTAGATTGTTCGTTTCCAGCCCAATCAGCTGTATGCGCGAATTTTTCTTTTAAACTATCTACATTTCCAATTTTCGGATGACCAGTAAATGCTTCTTTAAAATCTTCTACAGAACAGTCATTATACCAAATAGAAGCTGCAGTTTTTATCAACTCATTTTCCGAAGAAAAAGGTCTGATTTCAACCATTTTGCCTGCCCAAGTTTTAGAAACACAACATTGTTCTAATTTTGAAAAAGCTTCTTGCTCCGAAAGTAAATTAAGTTGTTCTAATGTTATCATAATCTTTATTTTGGTGCACCTTGATTGATCCAACAATTAATCATATCGCGCTCTTCTTGAGTCATTAGTGTTTGATTATTGTTAAATGGCATATTTTTGCTTACCACTACACGTTGAAAAATCTTGTCACGTAAATTATAAATCTGTTCAGCTGTATCATATTTTACACCATTAGGTGCTACTTTCCAGACATCATCTGTTGGATTGGATGAATGACAAGCAGTACATCTGTTATTAATAATGGTTTGGACTTCTGTAAAGGAAACGATTTCTTGGCAATTTTCATATTTTGGAGGCGTTGGAGCAGTCATGAATGCCATTCCGAATAAAATAACCACAGAAATTGGCATCACCCAAACTGACAATTCACCTTTTTCACGAATGTTTAAATAATGTTTAACACCAGCTGTTCCTAAAGTTATTCCTATAAGAACCAACCATTGATATGTGTTTCCAAAAGTACTAGGGAAATGATTGCTGATCATTACAAACAACACAGGAAGCGTAAAATAATTATTAGTGTACGAACGTAAAAAAGCTGCTTTTCCATCGGCTGGATTTGGTGGTAATCCTTTTTTTGCAGCCGCAACCATACGTTTTTGTCCAGGAATTATAGTAAAAAATACATTGGCTGCCATTAAAGTTCCAAGAAAAGCACCAAAGTGTATATAGGCAGCTCTGCCACTAAAAACTTGTGAATAAAACCAAGCAAATAGGAAAACTAAAGCTGTTATGGCCAAAGTGAAAACCACTTTATTGTTGCTTAATCGTTTGCAAATTTGGTCATATAAAACCCAACCAATAATCAAAGAACTTATACTAATCGCTATTGCTGTAGAAGGTAAAATGTCTAAAACTTCTGGATCTATTAAATATGAACTAGCATTAAAATAATAGACAATAGAAAGTAAACAAAAACCAGACAACCATGTGAAATACGCTTCGTATTTAAACCAATGTAAGTGTTTCGGAATTTTTTTAGGAGCCAGTTTATATTTTTCAACATAATAGAATCCGCCACCATGAACAGCCCAAAGGTTTCCGGCTAATTCATCTCTTACGTTTTCGGTTCTATTCAAAGCGTTTTCTAAAAACACAAAATAGAAAGAAGCACCAATCCAAGCAATGCCAAAGGTAATATGGATAAGTCTGACTGTTAAGTTTAGCCATTCAAAAAAGTGACTTTCGTAGATGGTTCCTTTTAAGAAGAGATACAAAATCCCAATTCCACAGACAGAACCAATAACAATTAAAGCATAAAACCAATTTTGTGATGTTTGAAGCGAGTCTGCTTTATCATCATTTCCTTGTTTTTTTTGTTCTTTAATAGAATGCTGTAATTTATATGTAGCAGCAACGATTACTGAAAAAATAACAACCCAAGCTATAAGTAAGAATACTTCAATCATTTAATTTATTTAATTGTTCCAAGAATACGTAATCTACTTACACCACCATCTGGATATATTTTCAATTTAACGTGTGTAATTGGATGTTCAATTTGTATGATTTCTTTTTCGAAATAATGTTCTTGATCTGCTTCTAATTTTTGTTTAGGCAGTAATGGTTTCCATTCATGGTTTCCACTTAAAACATCGTCACTATCACAATTACAAACATCGATAGCACAAGAATCAGGATAGTTCCCTTTAAAGTGTTTTGTGTCCACTATTATTTTGTGAACGATTCCAGGATGTCCCAATTTTAGAATTACAAAATCTTCATTGTTAGGTGTTCGATTACGTTTTGTTTCCCAACCGTCTCCCATGTTTTTTCCAGTGGTAGGCGAAATAAGATTATCCATGACACTAAAAAACATATCATTGCAATGCAAAGCTTTTCCGCAGTTATTTACCAAGGCTAAATCTATCAGGTCTTCTGAATTAACTTTAGACCAATCCTTGAAAACTTCGCCATAAACTCTAAAACGCGCAACTCCACCATCTGGATAAATATGCAGACGAACGTGTGTAAAAATTTTATCTGAATCGATTTCGAAAAAGTGTTGGCTGCCAGGATCTAAAGGTGATTTTGGTAAAATTTCTTCCCAAGATAATTCGTCACAGTTGCTCCAATCAGAACTATCAGTATCTAGATTTATCGCTTCAACAGATGCAAAAGGCGGATGATTTCCTAAAAAGTGATTGGTGTCAATATCGAAACCTTTAATTTTTCCTTCAGCACCAAGTTTTAAAATTGCCCAATCATGGCCTGAGGTTCTTTTTCGTCTGGATTCCCATCCATCCATCCATTTTCCTCTTTCGGTGTATTTATCTGCAATAAAAATGCCTCGACCTTCTTTAATAAGATTTTCTTTTTCAGCAAAAAAATCGTCTGTTGCGTATAATACTTGTCCGCCAATTCTCTCAGAAGCTAGGTCTGTATATTGTTTAAGTTTATCTTCTATCATCTATCTTTTAATAATAATTGTCCTTGTTGAAGTGTTTTTAATTTTGAATTCTCAACCACTTGAACACCATTAACAAATGTATGAATTACTTTCCCAAAAACCATTTCGTTTAAATATGGCGTTGCTTTGTGTTTGTGTTGAATAGTATCTTCAGTAATTTCAAATTCTTCAGAATCATCCCAAACTACAATATCAGCATCAAATCCAGCTTTTAAATTCCCTTTTTTGTGTTCAATTCCTAAAAATTCCGCAGGTTTTTTTGTGAGTAACGGAATTAGTTTTTCAGTTTGTAACCCTTTCTCTTTTCCATTAGTATATATTATGGGAAGCGTGAATTGTAATCCTGAAATTCCTCCCCAAGCTTTAAAGAAGTCACCACTTTCTAATTGCTTACGTTCGGGTGGAGCAGGTGAGTGGTCTGAGGCTAAAAAGTCGAAACCATCGTCTAATAAGAAATTCCAAAGTTTCTCATTATTTGCTTTCTCTCTAATAGGTGGAGCGCATTTGAAAATTGGCGATTCATTTGGAATTGTTTCAGCGTTAAAATATAGATAATGCGGACAAGTTTCTACTGTCAGTTTATCTGTTTTTGATTTACGTTGTTTGATGCGTTCAATACCTTCAGAAGCTGAAAGGTGCACAATATGCATTTTAATATCGAATCGTTTTTGAATATCTAAAGCTAAATCAATCGCATTGGTTTCCCAATGTTGAGGTCGCGATTTTAAATACTCTTGATAGCTTTTTGAATTTGTGACTTCTGGAACATTGTCATCAGTTAGCTCGCAATGCAATAGCAAAGGAACATTGTATTTTTTTAGAATAGGAGCAATAGCTTCTAAATCAGTTTTTGAAACATTTGGAAACTCATCAATTCCTGAATGCGTTAGAAACCCTTTAATTCCGAAAACACCTGCTTTTATTAAATCTTCAATATCATTTTTGTTGGAAGGAATAATGCCTCCATAAAATCCGCAATTTACATGTAATTTACCTTTTGAAGCGTCTTGTTTTAGTTGGAAAGCTTCTAGGTCTGTAGTCACTGGACTTGCATTTAAAGGCATTTCAATTAGTGTTGTTACGCCTCCAATTGCAGCAGCTTTTGTCGCTGTATCAAAACCTTCCCAATTTTCTCGTCCAGGTTCGTTAATGTGAACATGAACATCGATAATTCCAGGCATAACAATTAGATGTTCATAATCTAAAAAAGGAAGATTTGGCGTTTCATTTCTACCAGAATAAATACAAAGAATTTTATCACTTTTAATATGAATTGTGGACTCAATGAATTGGTCATTGATAAAGCAACGCTTACTGTAAATTAGAAATTCGGTCATCATCTTATTTACTATATAAACTCATTAAAACTTTTTCAGGAGTCATTGGTGCATGGAATTTTAAATCGTAGTTAGGATTGAACGCTTTAATGGCATTTTGAAGTGCAAAATAAGCTCCAATGCCATACATCAAAGGAGGTTCTCCAACAGCTTTTGATTTTAAAATAGCCATATCATTTCCTTCAGTTTCTACAGGAATTACTTCTACGTTTTTAGGAACTGAAAATATATCTGGAACTTTATATGTTGATAAAGCATTTGAAAGTAATCGACCATCTTCATTATAAGCAATTTCTTCCATAGTCATCCAGCCGATTCCTTGAATTAGAGCACCTTCAACTTGACCTAAATCAATACCTTCACTCATACTTTTTCCATAGTCATGAACAATTTTAACGGAATCAAATTCGTAAGTGCCACGAGTACAATCTACAGTAGTTGTAATAATGGCTGTTCCGTAAACATGATAGGCAAAAGGATGCCCTTTTTCTTTTGTTTTATCGAAGTGAATCTCTGGTGTTGCATAATGTGCATTTTCAGTTAAAGCCACACGTTTTAGCATGGTTTTACTGATGAGTTCAGTCCAAGATAATTCTGATTTCTTATTATTTACGTAAACAAACTCATCTTTTAATTCGATGTTGTCTTCGGAAGTGTTTAAGTCTTCAGAAGCTACAGTTTTTAAACGACCAAGTAAAGCATTACAAGCTTTTAGCGTTGCTTTTCCATTCAAATCTGCAGTAGAACTTGCAGCAGAAGGAGACGTATTGGCAACACGCGTTGTATTTGTTGTTTCAATTTTTGTTTTTTCAATAGGAATAGAAAACACTTGTGCAGCGATTTGCATCATTTTAGTGTTGACACCTTGACCCATTTCTACAGCAGCAGTGCTGATTCCGACGCTTCCATCGAGATAAATATGAACTAAAGCACGAGCGTGATTCATTGGTGTATTGGTAAATGAAATACCAAATGTAATTGGCATAAACGCTAAGCCTTTTTTGAAGTTTGAATTGGTCGCATTAAAGTCTTCAATCTCTTTCTCTAAGTCTTCACTATTGAAAATGGATTTTGCTGAATTCCAAGTGTTTTTAGCTTCAACTTTTTTAGCGATTTGACCATAAGAAAAGCTGTTGTTTTCATCTAATAAATTGGCTTCTTGAATTTGTCTAGGTGATACACCAATTTCATTGGCGGCTTTTGCAATAGCGGATTCTATAACGAACATACCTTGCGGACCACCAAAACCTCGAAACGCTGTGTTAGGAGGAAGATGAGTTTTACAACTAATTACTGTGGTTTCTACATTTGGAACAAAATAACTATTGGTTGCATGAAACAACGTTCGCTCAGCAATTGCTGGAGATAAATCGGCTGCAGCACCTGAATTTTGTAGAAATTCGGCTTGGTAAGCCAAAATTTTCAAGTCTTTTGATAAGCCAATTTTATAAGTGCTTTCATAAGGATGACGCTTGCCAGTCATTCGTAAATCGTCATGACGATTCAAGATCAATTTTACAGACTGATTTAAATGGTAAGCTGCTAAAGCAGCCATTACAGCCCAAGGTGTTGCTTGATCTTCTTTACCTCCAAATCCACCTCCAAGACGCGTGACATCGACTTCAATTTTATGCATAGCAACACCCAAAACCTGAGCCACTGTTTTTTGAACAGCAGTTGGCCCTTGAGTTGAAGATGTTATTTTTATGTTTCCATTTTCTAGAGGTTCAGCATAAGCGCCTTGAGCCTCGATGTATAAATGCTCTTGACCATTCGAAAAAGTTTCACCTTCAAAAATATACTCACAATCGTTGAATCCTTTTTCAGCATCACCTAAACTAAAAGAACGTGGTGCATTGATGAAACTTCCTTTAGCTTTTGCCTCTTTTGAAGTTGTAATGACTGGTAAGTCTTCGATTTCAATTTCGATTAAACCCCTTGCTTTTCTGGCAATAAATTCAGATTCAGCAACAATTAAAGCAATTGGCATTCCCCAAAAATGAACGTCATCTTCAGCAAATAAAGGTTCATCTGGAATAATACCTCCAATTTGGTTTTCTCCAGGAACATCTTTGTAAGTAAAAATACGTTCAACACCTTCCAAAGCTTCTGCTTTAGAATAATCGATATGTTTAATTTTTCCGTGTGCTTTTGGAGAATCAAAAACAACACCATGAAACGTGCCTTGCCTGATATTAACATCATCTACATATAGAGATTCACCACGAACATGCGTATACGAATCTAAGTTTTTGATGCTCTGTTTTAAAGCAATTGAAACGGCATTTAATTTAGAATCTAATGTGGTATTTGATTTGTGTTTATGCATGCTGAACAAAATCGTTTAAAGTGAATTGCTTTGGAAATAATTCTATGAAGTGCGCGAAGAATAATTGTCTACCAAGTAAACGCTTGTAATCACTAGTTCCACGAACATCACTAATTGGCGAAATTTCATTTTGAAGCACCTCATTAGCTTCAAGTATAGTTTCCGTAGTTAGTGTTTTTCCTTTTAAAAAACTTGAAGTATCGTGTAAGTATTTCGGAATAGCTGCAACTCCACCAATGGAAACATGCGCTTCAGAAATAACATTATTTTCAACAAATAGATGAATTGCTGAATTGACACTTGCAATATCTAGATGTGTTCGTTTACACACTTTTTCGAAATTGAAAAACGATTGCTTCGTTGGCAATTTAAAGCTAATGGTTTTTAGTAACTCTCCATCATTTAAATCATAGGTTTTATAGCCTTGATAGAAGTCTTTAAGTGGAAGAATTCGCTCTTTTTCGTTTTCATTTGAAATCGTAATAGTACTGTTTAGTGCTAAAAAGAAAATTGTCATGTCACCAATTGGCGACGCATTTGCTAAGTTGCCACCAAAAGATGCCATGTTTCTAATTTGTTCTGAAGACACGAGTTTAAGGTGCTTTTTGAGATTAAGAAAGTGGTTATTGATTTCAGAGTGATTCCATAAATCTGAAACGGTAGAATTCGTACCAATTGTACAAACATTATTTACAATGCTAATTCCTTTTAGATAATCTTTTTCAGCAATTAAATGCACTGAGTTATCAGCTAAATGATCGGCTTGTTGTACATATAAATCGGTTCCTCCAGACACGTATTTTCCTTTGGGTTGATTCAAATCTTTTACTTCAATAGCTTTTAAACGTTGAGGAATGCTTTCAAAATACTCTGGAATAAATCCATTTTCAATTAGCCATTTTAAAGAATTTTTTTCTTGACCCTCTAACTTTTCAACAACTTGATATGCAGCTTTTTCAATAGACTTATAGCCTGTGCATCTGCAAATATTTCCACTAATGGCATCAAGTGCATTATTATAGTTGTTTTCAGAATTAGATAAGGCAAAACCTGTTAGAGCAACCACAAATCCAGGAGTGCAAAATCCGCATTGTGTAGCGTAATTTGCTTTCATGGCTTCTTGAGCAGCGGTTAATTTGTTTTTTAAATTGGTGCCTTCAACAGTAACAATATGTTTTCCATGTGCATTCCCTAAAGGAGAAATACAAGAGGTGATACTTTGGTATTGAATCGTATTATTTTTTAGGGTTCCAACTAAAGCTGTACATGCACCACAATCACCTTCACGACAGCCAATTTTGGTTCCTGTAAGGCGTTGTTCATATCGAACAAAATCTAATAACGTCATTCCTGAATGCTCAGGCGTTTTTATGGTTTTATTATTTAGGATGAAGGTAATCATGTATTAATATTCCGTTTTATCTTCTTTTTTTGTCCATTCTTGAAATGGTTGTAAAGCAATCTCACGAGCTAATTGTTCAAAAGGAATGCTTCTTTCGGCATAAGGCAGTGGGATTTCTTTATAAATAAATTCGTCATCAAAACCAATATTAGCTGCGTCTACTTGATTACTTCCATAATATACTTTGTCTGGTCTTGCCCAATAAATTGCGCCTAAGCACATTGGACAAGGTTCACAAGAGGTGTAAATTTCACAACCATCTAATTGAAATGAGTCTAGGTTTTTACAAGCATCTCGAATGGCTGTAACTTCTGCATGTGCAGTTGGATCATTAGTTGAGGTGACTTTATTGTTTCCTCGTCCGACGATTTTTCCGCCTTTAACGACTACACACCCAAATGGTCCGCCTTCGTTGTTATTCATTCCTTTTAGAGCTGAATTTACAGCTTCCTGCATAAATTTATCTTTGCACATGTGGATTTTAGTTATTTAATTAAAAAAAGTTGAACAAGCTAATATACTATTTTCCTTAATTATAGTGTGATTATTAGCTTAGACTTATTCAAAAATTCAATTTCAGTCATTAATATTTTTTTATTAAATATAGTAGAAAGCACTAAGGACGTAGTAATTCTTAATGTATTTCTTTATCTTTTGTAAGTAGGATATGGCTCGTCTAATACTTTTTATGTTGTTTTAGCAATCATTACAATATTTATTGGTGTCTTTAATATTCACGGTTGTAACGGTGTAGTTGTTTTTGAAAGGAAAACGTTGGATGCATATTAAGCGAGGAACACTTGTTAAACTAAAAAGGCCGATTCAATTGAATCGGGCTTTTTAGTGATGGTGTATTTGTCACTTCTAATTAGGTTTGTAGTAAACCAACTTAATCTTCTATTATAGAATAATGTTGACTAGATTATTGCATAATCATAATTTCTCCATCTTTAGGAATTAAAACATTATCAATTAGATTATTATTTGTTAATACTTCTTTTAGTTCTTTTCTGGTTAATGGGCAATGATTTATAGATTCCATGTGATTTGCAATCACTTTTCCTGATGCATTTTTTATAAATTTAATAATGTCTTCTTTGCTCATAATTAATTGCTTAAATAAGTCAAATTGAGCTGTGCCACAAGCTAAAACACTAATGTCTGGTTTATACGCTTTCAAAACTTTATCTACAGAGTTAGTGTAAATGGTATCTGAACTCAGATAAATTGATTTTTGATTGGGTAGCTTAAAATAAAATCCAATAACATTTCCCATAGGTTTAGCAACAAATCCGTATCCATGTTTAGCAGGAATACCTTCAATGGTTCCACCTAAAAATTGTTGTTTCTCCCAATGTTTTATAGATTGAACAACATTTAACCCTCTTTTTTTTAATGCTTTTTCATCCTTTACACTACATGTAATTGGGATGTTTTTTTTGATTAAGAATTTAACTCCTTTATTATCAATATGATCTGGATGTTGATGTGTTATGAGGCAATGTGTTACTTTTTCTAATATCAAATTAGAATTTATAGGAAGAGGAACTGTTGGATTTCTTCTTGCTTTATGTCTGAAAAAAGTAAAAGAGGGCATGACTCCTTGGTCTCCTAACATTGGATCAATTAAAATGACATCTTTCTCTGTTTCCACAACCATTGTGGCATTTCTTAAATGGTGAATCTTTAGCATTTTTTATGTTTTTATAGTGAAAGTAGCTGTTAAACCAACACCAAAATTTCTAGGTAAACTTTGAACACCAAAAATGGATCTCGAATGCTTTCCTTTTTCTTCTAAGATATTAACAAATATATCAGAAGCTCCATTAACAACTATAGGAGAATCATCCCAATTTTTAGAAGATTGATAATATGCATCAATATGATTTAATCCAATTACATTTTCAAAGCCTACCTTAGTGTGTATTTGTGAAATTACATTTAAAGCACAAAGCTCCATTGCTTTATAACCATCCTGAGTACTTAGTTCATTGCCTAATTTTCCTTGATAGAGGTACACTTCGTTTTTTATAGGAAATTGAATGGCAACATATGCAATATTCCCTCTTATGTTTACGGAAACATAAGAACCTCCCGGAACTGTTAATTCAGGAAGTTCAAGTTTATGCTTCTTAAGATTTGTTATTAGGTTCATCTTTTTTAATTTTTATTTTCTGTTTTTTAAAGCCTCAAACACAGATATCTCAAAAATCTAATCTGGATTATAGATTTAAAACTAATAATTAGTAATCGGTATATCCTACTTCACTCGGTGAATAAAAGGTCTCCATATCTGGAGCTACTAATTTAGTTTTATTCTGAAGTTTTTCAACTAGGTTTGGATTAGATATAAATGGTCTGCCTACGTATACCAAGTCTAAACCACTAGCTAAAATAGCTTTTGCTTTTTCTTCAGAATCAACATCTCCACCAGAAATAACGACACCTTTAAAATTTTCTTTTATAATTTGTTTGATGTTAAGAGTGAAATCGGGAGCACCAAAAGCAACTCTTTGATCTACAATATGAATATAAGCGAGTTCAATTTTCGCTAATTCTTTAGCTAAATAAATAAATGTGCCTTCTAATTCTTCATAATCTGATAGCATATCATTGTAGGCTCCATATGGCGAAACTCGAATTCCAACTTTTTCTGACCCAATCTCATCGGCTACTTTTTTTGCCGTTTCTAATACGAATCTAGTTCTGTTTTCAATTGAGCCTCCATATTGATCTTCTCTTTTATTGGATTTAGGATTGATAAACTGATTCATTAGATATCCATTAGCTGCATGTAATTCAACTCCATCAATACCCGCTTCAGTCAGCAGTCGTCTAGCCGCTATTACGTGTTCGTTTTGAGTATTCACTACCTCTTTGAGTGTCATGGCCTTTGGCGTTTCATGGGTAACCATTCCTGTTTCGGTAAACATTTCGCCAGCCGCTTGAATATTTGAAGGTGCTAAGGTAACTGTTCCATTTGGCATATTTGCCTTGGCAGTAATTCTTCCAGTATGCATAAGCTGAACAAATATTTTTCCTCCCTTAGAATGAACCGACTCAGCAATTTTTTTCCATCCTGAAATTTGTGCATCAGTATATGCGCCTGGTATTCTTGGATATCCAATACCATTTGGTGAAGGTGAAGTGCCTTCACTTATAATAAGTCCTGCACTTGATCTTTGTTGATAATATTTTGCCATCAAATCATTTGGAATATTGTCTATAGCACGACAACGAGTTAATGGTGCCATTACAATTCTATTTTTTAGTTCTATTGCCTTTCCTAATTGGAAACTATTAAATACATTCATCTTTCTAGATTATTTAATTTTCTACTTACTAATAACGTAACTTCTTTGTTTTAAATTCCATGAATTTTAATTCCTTGTGTTTGTCTATAGCTAAATGTAGTTACTCCTAATTATTAGTTTGTATTTGATTAATGCTACCATTTTGTTTGAATTTTAAAGTTTGATTTGTTCTTTTAATTTTTTTAATTCATCTTCTAATTTTGCTATGTAATCTTGCTGTGGTTTAAAAGCTTCATTTATTTCTGTTGTTGTATATCTAGGTGTTATATGTTGCGGGCAGTTCCAATCATAGGCTTCAATATTGAATACCATCATTCTTTCTGGTCGAAACTTATAGTCATTTAAATCCATAAACTCATACAAATCTGGATTGTTTTTAAGTTCCACAATTTCTGATTTAGCAAAAATTTTAAGACGTTTTTTTGTTGGATAATCAATCATTATTAGTGCAACATTTTTGTTAGTTGCTATGTTTCCTACTGAAACATATTGTTTGTTGCCAATAAAATCAATAAAACCTATTCGCTTTGTATCTAGTATTTTTAAAAATCCTTTTGGACCTCCACGATGTTGTATGTAAGGAAATTTATTAGTTCCTATTGAAGCTAGATAAAAACTGTCTCTAGCTTGAATGAAGGAAACTTCATTTATTGTTAATCCATCAATGATATTATATTTCTCCATACGCTCATAAGCGTTGCGACTTCCATGATGTTCTTGTAGTTTTTTTACTGAATCAGTAAAGGCAATTTCTGCAAAATTTTTCGCCATGGTTTTTGTTTTTTAATAATGATGCTCTCGATTTAAAATAAAAAGGGAGAGAAACCATATCAATCTCTCTTCCCGTTTTTTTATTTCCCTATCAAGGTTTTCTGATCATATTGAATAAAGAATATTAAAGGAATTGCATAAGCTAAGTGACGAACTAATGTTATAATTGGCATCATTGGATCCATATCTATTCCTGCGACTCCAGCTCCTAATAATGGGAGCATAAATAGCCATACTAAGGCTACTGTTTCACCAACAACAAATGTAATTGCTCTTGCCCATTTTGGTCCCCAAAGTGATGGCGCGATTCCTGCAAATAATATGGCTAGTAATATTCCATTACTATAATGTCCAATAACTCCATACATTAATCCTAATCCTGTCTTTGCTCCTAAAATGCTTGGAATGTCCCACCAGTTGCCTGTTATTAATAATCCTAATAAGTCAAATAGTATTGTTCCTAAGAAGCCTGCTAGTATTGCTTGTTTCCAATTTATAGTTTTCATTTTTTTAAGTTTTATGTTGAATTTAAGTTTGATGGCCAGTTTGATTGGTGCTATTAATCTCATTTTTTATCAATCAAACTGGTAACATCAATTAATTATTCAAACTATTATTTAATATTATTTTTATTCAAAAAGTCTAAGATGTAATTTGCTATTTCATCTCCTTTTTCTTCTAAGGCAAAATGACCTGTGTCTAATAAGTGAAACTCCAGATTTTTTAAATCTCGTTTGTAAGGAAAGGCACCATCAGCTGGAAAAATGTAATCATTCTTTCCCCAAACAATTAATGTTGGTGGTTGATGATCTCTAAAGTATTGTTGCCATTCTGGATATAGAGGAACATTTGTTCTATAACTATAAAACATAGCTAATTGAATCTCATTGTTTTCTTCTCTAGTTAAATGTTGTAAATCTATATTCCAGTTATCTGGACTAATTTTTAAAGGATCTTGGACACCATGTGTATATTGCCATTTTAATCCATCTGGAGAGTGAAATCCTTCTAATGCTTTACCATTTTCAATTGTGTTGTCGTTCCAATATTTTTTAATTGGAATCCAGAAATCTTTTAAACCTTCATCATAGGCATTTCCATTTTGAATGATTAGTGATTCAACTTTTTCAGGATATTTTGAAGCTATTCTGAAACCAATTGGTGCGCCATAATCCATTAAGTAAATACTGTATTTTTCAACGTTTAATTCTTCTAAAAAGCCTTCTACAACATTAGCCATATTATCAAAAGTATAATCGAAATCTTTCATTTTAGGCTGATCACTTCTGCCAAAACCAGGGTAATCTGGAGCTAAAACATGATATCGAACAGACAAGTCTGTTATTAAATTTCGAAACATATGTGATGATGTTGGGTAACCATGTAATAATAAAATTGTTGGTTTATTTACATCTCCTGCTTCTCTATAGAATATATCCAAACCATTAACCTTTACTGTATTGTGAAGCGTTTGTTGTTTTTTTTCAGTTTTATGAATTATTGTGTTGTTTTCAGGAGTTTCGAAAGAGAATATTCCTATTGATAGTACTGCTATCGTAGCAATACCTAATACTGATTTTAAAATTTGTGTTTTCATGTTGTTTAAATTTATATTGATTAGTTATACTTCTTGTAATTGTTCTAGGTTTTGTGCTTTTGGAAAATCTATTTCAAAACCACCATTATGATATATAGTGTTTGTAATAGTTGTTAGTGAAACGATAGCTATTAATTCTGCAAAAGCCGCTTTGTTATATCCTGTTTCAAAAAAGGTTTGAATAGCTAATTGTGTAGGATGACCTTTAGTGTTTGTAATTTCGCTTGCTAATGTTACCAATGCATTTAGTTTTGCATCTGCAATAGTTTTGCTTCTTAAATTTAAAGTTTCATTTTCAGTAAAACCATTCATTTTACCTAATGCTGTATGTGCTGAAAGGCAATAAGCACAATTATTAGTTTGTGATGTTATCAATGCTATAGCTTCATATTCTTTATTTGAGAATTCTCCACTTTTTAAAGTTTCTGTAAAGTTTAGAAATCCGCTTAGTAATTTATCTGAAATACCCATAGTTGCATATAAGTTTGGTAGCATTCCGATTTTATTTTTGATACCTGTGAAAATTGCTTTGGAATTTTCGTTGGCCTCTTCTATTGTTAAAGGTTGTAATGTCTTCATTTTTTTAAATTGTTTAACTGTGTTTTAAATTAGACTATCTTATCTGTGTTTTCTTTTACTATTCCAGATGGAACTTTTTGAATTGTTTGTTGTTTTCATTTCTATTGGTTTTTATTAATTAAATTTTCTTTCTGTTTTATTAATGCTTATGTCATTTGCACTCATGTCTCTTATTTTCATTAATCCTTCAGAATCAAATTCCCAATGCTCGTTTCCATGAGTTCGTTTCCATTGTTTCGTTTCCGAATCCTGCCATTCGTATTCAAATCGTACAGAAATTCTATTTTCAGAATATGACCATAAGTATTTTTTAAGTTTGTAATGCAATTCTTTATTCCATTTCTCTGTTAGAAATTCTACAATTGCTTTTCTACCAGTAAAAAAATGTTCTCTATTTCTCCATTTTGAATCTATTGAGTAGGCCATAGATACCTTATCTGGATTTTTACTGTTCCAAGCGTCTTCAGCAGCTTGAACTTTTTTTTTCGCTTTTTCTTTGTTGAAAGGAGGTGTTATTTTGTTCATAATTATATACAGACAAGTCTGTTTATTTTTAAGTATTAATTTATTTGTTTTGTTTTAGAGCTTCATAGTTATATGCTTAGATTAAAAGTTTAATACATGCTTTCTTTGCAACTTCAATAGGCCATTTTTCTTTTTGTATTTGTGATAAAATGATTGCTCCTTCAATTAAAATTAAAACTTCATCTCCCAATTCTTCGGGTTTTGGATATTTACCTTCTTCTTTCAATAGAGTATGAATCCATTTTCTAAGATCATTCTTATGATAAATTGCTTGGTCTCTAATCTTATCATGGTCTTTGGGCAAATCTGTAATAATATTTTGCCATCCACATCCTCTAAAATTCACTTCACATAACCATTCTATTAGGTAATCAAAACAACCAATTACTTTACCTTTAGATGTGTTTTGAACAGATACACAGTCTTTTAGTTTGCCCATCCACATACTATGTCTCGCTGTCAAATACGCAACAGCAATATCTTCTTTTGATCTAAAATGTTGATACATGCTTGCTTTTGCTACTCCAGCTTCAGATATTATTTGATTTATTCCAGTTTGATTAAATCCTTGGTTATAAAACAAATCCGAAGCTGTTATGATAATGCGTTCTTTCACTCCTAATTTTTTCATGAGACAAATATATGCGAAAATAATTAAAACAGACAAGTCTGTATTTATTTAACGTATTTTTAACAAATTAATGTTATCGAATAGAAGATGTAATTAATTTTGATTGCCCTATCAATACTAGTGTTTAAATTAATAAAACCAAAAAACCCGATTCAGAAGAATCGGGCTTTTAGTGGTGGTGCCTCCAGGAATCGAACCAGGGACACAAGGATTTTCAGTCCTTTGCTCTACCAACTGAGCTAAGGCACCAGTCGTTTTAAACGAGAATGCAAATATATATGCATTTTTATTATTCGCAAAGGAAACCTTAAAAATTTATAATCTTTATTTATTAAAGTTGATAGTCTCATTATTTTCAAGGGATTAATATGTTATTTTTTGGTTAAACAGACTTTAAGTGTTTGTTGCATTTTGTATGTTTACAGCTTATCTTTTTATATGAATTTAATAATAGATGTAGGAAACACATTAGTGAAACTTGCTGTTTTTCAGGACGATGTATTATTTGAAAAAATTACAGTTCAGCATGACGGGTTTATAAATGCAGTTAGAAAAGTACTTAATAAATATCCTATCATTACTAAAGGAATAATATCTTCTGTAGGAAAATTGAATAATCAAGATGTTCAAATAGTAGCATCCGAGATTGAACTATTAGTTCTAAATTCTGAAACTAAACAGCCATATAAAAATTTATACAAAACACCTAAAACTCTTGGAGTAGACCGTATAGCTTTGGTTAGTGCTTCAGTAGAACAATTTCCAGATATGAATGTTCTTATCATTGATGCTGGAACTTGTATTACATATGATTTTATAAATACACAAAATGAATATTTTGGAGGAGCAATTTCTCCTGGTATTAGATTGAGATATCATAGTTTACATAATTTAACCGCAAATCTTCCGTTACTTGAATCTAAACTCCCTAAATCATTGATTGGAAATACAACAGAAAGTTCAATTCATTCTGGAGTTGTATTTGGTGTTTTGAAAGAAATAGAAGGTGTTATTAATGAGTATAAAGAAAAATATTCGGATTTAACAGTTATTTTAACAGGTGGTGATGCCAATTTCTTGTCAAAACAATTAAAAAATGGCATATTTGCGAATTCAAATTTTCTTTTAGAAGGTTTGAATTTTATTTTAGAATATAATACACAATAATGATAAAAAAACTTGTAATAGTTTTAGTTGCTTTTTTTGCATTACAAATGAATGCACAAGAAGGTACAGCTTCACCATATTCTTTTTATGGAATAGGATCTTTAAAATTTAAAGGTACAGTTGAAAATAGGAGTATGGGAGGATTGAGCATCTATACAGATAGTATTCATGTTAATCTTAGAAACCCAGCAGCATATGTTGGTCCGAACCTTAAGGTTTTAAATTATGAAAATCGTCCAGTTAAATTTTCTATAGCAGCGAGTCATAATAGCATAAACTTAAAATCAGATTCAGGAAGTGAAAAGACAAGTGCTACAACAATTGACTATATGGCTTTGTCAATTCCATTAGGAAATAAACTTGGATTTGGCCTTGGGATTTTACCGTATACTTCTGTTGGTTATAAATTAGAAGATCAAAACAATAACAATGATGTTTTAAATAGATATCGAGGAGAAGGTGGTTTAAATAAGGCCTTTCTTGGGTTTGGATATCGTATTACAGATGAATTGAGTTTGGGTATAGATGTGCATTATAATTTTGGAAATATCCAAAATACAGCCATAGAGTTTCTTTATGATGATGAAGGAAATGTGATTCAATACCAATCAAGAGAACAAAATAGATCTGATCTAAGTGGATTAAATATTAATTTGGGTTTGACCTATAAAACCATGATTAATGAGAAACTTGAATTGCAATCAGGATTAACCTATTCGCCCCAAAGCAACATAACATCTAAAAACACTAGAACATTTTCTACAATTGTTATCAATCAGCAAAATGGACAAGAATTTGTGGTAAATACAATTGATGCAGATTTAGAAGCACTAGACTTAGAGAGTACTGAATTAAAATTGCCAGCCAGATTGTCTTTTGGAGGAGGAATTGGAGCACCAAGAAAATGGTTTTTAGGAGCCGAATATACGTTTCAAAATACCAGTAAGTTTTCAAACCCAATAGTAGCAATAAATAATGCAAACTTTGTAAATGCATCAAATATATCAATTGGTGGTTTCTTTGTTCCAAATCCTGATTCATTTTCGAGTTACTGGAAAAGAGCGACTTATAGAGCTGGAATGCATTTCGAAAATACAGGTTTAGAAATAAATAATGAAAACATAAACGAGTTTGGCATATCTTTTGGAGTTGGATTACCTGTTGGGAAATGGTTCTCAAATGCTAATCTTGGATTAGAAGTTGGTAGAAGAGGTACAACTAACCAAAATTTAATACAAGAGAATTTTGTGAATTTCCAATTTAGTATGTCTTTAAATGACATATGGTTCGAAAAAAGAAAATATAACTAACGAAAAATGAATACAATGAAAACGAGAATTATTTTAATATTAGCTGCTTTGTTCTTAACAGCAAACTTCGGTTTTGCGCAACAAGATGAAGAGTGTATGCTTAATTTAACTTTAATGAGCGACTTCGTTAAGAGTAAAAAATATGATGAAGCTTACGAACCTTGGATGAAAGTAAGAAACAAATGTCCTAAGTTTAGTTATGCTATTTATGCTTATGGAGATAAGATTCTTAATCATAAAATTGATAATTCTAGTGGTCAAGAAAAATTAGATTTTATTACAGATCTTATGGTTGTTTGGGATAAGGGAATGGAGTACTTTCCAAGTAAATATGATTTAGGTGATGTGCTTTCTGATAAAGGACTTTTAATGTATGACAACCAAAAAGAACTTGGTCTAACTGATAAACAAGTATATGATGCATTTGATAAAGCATATACACAGGATCTAAAAAACTTCACTAGTGCTAAAGGTTTGTATGTGTATTTTACTAAGGTTGTAGATTTAAATAAAGCAGAACAAGCACCAATTCAAGATGTCTTTAATAAGTATGATGATGTGTCTGAGCAATTAGAAACGATCAATGCTAATTACACAATTAAATTGAATAAACTTATTGAGAAAGAAGAAGCAGGAACGGTATTGACAAAAAAAGAAGGTAAATACAAAACGTTTTATCAAAAATCTTTGGAGGCTAATGGTAAAATATCAGGAAGTTTAGATACATATCTAGGTCAGTTAGCGAATTGTGAGAATTTAATTCCACTATATCAGAAAGATTTTCCAACATATAAAAATGATGCAGTTTGGTTGAAAAGAGCTGTAAGCAGAATGTATAACAAAGAATGCACTGATGATCCTTTATATATTGAATTAGTAAAAGCTTATGATGCAACTGCACCTTCTGCTGATACAAAATACTTTGTTGCAACAATATTGTATAAACAAGGTAAAAATAAAGAAGGAGATGATTACATCAAACAAGCTTATGAATTAGAAACTGATGTGTTTAAAAAAGGTCGTTTAGCAAAAAAAATTGCTCATGGTTATAAAAAACGCGGAAGTTATGGAGCTGCAAGACAATATTATAGAGAAGCTTTAAAGTTAAATCCTTCAGACGGAACGCCTCATTTGCAAATTGCATCTATGTATGCTAAGAGTGCCAATAGTTGTGGAGATACTAACTTTAATAAAAGAGCTGTATTCTGGTATGCTGCTCAAGAAGCTTTAAAAGCAGGAAGAGTAGATGCAAGTATGAAGTCTAGTGCACAACAAGCTGCTAATTCTTATAACGCAAATGCACCTACTAAGTCTGAGATTTTCCAAGCTGGAAATGCAGGAACTACAATCTCTATTGGTTGTTGGATAGGTGGAAGTGTGCAAGTTCCTAACCTGTAAATGAAACGTAAATTTTTACATATAAATATATTCATAGTCACAACGTTTGTTGTGACTATGTTTTTTTCATGTAAGAACAATTTTAAAGATGTTCAGCAAATAGGAATACTTCAAAATCAACCTATTGGTGAAGCTAAAAATATTGATTTAAGATATACCGAAGCCGAAGATACTACTGGTAAAGTTATCGCAAATCTTAAAAGCCCTAGAATGTTAGATTACTCTAATAGAGGCTTTGGGTTTTCTGAATTTCCAGAAGGTGTGAACTTATCATTATATGACGAAAATGGTGAGAAGAATGTAATTTTAGCTGATTATGCAATCGTATATAACAAAACAGATTTAATCGATTTACAAGGTAATGTTATTCTTATTACGCCTCAAAATGATAGTCTTTTCGCAGATCAATTATATTACGATCAGAAACAAGAGTGGCTGTTTACGAATCAAAAGGTGCGATTAAAGTCTATAACCTCTAATAATGGTAGAGGGAATATTTTTGACTCAGATACTAAATTTAAAAACTATACCATTCTAGAAGGAAGTGGTAATATGCTTTTAAAAGACTAATAGTTTAATTAGTTTAGTAAAACATCTTTATCTTTGTCGTAAATATTTTTATTCAAGATGAAGCTACTTCAATATATTTCATACGTATACCTCTTTTTTGTGGTACTTTTTATTTATGATGGATTTGATAAATGGAATGATGGTACCAGTAGATCTTACATTTCTTTTTTCTTTGCTGCATTAGCTCTGTTCATGTATTTTTTTAAAAAACGGTTTAATAAAAGAATTGACGATAAGAACAATAAATAAGTATGGACTTAAGCATTCTTATCATTGTTGTAATGTTATTGCTCTCTGCCTTCTTTTCAGGTATGGAGATTGCTTATGTGTCCTCTAATAAAATTCATATTGAAATTGAAAAAAAGCAAGACGATTTTCTTGCTAAAATTTTAACCCTTTTAACAGCTAAACCTTCCAAGTTTATCGCTACGATGCTGATTGGTAATAATATAGCATTAGTGATTTATGGTTTTTTAATGGGAGATGTTTTGGTAGAATGGTTTCAATCTAAACTCCCAACAGATTATCAGGTTATTAATTATTTACTTAACGATTTAAGTCTGTTAACCCAAACTATTATATCTACTGTAGTCATATTGATTTCTGCAGAATTCTTACCAAAAGTGTTTTTTCAGATTTATGCGAATTCATTCTTGAAAATATTTGCATTTCCTGCTTATTTATTTTATTTGCTATTTTGGTTTATTTCTTCATTTATAATATGGATATCAGATAAGGTTTTGAAAACATTTTTTAAAACAGATGGCGATGATGTAGAATTAGCTTTAACTAAAGTTGAATTAGGGAATTATATTAGCGAACAAATGCAATCTATTGAAGCGCATGATGAGGTCGATAGTGAGATTCAAATTTTTCAGAACGCCTTAGAGTTTTCAGGCGTAAAGGCTCGCGAGGTTATGGTGCCTCGAACAGAAATTATTGCTGTAGACGTTAAAGAATCTGTGAAAAATATTAGCACAATGTTTATTGATAGTGGATTGTCAAAAATATTAGTGTATCAAGATTCTATTGATGACATTTTAGGATACGTGCATTCGTTTGAGCTTTTTAAAAAACCTAAAACAGTAAAAGCGATTACCTTACCTGTAGTCTTCGTTCCTGCAACTATGTTAGTAAAAGATGTGCTTAATATTTTAACTAAAAAAAGGAAAAGTATAGCTGTAGTTATTGATGAATATGGTGGAACTGCAGGTATTATGACTGTTGAAGATATCGTTGAAGAACTTTTTGGTGAAATTGAAGATGAACATGATAGTGTTGAATTAACAGAAGAAAAAATTGATGAAGATCATTACAGGTTTTCAGCACGTTTGGAAGTTGATTATGTCAATGAAACCTATAAATTAAACCTTCCGGAAGGTGAAAATTACGAAACCCTTGGAGGATTAATTGTAAACGAAGCTGAAGAAATTCCTCAAGAAGGTGACGTGGTCACTATAGGTGTTTTTAAATTTAAGATTTTAGAAGTGTCTTCTACCAAGATCGATGTCGTAGAGTTGCATATTATAGAAGAGGATTAATTCTTCCTTAATTTAAGTAGTTCAATTCATACGAATAGTGCTTAAACTCAGCATTACATTTCTTCGGTATTTAACCGATAAAATCTGATACTTAACTAAAGACTTGAATATACCTTACTATTTAAGCAATAAAAACATAATTCTCCTTTTATTATTTAATAGAAAATGGTATTTTCGCCCACTTATTATTCGATAAAATATACATAAAATGGCAGTTTTAAATAAAATTAGACAACGTTCTTTGTTTTTGATTCTAATCATTGCACTAGCATTGTTCTCATTTGTACTTACCGATTTGTTTAGAAACAGTGATGCTCTATTTGGAGGTTCTCAAGATGTAGTTGCTACCGTAAATGGTACAAACATTAACAGAACTGACTTTATGAATAGAGTTGAACAAATGCAAAGTCAGTTAGGTCCAAATTCTACTTCAACTCAAGCGATGTCTAGAGTTTACGATCAAGAAGTGAGAAAAGCTATTATGGCTTCTCAATTTGAAAACCTTGGTTTAAGTGTTGAGCAAGATCAAATGAAAGATTTATTAAAGCAAAGTTTTTCTAGCTATCCAGAGTTTCAAAATGAAGCAGGTGTTTTTGATGAAAACAAACTGACAGAATTTGTAAATAACTTGAAAACACTTAATGGGCAAAGTGCTCCGTTAAGTACTTTTCAAATTAACTATCAACAATGGGTAAGTACTGAAAATAATATTGCCTTAGGTGCTCAAGAAAGAGCATATTTCGCGATGGTTAAAGCAGGAGTTAATGCTACTTTAGGTGAAGCTGAAGTTGATTATATGTTAGAAAATGCTACTAGAGATTTAAATTACGTTCAAGTACCTTTTACATCTATCGCAGATAGTTTAGTGGATGTTTCTAAAGCAGACATCACAAAATATATTGGTCAGCATAAAGATAAATATGAAGTTGATGCTACTAGAGATATTAGCTTTGTAGAGTTTAAGGAAGTTGCTAGTGTTGAAGATGAAGAGAATCTTAAAACTGAATTATTAAAGTTATTAGATGATAAAGTTCTTTTTAATGAAGCAACTAATGCTAATGAAACTATAATTGGACTTAGAAACACAAAAGACATTGAAAGTTTTGTAAATTCTAATTCTGATATTACTTATAATGATGCGTTTTTAAGTAAGTCTCAATTGCCTTCAGTAGCTGCTGATACAATCTATAATACCAATGTTGGTGGAATTTACGGTCCTTACAAAGATGCTGGATTCTATAAGTTGTCTAAAGTTGTTGCAGAAACTCAATTGCCAGATTCAGTAAAAGTAAGACACATTTTAGTTCCTTACGCTGGTGCTCAAAGTGCTCAGCCAACAGTAACAGCTACTCTTGATGAAGCAAGATCATTAGCAGATAGTATTAAAACGGTTGTAACGGTTAATCCTTCTAAGTTTCCAGAATTAGTAACTGAATTTTCTTCAGATCAAGGAAGTGTTGCTAATGGTGGTGAATATGACTTTCACCCAATTACGCAAATGGTTAAGCCTTTTAGTGATTTTGAATTCCAAAACCAAATAGGTGATATTGGTGTGGTTCAAACCGTGTTTGGATTCCATATTATTGAAATATTAGATCAAAAAAATAAATCTAGAGCAATAAAAGTTGCAACGATAGCTCGTGAAATTGAACCTTCTGAAAAAACGATTGATGCAACATTTACTGAAGCGTCTAAATTTGAATTGGCATTGCAAAAGGAATCTTATGATGATGCGGCTAAAGAACGTAATTTTACAGCTAAGCCAGTAAACGGAATTAAAGTTCTTGATGAAAATATTCCTGGTTTAGGAAGTCAAAGAACAATTGTTCGTTGGGCTTTTGAAGATGGAACGAAAGTAGGAGACTACAAACGTTTCTCTATACCTAGTGGAGGTTATGCTGTAGTTCAAGTTGTAAAAGCAACTAAAAAAGGACTAATGGATGCAGAAAGTGCTTCCGCAACAGTTCTTTCTGAAATAAGAAATGAGAAAAAGGCGGCTATGATTTTAGATGGAATTACAGGAACTACAGTTGCTGATATTGCTAAAAATCAAGGTAGAGCTTCAAGTAATGCGTCTGCTGTTAATATGAAAAATCCAACTTTATCAGGAGCTGGAGCAGAGCCTAAAGTAGTTGGTGCTGCTTTCGGATTAGAAGAAGGAGGAGTGTCTAAGCCTATCGTAGGAAATAAAGGTGTATATGTAGTAGAAGTTACTAAAATTAACGAAGCGACTTCTTTAGACAACTACCAAGCTATTGCTAATCGTTTAAGTACAGCAAGAACGAATGCTGCTCAAACTAAAGTATATGAAGCTTTAAAAGAAACTGCAGATATAGATGATAACAGAGCTAGATTTTTCTAGAGTTTGTAATTGAAATATAAAAAAAGCTTCACGTTATGTGAAGCTTTTTTTATTTTAAAATCATATCGTTGAACGCAATAATAGTTGAAAATCCCTTGCCTTTAAAATAAGTCTTAGGATCATCTTTAGATGCCGCTAAAACAAAATCGCCTCCCCAAGCACCAAGACTTTTTATGCTGCCGTTAAAGTCTTTAAATAAACGTTTTTTAACGGGTTTTTGTTTTATGATATTAGAAATGATTTGTTCATGACGATCAATTAGTTTTTGAAAGTCTTCTAACAAATCACAATCAATCATATCTCGAGTAATTTGATTGATGTTTTTAATATCATCGCTTAAACCTGATGTATTTGCTCGGTATTGAGCAATACCTTCTCTGCTATTTTGCTTTTGATTCAAATGAACAAAATATAAGTCGTTTTTAAATGAAGGATTAAAATCAACTGTTTTAATTTCTCTTTTGTTGTCATCCTGAACTTGATTCAAGATTGCATCTTGGTTAATCTTGTAAGTAATAGGCTCGTTAGCTTCTGCACAAGCAATATCATAACCACTACCACTAAAAGATAAGTCAAGTAAGGTGTAAGGGTTGATATTTGCCCAATTTGAAATATTATTGATTAACGTTGAAGATGTACCTAAACCCCAAATTTTTGGAAATTCAAGTTGTGTCGTAACTTTATACCCTTTTTCATCAGCTAAAAAATCAGGATTAAGTTTTTTGGCAGTGTTTAATACTTGAAGTAACCGATTAGAAATAGAATTGCCATTCTGCAATTGTTTCAGGGTCCCATTAGTTTGAATTTTAAATGTGTCTTCAAACCAAACCTGTCCGTTTTCATCAATACTGATCCAATGTAATTCACCAAAAGTGTTGTCTTCCACCTTTAGATTTTGTCCTAATTTTGTTGGAATAGCTAATGACAAAGCACCATCAAGAACGACATATTCTCCAGTTAGAAGCAATTTTCCATGACTGTAAAAATGTTTCACTAGTGGTTGGCTCTTAAATTAGTAATTGCTTCCACAACAGAGCTATGGGTTACAGTATGTGTTTTAAAATGTGACACAAGTTTGTCTTTTTCTTCTGTAGTGGCTTCAAATTGGTTTAAAATATTCATAAGGTGCATTTTCATGTGTCCTTCTTGAATTCCAGTAGTTGTCAGTGAACGTAATGCTGCAAAATTTTGTGCTAATCCTGCAACAGCAACAATTTGCATGAGTTCTTTTGCTGAAGGTTTGCCAAGCATTTCTAAAGCTAATTTCACCAAAGGATGCAAACTTGTTAAACCACCAACAGTTCCGAGAGCTAAAGGGATTTCCATCCAAAATTTGAACGTACCATCTTTTACTTCAGCATGAGTTAAACTTGAGTATGACCCATTTCTGGACGCGTAGGCATGTACTCCTGCCTCAACTGCTCTAAAATCGTTTCCAGTTGCTAAAACCACAGCATCTATACCATTCATAATGCCTTTGTTATGAGTTACAGCTCGATAAGGTTCAATTTCTGCTATTCTTACAGCTTGTATGAATTTTTCAGCGAAAGCCTCTGGAGATACATTTGGATTTTCAGTTAAATCCTCAATTTTACAATTCACTTCAGCCCTAACTAAACAGTTTGGAACGTAGTTAGATAAAATACTCATTACGACATTTAAATTGCCTTTCAAAGTTGTTTTTGCTTCAGATTTAAGAGTTATTGCGAATTGTTCTAAGCAACTATTTATGAAATTTGCTCCCATGGCATCCATGGTTTCAAAAGTGGCATGTAATTGATAATAATTATTGAGCTTTTCTGTTTGGTTTTTAAGTTCAATATCAAGAATACCACCACCACGATTATTCATGCTTTTAGTGATAGAAGTCGTGTCTTCAAAAAATTTAGATTTCATTCCTTTAAAAAAGGACGTTAATTCTTCGGTGTTTCCATCATATGTAAAATGAACTTGTCCAATTTTTGTAGTTGAAATCACTTCCGTTTTAAATCCACCACGATCAAACCAAAATTTTGCAGCTTTACTTGCAGCAGCCACAACCGAACTTTCTTCAATCGTCATTGGTATGGTATAAGTTTTACCATTAATTAAAAAATTTGGAGCAACGCCAAAAGGAAGATAGTAGTTGGTTATTGTGTTTTCTATAAATTCATCATGTAACTGCTGGAGTTTATTGTCACTGTTCCAATATTGTTTGAGTATGATTTTGGCACTATTGTTATTTGGAAAATAAGTATCTACTATCCAATCGATTTTATCAGATTTCGACAATTTAGAAAAACCAGTAATAGTTTTATGCATTAACTTGAATTTAAGGATACAAAGATACTATTCTTGTGTGTAATTTTCTTTACTGTTATGATAATTGCATATTTAACTGTTAATAGTTGGTGTTTTTTGCTTAATTTTTAGTAAACTTGACATATTTTTATCAAAAAATAGCACGATTCTTGATGCTTCATTAAGAACAGTGAAAAAACTAACTAACACTAATTTTTATGTCAACAACAACACTAAAACCTCACCAAAAAGAACTTTGGGGACATCCAATAGGACTTTATGTTCTGTTTTTTACTGAAATGTGGGAACGCTTTTCATATTATGGAATGCGTGCATTACTTGTAATTTATATGATTGCAAAGGCAGGCCATAAAGATGGTCCAGGTTTAGGTTGGTCAAAAATTGAAGCATTGCAGTTATATGGTTGGTATGTTATGTTGGTATATGTGGTTTCTATTCCTGGAGGAATTTTAGCAGATAAATATCTAGGACAAAAAAAAGCAGTCATGCTTGGAGCAATTATCTTGTGTTTAGGTCATGGTACATTAGCAATAGAAGCTGATTGGGCTTTCTTTACAGGTTTAGGCTTAATTATTTTGGGTGTTGGTTGTTTAAAACCTAACATTTCAACAATGGTTGGAGGATTGTATAAAAAAGGAGATATCAGAAGAGATAAAGGCTTCAGTATTTTTTATATTGGAATTAATTTAGGGTCATTGTTAGCAACTACATTTGTAGGAATGATTGTAGCAAAATGGGGTTGGCACGCAGGTTTTGGTATGGCAGGAATTGCAATGTTATTAGGACTTTTTGTCTATGTTTGGGGACAAAAATATATCAAGCATGTTGGTAATAAACCGACAGTTGAAGAAACGAAAAATGATGTTTCAATGGTTAAGTTGTTTTCAAACATCTTTAAATCACCTTTGCAATTAGTGATTTTTGTAATTTTATTAGCATTTTCTTTATATGCAGGATTTACTTTTGAAGGTGTTGATCATTGGGGCTATGGTGCGTTATTTATCTTTTTGTCATTTGTAGTAGGATTATTGATGATGATATTTAAAAGTTTGGAAACACAAATTGAAAAAGATCGATTTTTAGTAGTGCTTTTATCTTTTTTATTAGTCATTGTTTTTTGGGGAGCATTTGAACAAGCTGGTGGCTTAATGAGTATTTACACAGAACAGAAAACAAATAGAATGTTGTTAGGGTATTTAATCCCAACGCCTATGTTTCAAGGTTTAAATGCTGGATTTATTATATTATTAGCAGTTTGGATTGCTAATATTTGGGCAAAACGTAAGCTTAAAAATAAAGAAGCGTCTTCATTATTTAAAATGGCTACAGGAACAATTATCATGGGCTTAGGCTTTGTGTTTATGGTTTTTGCTGTTAGAGAATATAGTATTGAAGGTCATTCAGGAATGCAATGGTTAGTTTTAGCATATCTATTTCATACTATTGGAGAGTTGTGCTCTTCACCTGTGTCTTTATCATTTGTTACTAAATTGGCACCTGTTAAATATGCATCGTTAATGATGGGATTATATTTTGCAGCTACTGGACTTGGAGGAAAAGTTGCGGGAATCATAGGTGAATATGCTCAATTAAAGCCTTACGAGGCAAAAATGATTGCAAGTAAAAGTGATATTAATGTATTTGTTACTAAAGACACCTTAACTCTTACTGATGATATAGGAAAAGAATTTAAAGCATTTGATTTTCCAATATCAAGAGATCAAGAATTTAAAATTAAAGCAGATGTTTATTTAGAAAACAATAATATTGTTTTTGAAGAAGTGGTTACTAAAGAAAATATTAATCATTTATTTAATATTACAAAAGACGATAAAAATGATTTTACAGCAAATCTGAAATCATATTTAACTGAAAATAAAGTTTCTAAAGCAATCCCTTTTCATACGGAATTAACATTTCAAAAGAATGAAGAAAAATTATTAAATAGAAAAAATATAGGTGATGGTAAAAACTATGAAGTTTCTTTTGTATTAGAAGAACAGCAGACAAAACAAGAATTTAAAACATTTGCAGGAATAACTATTTTTACTGTAATCTTCGGTTTATTGGTTATCGTATTGTTAAAACCTTTAAAACGTTTAACACATGGAGCTGAAGATAATGAAGTTGAAATGCATAATGATGAAGCAGAAGGATTTGAATTAGCAGATAATTAATAATTACATAACAATATATAAACCCTCTTTTTTGAGGGTTTTCTTCTTATAACTAAACTTTCTTTTATGAATACTGATATCGAAAATCTATTTAAAGACAAAGTCATTGGACATCCAGCAGGTTTGTTCGTTTTGTTTTTTACTGAAATGTGGGAGCGTTTTTCATTTTATGGGATGCGTGTTCTTTTGGTGAATTTCTTAACCATGGCTGCAATAGGATACAATCCAGGTTGGGAATGGTCAGTTGAAAATGCAGGAGCTCTTTTTGGTACTTATGCTATGCTTCTTTATATAACACCGATTATTGGAGGTTGGATTGCTGATAAATATACAGGTTATAGGTGGGCAGTAATCATTGGGTCTTTAATTATGACTTTAGGTCATGCATCTATGGCATTAGAAACAGAATTCTCTTTATATCTTGGATTAGTTTTATTAGTTATAGGAACAGGGTTTTTTAAGCCAACAATGACCTCTATGATTTCAGAAATGTATAAAAAGAATCCAGAAAAAAAGGATGGTGCTTATACCATTTATTATATGGGTGTTAATGCTGGTGCATTTTTTGGAATGATGCTTTGTGGTTATTTAGCTGAAAAAGTTGGATGGGCTTATGGTTTTGGTCTTGCTGGAATTTTTATGCTTTTAGGTACAATTCAATTTTGGTTAGCAGGAAGTCTTTTTGGAAAGATAGGTGCTAAACCTTCAAAAGTACACGAGGTTGAGTTGCCTCAAAACATCAATGAAGAAAGTATTGTTGTCGATGAAACTGAAGTTGAAGAAAAGCCAAATCCATTTACATCATTAGATAAAATATTAATAGTGCTATCATCAGTACTTGGTTTAGGTTATGCTATTAATGATCCAATGTCTAAAATTGCAGGAATAGATATTTTTTCTGCATTACAAATTGGTGATTTTGAAGGGCAATATGTAGCTGTATTAGTTGCTTTGGCTTTGTTTGTGTTTTTAGCAATTGGTCGAATATTGCGTTACACAAAAGTAGTTAGACACAGAATGTTTGCATTTATCATATTTGCCTTTTTTACTGTATTCTTTTGGTTGTCGTTTGAACAAGGCGCATCATCATTAGTGATTTTTGCGAGAGATAATGTAGATCGCTTGTTAAGTGGATCTTCTGCTACTATTTTTAATATAGTGAATACATTGTTGACAGTAGTTCCTCTTATAATTATTTCATACGTCCTTTATGTTTTATGGAAAAAAACATATAGTAAAATTCCAGGCTCTAATATTGTTTTAGTGATCTGTTTTGTTGCAATGTGGGCAATTGTTGGATGGATGCTAAATAGAGATTTTAATACAACGGCTTATGATGTAAGTTATAATGCTGTAGAGCAACCAGATTTAGATGAAAAGGGCATTCAAAAAAAGAATGAACAAGGAGAATTACAGTTTAAATATACTCCTGTTACTCATGGTATGAATGCAAATTCTTCTCAAAAAATAGTTTCTAAAACCATAACTGTTGGAGAACCTTTTGCTGATTATAAAGTAGGCGATAAAAAACTAATTATAAATAAAAATAAAGAATTAACAGAGTTTTCTTTTATCTCCTCTGAAGAAGTGAAACAGAGGTTATTAAGTCATTCTGAATCAATAAACAAAGATAATGGTTTTGTTAATGCTACAGTAACCAAAGTAAGAGATAATGAAGTTGAAATCACTGTATCTTGGTTTAGTATTTTGAATTCATTTTTTATTATTGTTTTTGCTTCATTCTTTTCAAAATGGTGGGAAAGTAAGTACAACCCTTCAGCAGCAACTAAATATGCAATTGGCCTAGTTGTTATGGCAATAGGCTTTGGTTTGTTGGCTTTTGGATCAATGGGTATTGTTGATGGTGTTAAAGTAAGTATGGTTTGGTTAATATTAGCTTATTTATTTCACACACTTGGAGAGCTTTGTTTGTCACCTGTAGGCTTGTCTTATGTAAGTAAATTGGTGCCAGCACGTATGATTGCTCTAATGTTTGGTATGTGGTACCTAGCTATTGCAATTGGAAATAAATTAGCAGCAGTATTAGGTGGGCAAATAGAAAATATTACTAAAGAATATAGTTTATCTACATTCTTTTTAATATTTACAATAGTGCCATTTGTTGCTGGACTATTAGTATTTACACTTAATCCTGTACTCAAAAAATTGATGCATGGTGTCAAATAACGAATAAATCGTTAAAATAAACGCAAAATGCTCCTCTTTTGGAGCATTTTTTGTAAGTTCGGAACAGAAATTGCAACAAATCAGATATGAAAAAAATAACTTACTTATTCGTTTTAGCTTTATTAACTTCGGTTAGTGGTTTTGCTCAAGTAGCAGAAATTAATTGGGTAACTTTTGAAGAAGCCTTAGAACTTCAAAAGAAAAATCCTAAGAAAATCATGATGGATGTTTACACAAGTTGGTGTGGTCCATGTAAAATGTTAGACAAAAACACATTCCATAATAAAGACGTTGTGGAGTTTGTAAATAAAAATTATTATGCAGTTAAGTTTGATGCTGAAGGTGACTCTACAATAGATTACGATGATAAAACATTTAGTAATCCTAATTATAAAGCTGAATTAGCTAACAGAAGAAATAGCGCGCATGAATTAACTCGTTATTTAAAAGTTAGTGCTTATCCAACTATCGTATTCTTTGATGTTGATGCTAAAGTGATATCTCCAATTAGAGGCTATCAAAAACCACAACAAATTGAATTATACTTGAAATTATTTCTTGGTGATGACTTTAAGTCAATGACCACACAGGAAGATTTTAATGCCTACTATGAGGCATTTAAACCTGAGTTTCAGCAATAATTTGAATTACTTAATAATAAATGCTCCCTTTTCATTTGTTTGATGAAAAAGGAGTTTTTCTTTTAAACAAGTTGCTTTCCAACGTTTAACATAGGATTTATAATTACTGCCATCTGCAATTATAAGTTGTGGTTGTAAAGAATCAATCATCCGTTTTAAATTTATTCTTGGCGAATTCCTTAAGAGAATAATATCTGGTTTAAAACGTACTTGGTAAATACCAACACTATCAATGACTAAAAGTGTCTTATGTGGCGTTTTATATACATTGTGTAAAGAATCATATGTGATAGACTTTATAAAGCTTCCAACGTTGTAGCTGCTTAACATTTTTTCGGTTTTTACAGCACTACTGTCTAAATTATGCCATACTTTTAAACTTGTATTTTGCTTTTTTCCGATGACACTATATCTGGTTTTATGGAATATAATAAAAGCTTCAGCGCTATTTTTGCTTTTTGTATAGATTGAAACACTTTGTAATATCAATATAGACACTAATAGAAATGTGATTTGTTTAAATCGAAATTTTTTATACACTAAAATCAAAGCAAACAAAAAGAGATAAGTTGAAATAACGTGAGTAAATTCAAAAGAAATGTCTTTTATTAGAAATGATTCTTGTTTAGAAACCCATGTTACTATATAATTCATTGAGCTAATAAGGCTTCCGTAGAGATTTGCAATGGCTTCAGGAAGTACATTTAAAAGTGATAATAGAATCACTAAAATACCAAAACCTAAGATCAAACCTAAAAAGGGGATAATGGCTAGATTTGAAATGAAAAACAATCCTGGGAATTGATGAAAGTAAAATAAACTAATTGGTGCTACTCCTAATTGAGCAGCGATTGTCACTGTGAATATCTGCCAGAAGTAATTTGTAACTTTCCATTTAGGCATCCATAGTTTTTGCAATAGTGGTTGAATTGAAACTATTGCAAACACAGCTAAATAACTCATTTGAAAACCAACATCAAATAAAAACATTGGTTTTACTAAAAGCAGTATAAATATAGAAATAGATAACGTGTTGTAAATGTTCGTTCGACGTTTCAAATGCATGGCTATAGCAACAATACTAAACATAGTTACTGCTCTAGTTACCGAAGCCGATAATCCTGCAACTACGGCAAAACTCCACAATAAAATAAGTATGATTATAACTTTTATGGTGCTACCTCGTTTTAAATTTTCTAAAGGTCTTAATATAAAATTTAGCATCATTAGTATGATGCCAACATGTAATCCTGAAACGGCTAGTATATGGATTGCTCCAGCATTAGCATAATCCGTATACATATCCCGATTCATGTCTTGTCTTTGACCTAGAATGAGTGCGTTTATAATGGCTAATTCTTCTGGTTTAAAATTGAAACCCTTTAATTTTGTATTTATAGTTTGTCTTAAATCATCAGCATAACCTAAAATAGTTTCTCTTGTTGAAGATATTTGAAATACGAGTTGCTGTTCTGTAAATAGTTGATGATAGATGTATTGTTTTTCTAAATAGGCTTTGTAATTGAATTGATTTGGATTTAGCGGATTTTTTATTTCTTGAAATGCTGTGCGAATTAATAAGACTTCATCAACGTCATATAATTTTGATTTATCATTTTTTTCAATATTTAATAGTACGTTTCCTTGTGTATTTATCTGATTTACTTTTAATAATTCTACAACGTATTTATTGTGATATCGCGTTGGTTTAAGTCGTTCTTTTATTCTTAAAGTTATTTCATTTGAGATGAATGCTTCAATGTTTTTAATATTGATATAGTGACTAGGATAGTTTTTGTGTTGATGAGAATTATATGATAATATACCTAAACTAAACATTACCAGATATGCAACAACTCCAAACCAAATTGCTTTTTTTAGTGTTCGACCTGAAAAATGAAGCATTATAAATAAAACAATAAGTAACCCTATTGTAACACAAAGCCAATGACATAATGTTAGGGTAAAATAATACGAAAATAGAATGCCTGTTACTAAACAGAACGTTAACTTGATGATTATAAAATTAAGAGATTTCACACTCTAAATATAGTAAATAATCTATATATAGAAAATTATCTACATCATTCGTCTTGCTTGTACATAAGCCTGATACCAATAGCGTTCAGATAAATTTGAAGTAATTACGCCTTTACTAGACGTAGAATGTATAAATTCAACAAAACCAGGTCTGCTTTTGGTGACAATACCAACATGATTGACATTTCGATTATTCTTTTTTGTAGCAAAAAATAACAAATCACCTTCTTTCACATTTTTAACATCGATCCATTCTCCAGTGTTTTTGAGGTCTCCAGTAGTTCTCGGTAATTTGATGTTTTCTTTTTCAAAAGCTACTACAACAAGGCCTGAACAATCCATACCTCGTTTAGTGGTGCCACCATATTTATATCGTGTGCCTTCAAAAGTTTGAGCATAATTAATAATACGTTCAATAGTTTTTGAAGGTCTAGAAATAGAAGTGTGTTTACTAACTTTAGTGGTTTTTGACTTTTTAGTTTTTATGCCTTTGGAAGAATTACAACTACCAAAACTAAGGCATACAATAAGAAGTAGGGTGATTTTTTTCATAAACTAAATTTGATTATCAAAAATAGATAATAGATTGAATTAAGTTAAGAGTTGGTTTTTGTCTTTTCAACAATGTTATTTACAACTGTCAAAAATAAGTTTTGCTGTAGTATCACTTGCGCCTTTTCCACCTAATTTCTTTTCTAAATCGTAGTAATCAATAAACAGTCGAATTCGTTCGTCGTCATTAAGAATCTTTACAAGTTCTTTTTTAAGTCGTTTTTTGTTTAAATCACCTTGAATTAATTCAGTAACAACTTCACGATCCATTATTAAATTAACCAGAGAAATGAATTTTAATGTAATAATTCGTTTTGCTATTTGATACGAAATACTATTCGCTTTATAACAAACCACTTGAGGTACTTTAAATAATGCAGCTTCTAAAGTTGCTGTTCCAGAAGTAACCAGAGCAGCATGAGATACACTTAATAAATCGTAGGTTTTATTTGAAATAAAAGCCACATTGTCTTGCTTAATATATGAGTTATAAAAACTAAACTCTTGACTAGGTGCTCCAGCGATTACAAATTGATAGCCTTTAAAATCATTGACTAAACTCAACATGACACCAAGCATTTTTGTGATTTCTTGTTTCCTGCTTCCAGGTAAAAGTGCTATTATAGGTTTGTCACTAAGATTGTATTCATTTCTAAACGTTTTTTCATCAACCTGCTGCCTGTCTGATATGGCATCAATTAATGGATGTCCAACAAAATACACATCATAATTATATTTGGCGTAAAATTCCTTTTCAAAAGGAAGGATGACATACATGGCATCAACATCACGCTTTATTTTTTCAACACGACCAGCTCGAGATGCCCATACTTGAGGTGAGATATAATAATGTGTTTTATAATTTTTTTCTTTTGCCCATTTAGCAATACGAAGATTAAATCCAGAATTATCTATGAAAATAATTACATCAGGTTGGTAGCATTCAATGTCGTTTTTACAGAAACTAATCAAGCCTAAAATTTTACGAAGATTAAAAACCACTTCTGCAAAACCCATAAAAGAACGATCCTTATAGTGTGTTACTAAATTGCCACCAACTGCTTGCATAAGATCGCCTCCCCAAAATCTAAATTCGGCATTTACATCATGATTTTGTAATGCTTTCATCAGATTGGAACCATGTAAGTCTCCAGAGGCTTCGCCAGCAATGATATAATATTTCATTTATTTAAAATTCCTCAAATAAGTAGTTGAATATATTATTTTAGAGTTATTGATTATTGCCAATTATCGGCTATCATTTATGTAAATCTAATAATAATGGTTATTAAAGCTACAATTATTGTAGCAATAAGAACACCTTTAGCTCTTAATTCTTTGTCAGTATTTACAAACAAAAAGAAAGCACCTAAATTTAAAAGTGCACCAATACTTACTAGTTTAGTAAAAACGCTTTGAGCTATTGCGATACTTAAAGAATCACTTATAGATTCTCCTGTGCCAAAAAATAATAGCGATAATATAACTCCTACTGCGCTGGCAATTAAGCCTATTATTATTCCAATGAGTACTTCTTTATTAGTCAAATCTCCAAGTGTTTAGTTGTTGAATGCTTTGATGAGCTGTTAAGTCAAATTGAATTGGAACAACAGAAACATAGCCATTAGCTAAAGCCCATTCATCTGTGTCTTCTCCATGGTCTAAGTTTACAAATTTACCTGTTAACCAATAATAATCTCTACCTTGTGGATTAGTACGTTTGTCAAACTCTTCTTCCCAATTGGCTTTTGCTTGACGACATATTTTTATACCTTTAATGTCGTTTTTATCTAGATTAGGGAAATTCACATTGAGAACAGTTCCACTGTCTAGACCATGATCAAGTACGTTTTTAGCTATAGATTTTATATAGGTCTTACAAGCATCAAAATTCGCACTCCAATTATAATCACATAACGAAAACCCAATTGCAGGAATTCCTTCTACTCCAGCTTCAATGGCAGCACTCATTGTGCCTGAATAAATAACGTTTATTGATGAGTTTGATCCATGATTAATTCCAGACACACATAAATCAGGTCGTCTGTCTAATAGCTGTTTTACACCAAGCTTTACACAATCTGCTGGAGTACCAGAACAACTATACTCTTCCTGTAAGCCCTTGTCTATAATTACTTTTTCAACATGTAACGTAGAATTTATAGTAATAGCATGACCCATTCCGCTTTGAGGACTATCTGGAGCAACAACAACTACATCTCCAATTGTAGTCATGACTTCAATTAGCGTTCTAATACCAGGAGCTGTGATACCATCATCGTTGGTTACTAGAATAAGTGGTTTTTTCGACATTTGTCTGTTTTTTTGACACTTGCAAAAGTACATAAACAGGCTTGGAAATCCTATAAATAAAGGTTTAACAAAAAATTATTAGCACTTGATTTTATTGGCATGGTTTTTTCTTTTACTTTAGTAGAAATTATGAATTCTATGTCATTACATAAAATAGGTTAATTAATAAGCTTAAATATGTTCTGTTACATAAAAAATGAACTATGAGAAATATTATGCAAAGGAATTATAAATTATTGCTTTTGGTGTTACTGTTGGCTTTTGCTTCATGCAGTTTTACATCTAAAAAATTTGAAGGACCAGATAAAGATCAGTTAGTGATTGAACTAGTCACTTATTTACTTGATCAAACACACTTTAATCCTCTAGATATTAATGACGATTTTTCACAAGAAATTTTTGATGAGTTTCTAGAACAACTAGATCCATTAAAACGCTATTTTCATGCGTCTGATATTAGTGAATTTGAAAAATACAAAACAGATTTAGATGAACAGCTAAAGGCATATGATTTGACGTTCTTTGATTTGGCTTATAGTCGTTATGTGCAAAGACTAGCAGAGTCTAAAGAAATTTATAAAGATGTTTTAAAGAATCCTTTTGATTTTTCGCGTAATGAAGATTTTTCGACAAAGTATGAAGAGTTAGAGTATGTCAATTCTAAGGATGAATTAATAGAAAGATGGAGGCATCAACTTAAGTTTTCAACTATAGCTAATTACGATGATTTAATCGCGCAACAGGAAAGAGGTCTGAAACGTACTAACGACTCAGATTCTGAAGGCAAAAAGGAAATAGATAATTCTAAAAAGTCTGTTCCAGTTGAGAAATCACTTACAGAATTAGAAGAAGAAGCACGTGGACTTACATTAAAAGCATTAAATGAATTATATGAATACATGGAAGACAGACAAAGAGAAGATTTATTGTCTGTTTATTTAAATGTAATTGTTCGTGAATACGATCCTCATACGGCATATTATGAGCCAGAAGATAGAGAGCGTTTTGATGCTGATATATCTGGGAAATTTGAAGGGATAGGTGCGAGGCTTCAAAAAAAGATGGATGTTATTACTATTATGGAAGTCATTGCTGGTGGACCAGCTTGGAGGCAGAAGGAACTTGAAGCTGGAGACCAAATCTTAAAAGTGAGGCAAGAAGACGAAGAGGAAGCACTAAATGTTGTCGGTATGCGAACGAGTGATGCTGTTAAGTTTATTAAAGGGCCTAAAGGGACAGATGTAATACTTACAGTGAAAAAAGTAGATGGAACAATTCAAGATATTACGATAACAAGAGACGTTGTAGAAATGGGTGAAACTTATGCTAAATCTTCAACAGTTATCAAAGACGGAAAAAAGTATGGTATCATTGATTTACCTAGATTTTATGTCGATTTTAATGATGTGAATAATCGTAATGCGGCTTCAGATGTGAAAATTGAAATTGAAAGATTAAAAGCTGAAGGAATGGAAGGTCTTGTTCTTGACCTAAGAAATAATGGTGGTGGATCTTTACAAACAGTTGTAGATATGGCAGGATTCTTCATTAAAGAAGGTCCAGTGGTACAAGTTAAAACATCAGGTGAGCCTAAAGAAGTGTTGATGGATCGAGATCGCTCTATAGTTTGGGATGGACCGTTAGTGATTTTAGTTAATGAATTTTCAGCTTCAGCTTCAGAAATTATGGCTGCTGCAATGCAAGATTATAAAAGAGCAATCATAATTGGTAGTGATCAAACTTTTGGAAAAGGAACAGTGCAAACTGTTGTAGATCTTAACCGAATGGTTAAAAATAATACAAGTGGTGATGTTGGTGCTTTAAAATTGACCATTCAAAAATTCTATAGAATTAATGGAGGATCTAATCAATTAGAAGGTGTTAAAAGTGATGTTGTGATTCCAAATCGATATAGTTATATTGATATTGGAGAAAAGAACGAAGAAAATCCTTTGCCTTGGAGTCAAATTGAACCTGCAGATTATGAGGTTTGGGATAGTTATTTTGATTATGATGCTACTATTGCAAAAAGCAAAAAACGCATGTCTGATAATGAACAGTTAAAGTTAATTGATCAAAATGCACAATGGGTTAAAAAGATTAGAGATAAGGATTTGTTTCCTTTAAACTATAACGACTACAAAGCCTCATTAGAAGTTAGTGAAAAAGAAGCTAAACGATTTGAAGATCTTTCAAAATATCAAACGAGTCTTACTTTTGAATCGCTATCTCAAGAGTTGAAATTAATGGAACAAGATTCTGTTTTAAAAGAAAAGCGTGAACGTTGGCACACAAGCTTAAGTAAAGATGTTTATATCGAAGAAGCTCTTAATGTTTTAAACGATTTAAAAATGACTTACGGAATTAAAACAAAAGTTGCGACTTCTGTAAAAAATTAATATGAGTAATAATAGTGGCTCATTAACACAATTAGCGCTTCAAAAGTTTAAAAAAAACTTTTGGGGCGTTTTAAGTTTTTGGCTTATTGTAAGTATTGGTCTCGTTTCTGTATTTGCTTATGTTATTGCACCAGATAATTCACAAAATGCAAATCAAATGCATTTGTCTATTCATTCAAAATCTCCAGGGTTTAAAGTGACGCTTCTGTGTTTTCCCTCAGAATTAGATATCGAACAAAGTTTTTTATCACAATTTTTTTATGGAAAGCTTAAGACCGATACAGAGATTCCAATAACAAACTACAAAATTGAAAAGCAAGAATTAGTTTACACAGAATATGCTTCAGATGGCTTGATTGGTGTTGATAAGTCAATTAGTATTAGTCGTTTTCCTAGCAATGACTATACGGCTTTTATTAAAGAAAAGACCTTCGTTTTTGGAACTGATAAATATGGAAGAGATCTTTTAAGTAGAGTTTTGGTTGGTTCAAGAATTTCTTTTTTTATTGGTTTTATTGCCGTTTTTATTTCTTTAGTAATTGGCATAATCATGGGAAGTATAGCAGGCTACTATGGAGGTAAAATTGATACCTTAATAATGTGGTTCATAAATGTTACTTGGTCAATTCCTACATTACTTTTGGTTATTGCAATTACTTTAGCTTTAGGGAAAGGGTTTTGGCAAGTGTTTATTGCTGTTGGATTAACAATGTGGGTTGAAGTGGCTAGAGTTGTAAGAGGACAAATTATTAGTGCTAAGGAAATGCAATATGTTACAGCAGCTAAAGCTTTAGGGTTTAATGATTTTAGAATTATTACTAAGCATATTTTGCCAAATATAATGGCTCCAATTATAGTAATATCTGCTGCTAATTTTGCCGCAGCAATACTTATAGAAAGTGGGCTTAGTTTTTTGGGGATAGGAGCTCAGCCACCAATGTCAAGTTGGGGAGCAATGATAAAGGATCATTATAATTATATTATTTTGGGCAAACCTTATTTAGCGTTAATACCTGGTTTTTGTATTATGATTTTGGTAATGGCCTTTATGTTAATAGGAAATGCACTTAGAGATGCTTTAGATGTGAAAACTTAAAAAGGGACTAACGCATTGTGTTAATCTGTAGATTTGTGTTTCCTATAAACTGAAGCACTTCGTCACGTCCAATAGCTTTGGAAGATGAACTTACAAAATGTGGAGGTAATTCTTCCCATGTCTTTAGGAGTTCTTGACAATAATATTCAACATTTCTTTCAATTGCTTTTGGTTTTAACTTATCAGCTTTGGTGAAAATAATTGAAAACGGAATTTCACTAATGCCTAAATATTCCATAAATTCTAAATCAATTTTTTGAGGTTCATGTCTAATGTCAACTAAAACAAAAGCTGAAACTAATTGTTTTCGCTTCTCAAAATAATTCGTAATAAACTTCTGAAATTTCCGTTTTGCTGTTTTTGAAACTTTCGCATACCCATAACCGGGTAAGTCAACTAGAAACCAATTTTTATTAATTAGGAAGTGATTTATAAGTTGTGTTTTTCCTGGTCGTCCTGAAGTCTTTGCAAGGTTTTTATGATTCGTCAACATATTGATTAATGAAGACTTTCCTACATTACTTCTGCCTATAAAGGCATATTCTGGTAGCATATCTTTAGGACATTTATCTACATCAGAATTACTTATTACGAATTCAGCAGTTTTAATAAGCATAAAATAGGTTTTTCGTGAAAGCGATAGTGTTAGAAATTACGTTCTTTAAACCAAGAATAAAGTATATCGTTGAATTGTTTTGGATGCTCCATCATTGCTGCGTGTCCACATTTGTCAATCCAAAATAAATCAGAATTTGGTAAAAGTTGATTGAATTCATTTGCTACTTCTGGAGGAGTGACAGTGTCATTTTTGCCCCAAATTATACAAACTGGCAAAGCCATTTTCGGCAAATCTTTAGCCATATTGTGTCTTATTGCGCTTTTTGCTATAGCAAGTGTTTTTATGAGTTTATTCCTGTCGTTAACCGTTTCGTAAACTTCATCAACGATGTCTTTAGTTGCAACTTCTGGATCATAAAAAACTTCTTGTGCTTTTTTCTTAATCACTTCATAGTCACCTCGTTTTGTGTAACCTCCACCCATTGCGCTTTCATATAAACCAGAACTTCCAGTAATTATTAGTCCTTTAACTTTAGTTGGATATAATTTTGTATGATAGAGACCAATATGTCCTCCGAGAGAATTTCCTAACAAGATAACTTCATCAAAACCTTTGAACTCTATAAAATCATAAAGGTATTTTGCGAAATTTTTCACATTAGTCTTTATCAGCGACATCGAATATATAGGCAGCTCTGGTATCAGAACTTTATAGCCTTTTTCACTGAAAAAAGTAGTTACTGCATCAAAGTTGCTTAATCCACCCATTAGTCCATGTAATACTATAATTGGTGTGCCTTCACCAACTTCAATATAACTGAATTCTTTTTCCTTCTTTAAACGATACGCCATTAATTATAGGTCATTTGATCAAAAACAAATATAGGTATTTCAATTAAAACATTTCTATAATTTTTAATTGTAATTAATCTAATGCTAATGAGATGTTAACAATGATTTTGGGATTGATTTTTTTTCATTAGAGCTCTGATTTTTAAAATCTTAATACTTAATAAGGGCTTTGAAATCGGTCGAAAATCATGATCGATTGAAAATTTATCAACAAAAGTGGAGTATAGTGGTAAATTGTGGGATATTTTTCGATATATTTGACTCTTAATCGCTAGTAGCGTTAAATCAATCAGTTTGAACCCATTAATTGGAACTTATGAATGTAAAGTGGATGCCAAAGGAAGGCTTATGCTTCCGGCTGCAATAAAAAAGCAGTTGCTTCCAGTTTTGCAAAACGGTTTTGTTTTGAAGCGCGCTGTTTTTCAGCCTTGTTTAGAGCTTTATCCAATGAGTGAGTGGGAGGTTTTGATGCAGAAAGTGAATAAGTTAAATCGTTTTAAAAAAAAGAATAATGATTTCATTCGTCGATTTACAGCTGGCTTGAAAATGGTAGAAGTTGATGCAGCTGGTCGATTATTGATTCCGAAAGATTTAGTTGTTTTTTCTGGTATTACTAAAGAAGTTGTAGTGTCTTCAGCAATTAATATTATTGAAATTTGGGATAAGGATAAGTATGAAAAAGCTATTGATGATGCCACAGGTGATTTTGCTGATTTAGCAGAAGAAGTTATGGGACAAGATGATGAAGATGGAATATCATAATCCAGTTTTACTTAAAGAGACCGTTGATGGTTTGGATATAAAGCCAGATGGAATATATGTCGACGTGACGTTTGGTGGTGGTGGTCACAGTAAAGAAATTTTAAAGCGATTAGGTCCTAGTGGAAAACTATTTGCTTTCGATCAGGATAAAGATGCTCTTTTAAATACGATTGATGATGATCGATTCACATTGATCAATGAGAATTTTAGATATGTTAGGCGGTTTTTGCGATTCTATGGTGCAAAAGAAGTAGACGGAGTCTTAGCCGATTTTGGGGTCTCATCTCATCAGTTTGATGTTGCTGGACGTGGATTTTCTACACGCTTTGAAGCTGACTTGGATATGAGAATGAATCAAGATGATGCGGTTTCGGCCTATCATGTGGTTAATGATTATGATGAGGAGCAAATAAGACAAGTCTTGTTTCTGTATGGTGAATTAAGACAAGCGCCAGCAATGGCAAAAGCTATTGTTGAAGAAAGAAAAAATGACGAAATAAAAACGAGTCAACAATTAAAAACGGTTTTGAAGCGGTTTTTAAATCATAAAAAAGAAAATAAAGTATTGGCTCAAATTTATCAAGCTATTAGAATAGAGGTGAACCAGGAGATAGAGGCTTTAAAAGAGTTTTTGATGCAAACACCAGAAGTTTTAGTTAAAGGTGGGCGATTAAGCTTGATCTCGTACCATTCGTTAGAAGATAGATTGGTAAAACGTTTTATAAGAAATGGCATGTTTGAAGGTGAGCCTGAGCGTGATGTCTTTGGGAATTTTGAAGTGCCTTTAAAAAAAGTGGGTAATCTAATTGTTCCAGCCAACGAAGAAGTAGCTATAAATAATAGAGCTAGAAGCGCAAAGCTTCGTATTGCTGAAAAATTATGAAAAAAAATATTTACAGCATTTTAAGAGGTAAGTTTTTAGTGAGTGATGACTCCTTTAAAAATTGGAGAATCATCATTTTCATTTCGTTTTTAGCGATTATTATGATTGCTAGTTCGCATAGTGCAGATCAAAAAGTTTATGAGATAGCACGACTTAAAAATGAAGTAAAAGAGTTGAGGTCTGCATTTGTAGATGGCAGATCAAAATTGATGAGACTCAAAATGGAATCATCAATAATTAAAAAAGTAGCAGATAAAGGAATCGTAATATCAGAGATTCCGCCAAAAAAAATAAAAGTAAAATCACAAGATTGAATTAAGTGGCAACAACCGAAACTAACATATTAAACAGATTGTATTTCATAGCTGGATGTATGTTTGTCTTCGCTTTGGCTGTTGTTTTTAAATTGTGTACCATTCAGTTTGTTCAAGGTGATGAGTATAGAGCACTTGCTCAAGAACGAACCGTTAAAAATCATGACATTCCAGCGAATAGAGGTAATGTGTATTCTGCCGATGGAAGTCTGTTGGCAACGTCAATTCCTAAATATGATATCAGATTTGATGCTATTCAACCGAAACAGGCTACGTTTAATAAATATATAAAGCCGTTGTCAGATTCTTTAGCAAAATATACAGATAAAACTTCAAGCTATTATCAAAATTCTATCACAAAAGCGAGATCTAATAAAAATAGATATTTCCTTTTAGCCAGAAATATTAGTTATTCAGATTACATCAGATTGAGAAATTTTCCAATGCTGGAGCTGGGTGCAATTAAAGGAGGACTTATCGTAGAGCAAACAACAAGACGAGAGCATCCAATGGGAGGAATTGCTGAGCGAACCATTGGGTATGAAAGGGAAGATGAAAACGGAAATGTAACACGTCCAGGAATCGATGGTGCTTTTGGAGTTAAATATTTAAGAGGTGTTAATGGTTCTAGATTGAAACAGAAAATTGGCAACGGACAATGGAAACCTATTGTAGATTATAATCAAGTGGATCCTCAAGATGGTTACGACGTGTATACAACGATTGATGTCAATATTCAAGATATCGCTCATCATTCTTTATTAGGTCAACTAGAAAAATATGAGGCTGAACATGGTTGTGCAGTGGTTATGGATGTGAAAACTGGAGAAATCAAAGCGATTTCAAACCTTGGAAGAAATAAAAACGGAAAGTACTATGAGCGTTTAAATTATGCTGTTGGAGAAAGTCATGAGCCTGGTTCTACTTTTAAAGTCATGGCATTAATGGCTGCTTTAGAAGATAAAGTGATTGATACATCTACAATTATTGATACGAAGCGAGGTTCAAAACGTTTCTATGGAAGAACGATTACAGATTCAAGAGGTTATGGTGAAATTTCTGCAGCTAGAGCTTTAGAAGTGTCTTCAAATATTGGTTTAGCAACTATTGTAGATGAACATTATTCTGAAAAACCCAAAAAGCTTATTAACCGTTTAAAAAGTTGGCGATTAAATGAGCCGCTAGGTATTTCTATTATTGGAGAAGGGCAGCCTGTAATTCCTGAACCAGGTCATAAGTTATGGAGTAAGAATGCACTTCCTTCAATGGCATATGGTTATAATCTTAGAATGACTCCATTGCAAACATTAGCATTCTACAATGCGATTGCAAATGATGGAGAAATGGTAAAGCCAAGATTTATTAAATCGGTTAAAGAATTTGATAGGGAAATTGAAACGTTTGAAAAAGAAATAATCCATCAAAATATTTGTTCTGATAAAACTTTAGGAGAAATACGAGAGATACTTAAAAATGTAGTGATTAGAGGTACAGGTAGACGAATGTATTCTAAAAATTTCTCTATGGCAGGTAAAACAGGAACGGCTAGAACTGAGTATTGGATGAAGGATTGGAAGGAGAATCCGAGATATATTTCATCATTCGCTGGTTATTTTCCAGTAGATAACCCTAAATATTCTTGCATCGTTGTGATTCATAAACCAAGTACTAAAGTTGGGTTTTATGGTGCTGATGTGTCTGGCCCTGTGTTTAAAAGAATTGCACAAAAAATATATACAGAAACACCTTTGATAGATGAAGTAGAGTCATTAGAAGTCGTAAATAATGAGGTTAATACCTCTTTTGAAGCTTATTATGATATTGCAAATACATATAAAACGATAATGCCAAATGTTGTTGGATTGCCAACGATGGACGCATTGGCTTTATTAGAAAATATGGGATTAAAAGTGAAGCTACAAGGTGTTGGAGTTGTTAAAAATCAATCAATAACCAAAGGGGTAAAAGTAACGTCTAACCAAGTTGTTGTGTTAAATATTTAATGGCAGAATTAAAAGACATATTATATAAGGTTACTATCAATGCAGTGGTTGGAAGCACTAGTGTTGCTATAAATAACATTCATTTTGATTCACGAGCTGTTTCAAAAGGAGATGTCTTTGTAGCTATAAAAGGTGCTACTGTCGATGGTCATGATTATATTCAAAAGGCATTAAGTTTAGGTGCTATTGCTGTCGTTTGCGAAACACTTCCTGATGATATACAAAATGGAATTACCTATATAGAAGTTGAAGATACAAGTAGTGCTTTAGCTTATATGGCTTCAAATTATTATGATAATCCATCAAGTAACTTGAGATTAATTGGTGTTACTGGAACTAACGGAAAGACAACAGTGACAACACTTTTATATCAGCTGTTTAAAAAAGCAGGTTATAAAGTTGGCTTATTATCTACAGTTAAAATTATGGTAGATAATACCGAATATAAAGCAACACACACAACTCCAGATTCTATAACCATAAATAAATATCTAAAGTTAATGAATGATGCTGGTGTTGAATTTTGTTTCATGGAAGTGAGTTCACATGGAATTCACCAAAAACGTTCTGAAGGATTACAATTTGAAGGTGGTGTCTTTACTAACTTATCTCACGATCATTTAGATTATCATAGCACGTTTGCTGAATATAGAGACGTCAAGAAATCATTTTTTGATCACTTACCAAAACAAGCTTTTGCACTTGTGAATATTGATGATAAAAATGGGGTAGTGATGTTGCAAAATACAAAGGCTAAACAGTATTCATATGCATTAAAAACATATGCTGATTATAAAGCTCAAGTTCTCGAAAATGAATTAAGTGGCCTGCTTTTGAAGCTTAATGAAAGCGAATTGTGGACGAGACTAATAGGGGATTTTAATGCTTATAATGTAGCAGCAATTTATGGAACTGCTGAGTTATTAGGTCTTGAAAAAGTTGAAATCTTAAGGTTGATTAGTGAGTTGGAAAGTGTAAGTGGTCGATTCCAATATATGATTTCAGATGAAAAAATTACTGCTATCGTAGATTATGCACATACGCCTGACGCACTTAAAAATGTATTAGAAACTATAAATAGCATTCGTACTAAAAACGAAGCGTTGATTACTGTTGTTGGTTGTGGTGGAGATAGAGATAAAACCAAGCGTCCAAAAATGGGACACATTGCTTCAGCATTAAGTAATAAAGTGATTTTTACTAGTGATAATCCAAGAAGTGAAAAACCTGAAGTAATTATTGAAGGTATAGAAAAAGGTGTTGAACCTCAAAACTTTAAGAAAGTAATTTCAATCTCAGATAGAAAACAAGCAATTAAAACCGCTTGTCAAATGGCGAATTCAAATGATATCATTTTAATAGCTGGAAAAGGACACGAAACGTATCAAGAAATTAATGGTGAACGCTTCGATTTTGATGATTACCAAATAGTGCAAGAATGTTTAAAGCAGTTACAGAAATAAATTAACCAATGTTATATTACCTATTCGAATATTTAGAAAAACAGTTTCAGTTTCCTGGAGCTAGTCTCTTTGGGTTTCTAACATTTAGAGCTGCTATTGCAATGATTTTGTCGTTGCTTATTTCCATTGTGTATGGAAAACGAATCATTCGTTTTTTACAAAAACAACAAGTAGGAGAAACCATTAGAGATCTTGGTTTAGAAGGTCAGGCTCAAAAAGCTGGAACACCAACAATGGGTGGAATCATTATAATTCTTGCGACCTTAATTCCTGTATTGTTATTAGCAAAATTAGCGAATATATACATCATTTTACTAATTGTTACAACAGTTTGGATGGGAGTCATCGGATTTATTGATGACTATATAAAGAAGTTTAAAAATGATAAAGAAGGTCTAAAAGGACGTTTTAAAGTTCTTGGGCAAATTGGCTTAGGGATTATAGTTGGAGTGACATTGTTTTTCCATAACGATGTAACTATAAGGGAAAAACTTCCGATAGAACAACAACAAGAATTGCTTGCTGAAGATCCAAACATTTCACCTTTTAAATTGTTTCAAGTCGAAGAACAATCGACTAAAACTACAATTCCGTTTGTAAAAAACAACGAATTCAATTATTCAGATTTAGTAACATGGATCCATCCTGATTTGGAAAAATACTCTTGGTTGATTTTTATCATAGTTGTGATTTTTATTATAACTGCAGTTTCTAATGGCGCAAATCTCACTGATGGAATTGATGGTTTAGCGGCAGGAACATCTGCCATAATTGTACTCACATTAGGGATTTTTGCTTGGGTTTCTGGTAACATCATTTTTTCAGATTATCTCAACATTATGTACATCCCAAGAGTAGAGGAAATCACCATATATATCGCTGCGTTCGTTGGTGCATTAATTGGGTTTTTGTGGTACAATACGTATCCAGCTCAAGTGTTTATGGGAGATACAGGGAGTTTGACAATTGGCGGAATTATAGCAGTTATTGCCATTGCTGTTAGAAAAGAATGGTTAATTCCGTTGTTATGTGGAATTTTCTTAGCAGAGAATTTATCCGTCGTCATGCAAGTGAGTTGGTTTAAATACACACGAAAGAAGCATGGTGAAGGTCGACGCATATTTAAAATGTCGCCATTACATCACCATTATCAAAAATCAGGATATCACGAAAGCAAAATTGTAACGCGTTTTTGGATTGTTGGCATTTTACTTGCCATACTAACTATTGTGACATTGAAAATTAGATAATTTGAATTTTCCTGAAAAGTTTTTAAAACCTAGTAGGTATTGAATAAAATGAAGAAACAAAGATTAATAATTCTTGGAGGAGGAGAAAGTGGAGTAGGTACAGCGCTTCTTGGGAAAGATAAAGGATATGAAGTTTTTGTTTCAGATAAAGGAATAATAAAAGAAAAGTACAAAAAAGTTCTTATACATAATGAGATTGAATTTGAAGATGGACAGCATACAGAGGCTAAAATCTTAAATGCAGACATAATAATGAAAAGTCCTGGAATTCCCGATAAAGTGGTTCTAATAAAACAGATTAGAGCAAAAGGAATTAAGGTCGTTTCAGAAATTGAGTTTGCGTCAAATTTTACCAAAGCTACTTTAATTGCAATTACTGGTAGTAATGGTAAAACAACAACTGCGAGTCTAACACATCACTTGTTAAAGCAAGAATTAAATGTTGGATTGGCAGGCAATATTGGTGATAGTTTCGCTAAGCAAATATTAGAAGAAAATTATCCAAACTATGTGTTGGAGATTAGCAGTTTTCAGTTGGATGATATTATAGAGTTTAAACCAAAAATAGCAGTTTTACTTAATGTCACACCAGACCATTTAGATCGATATGATTACGTTTTTGAAAATTACATCGCTTCAAAATTCAGAATAATAAAAAACCAAGCTAAAGAGGATTATTTCATCTATGATGCAGATGATGAAGTCATCGAGTCGTGGTTAATGCAACATCCTATTCAATCCACATTATTGCCGTTTTCATTAACAAAACAAATTGAAAATGGAGCGTATTTAGACAAAGACAATATTAAAATAACAATAGATAATAACCAGATAATTATGCCAACAAAAAATCTAGCATTAGAGGGTAAGCACAACGTTAAAAATGCAATGGCTGCTTCAACAGTAGCGCACTTATTAAAAATAAGAAAACAAACCATTCGTGAGAGTTTAGAAAACTTTCAAGGTGTTGAGCATCGTCTGGAAAATGTACTCAAGATTAATAAAGTGCAATACATAAATGATTCAAAAGCAACTAATGTTAATGCAACTTATTACGCATTGGAAAGTATGGATGCTCCAACAGTTTGGATTGTTGGTGGACAAGATAAAGGTAATGATTACCAGGAGTTGTTTCAGTTTGTGAATGAAAAGGTAAAAGCAATTATTTGTTTAGGAGTTGATAATGAGAAACTCATGGCTAATTTTGGACATATGGTTGATGTGATTGTTGAAACTCAATATATGAGTGAAGCTGTAAAAATTGCATATAAAATTGCAGAAGCTGGTGAGAATGTATTGTTATCGCCTGCTTGTGCAAGCTTTGATTTGTTTGAAAACTATGAAGATAGAGGACGTCAATTTAAAGATGCTGTGAGAAATTTATAAAAAAGTAGTTTGTCATTCAAAATGAGGAACTATTGTAGAATCTATAAATATTGAGATTCTTCGCTTTACTCTGAATAAAAAGACAAATATTAATATAAGTGATAAAAAAGTGCAAACACTATTTAAAAACATAAAAGGAGATCGATTAATTTGGGCAATTGCTGCTTTATTGGCAGTTTTCTCATTTCTTCCTGTGTATAGTGCTGCAAGTAATTTAGCTTATGTCGGAGGTTCAGGAAATACCTTCGGGTTTTTTATTAAGCATTTCATGCATTTGTTTTTAGGATTTGCAATTATGTATGGAGTGCACAAAATTCCATATCGATATTTCAGAGGATTGTCAATGATTATGATTCCTATTGTAATTGTGTTACTTATTGTTACAATGTTTCAAGGAACGACCATCGATGGCGCAAACGCAAGCCGTTGGATACAAATTCCGTTTGTAGGTATGTCATTTCAAACATCAACTTTGGCTGCGGTTGTTTTAATGGTGTATGTGGCTAGATATTTATCGAAAATTCAAGACAGAAAAGTAACATTTACAGAGACACTCTTGCCACTTTGGGCTCCAGTATTTTTGATTTTAATACTCATATTACCTGCAAATTTTTCTACAACTGCTATTATGTTTCTCATGATTATGATGCTGGCATTTATTGGCGGCTATCCAATAAAATATTTGGCTGTAATTATAGGTACAGGTATTGTTGCGTTGTCTCTTTTTGTTTTGATTGCAAAAGCATTCCCAGATGCGATGCCAAATCGTGTTGATACATGGATAAGTAGAATTGAAAATTTTTCAAATGGCGAAGATACCGAAGGGGATTATCAAATTGAAAATGCTAAAATAGCTATTGCTTCAGGTGGAATTCCTGGAAAAGGTCCAGGTAAAAGTACACAGAAAAATGTGTTGCCTCAATCGTCATCAGATTTTATTTTCGCAATAATTATAGAAGAATATGGATTAATTGGAGGCTTTTTTTTATTGATAATGTACTCTTGGCTGTTGTTTAGAATTGTAATCGTATCTCAAAAGTCGGATACGATTTTCGGTAAGTTGTTAGTGTTAGGTGTTGGTTTGCCTATTGTATTTCAGGCATTGATAAATATGGCTGTTGCGGTAGAATTATTCCCAGTAACAGGACAGACCTTACCATTAATAAGTAGTGGAGGAACATCTATTTGGATGACCTGTTTAGCTATCGGAATAATTTTAAGTGTAAGCGCAAAGCGTGAAGAAATAAAAGAACAAGAAATTAATGAAGATAATCCGCTTGAAATATTAAGCGAAACAATTTAATGAGTCACTATAAAATTATATTGTCTGGTGGAGGAACAGGAGGTCATATCTATCCTGCAATCGCTATTGCAAATGAATTAAAATCTCGCTTTCCAGATGCTCAGTTTTTATTTGTTGGTGCTTCTGATCGCATGGAAATGGAAAAAGTTCCTGAAGCAGGTTATGATATTGAAGGTTTATGGATTTCAGGGCTTCAGCGTAAACTGACGTTGAAAAACCTTATGTTTCCATTTAAATTAATCGTTAGTTTATTGCGTTCAAGAAAAATCATCAATACGTTTAATCCTGATGTGGCAATTGGAACAGGAGGTTTTGCTAGTGGTCCATTATTGAAAGTTGCATCTTCAAAAGGAATTCCTAGTTTAATTCAAGAGCAAAATTCATATCCAGGAATTACAAATAAGCTATTAGGAAAAAAGGTGAACACTATATGTGTCGCTTATGAAGGTCTTGAAAAATTCTTTCCTAAGGAAAAAATAATAGTGACAGGAAATCCAATTCGTAAAGACTTATTAAATGTTGGAGATAAGCATATTCAAGGAAAAGATGCGTTTACATTAATACATAGTAAGCACACGCTTTTGATTTTAGGAGGAAGTTTAGGTGCAAGACGAATCAATGAATTAATAGAAAGCAAGTTGGAGTATTTCATGTCGCTAAATGTACAGTTGATTTGGCAATGTGGGAAACTGTACTATCAGCAGTATAAGAAGTATAACAAGTTAGATCATGTGCAAGTTCACGCCTTTTTGAATAATATGGATATGGCTTATGCTGCAGCAGATATTATTATTTCAAGAGCTGGAGCGAGTTCGGTGTCTGAACTGTGTGTCGTAGGAAAACCTGTGATTTTTATACCATCTCCAAATGTCGCTGAAGATCATCAAACCAAAAATGCTAAATCAATAGCAGATAAAGGTGCAGCGATTTTGATTAAGGAAAGTGATTTAGATGATCAATTTGAGAATGGGTTTTCCGAGGTGTTAAAATCAGCAGAGAAAAGAGAAGATTTAAGTCAGAATATAAAAGGGTTGGCATTGGTAAATGCAACAAAAGATATCGCAAACGAAGTAGAAAAACTGTTGAAGCAATAAATGAGTTTAAAACATATAAATAGCGTTTATTTTATAGGTATTGGAGGCATTGGTATGAGTGCTTTAGCACGTTATTTTGTAGCTAAAGGGTTAACGGTTGGTGGTTATGATAAAACTAAAACTGATATTACGAATACACTAGTAGATTTAGGTGTTTCTATTCATTTTGAAGATAATGTAGAGCAAATTAATGAAGTATTTTTAAGAAATGATGATACGCTTATTGTTTATACTCCAGCAATTCCTAAAAGTCACAAGGAGTTAAATTATTTCGATTCAAATGGGTTTGAGGTTTTAAAACGTTCAGCTGTTCTAGGGGAAATTACAAGACAAACGTTTTGTTTGGCAGTTGCAGGTACGCATGGAAAAACAACAACAACAAGTATTTTAGGTCATTTGCTCAACGCATGTGATGTTAAAGTTACCGCATTTTTAGGCGGAATTAGTGAAAACTACAATTCTAACCTTATCCTTAATGGAACTGATGTCACAGTTGTTGAAGCTGATGAATTTGATCGTTCCTTTTTAACCTTATCTCCAGATTATGCATGCATTACGTCTATGGATCCTGATCATTTGGATATTTATGGAGATGCTTCAGAATTAGTGAAATCTTTTGAAGATTTTTCAAATAAAATTAAACCAAACGGAAAACTGTTCGTTAAAAGTGGATTGCCAATACAAGGGATTACTTATGGCATCGAAGACGATTCAGATTATTCTGTACAAAACATAAAAATAATAAATGGTAGCTATGTATTTGATGTAAAAACACCAAATGAGCTGCTCGAAGATTTTAAATTTAGCCTACCTGGTAGACACAATCTGTCGAATGCTTTAATTGCCTTGGCGATGACTGTAGAATACGGAATCCCTAAACCACAGCTCGCCAAAGCTTTAGCATCCTATAAAGGAGTGAAGCGTAGATTTACGTACCAGATTAAAAGTGAAAATTTAGTGTTTATTGATGATTATGCACATCATCCAGAAGAAATAAATGCAGTTCATCAAGCTGTTAGAGAAATGTACCCAAATAAAAAAGTATTAGCTATTTTTCAGCCGCATTTATTCAGTAGAACAAAAGATTTTGTAGACGATTTTGCTAAGAGTTTATCACGTTTTGATGAGGTTATTTTGTTAGACATTTATCCAGCAAGAGAATTACCATTAGAAGGTGTGACTTCAGAATGGCTTTTAAATAAAATTAACAATGAACATAAAAAATTAATTCAAAAAACGGAATTAATTCAACATATAAAAGAATCTTCGGCTCACGTTATTTTAACTATTGGAGCAGGAGATATTGGAGAAGAGGTAAAACATATTAAAAAAGCATTAAGTATTGCGAGTTAATTATAATCACATAAAGGTCTTATTATTAGTGCTACTAGTTGGTTTTCTATACGTGTTTTCATCGTTTAGAAATTCTATTAGAACAGTGAATGCTCCAATGATACAATTTGTTGGTGATGATAACCTGTTTGTAACACAAGAGAATGTTAGTAAATTGTTAATACAAAATCAGGAGAGTGTTGCGAATAAGCCTAAAGATATTATAGATTTGAACGCGTTGGAAACTGCCCTGAATTCCAATCCAATGATTAAGCAAGCGCAAGTGTTTATGAGTGTTGAAGGCTCTATCACTGCTAATATTGAACAAAAAAAACCTATAGCAAGAGTAAGTACAAATGCCTCCTATTACATTGATGAGCAAGGTTCGTTTATGCCTTTATCAACAAATTACACAGCTCGTGTGCCTTTAGTAACTGGAGTAATTGAAAAAAATAATTTATCAAATGTATTCACTATAGCTCAAAAAGTTAAATCGGATGCGTTTTTGAAAAAGCACGTTGTTGAGATTCATCAAAATGAAGATCAATCTATTGATTTGAGATTGCGTAATGCCGATTTTAATGTGCATTTAGGACGTTTAAATCTATTAGATAAAAAAATTAATAACCTAAAAGCGTTTTATTTAAAGGCTATAAAAGATAAAACATTAGATAGTTATAGTGTTGTGAATTTAAAGTTTGATAAGCAAGTTATTTGCACCAAAAAATAAGTGATGGAGAACAATAAAATTTCAGTAGGATTAGACATCGGAACCACAAAAATTGTGGCTATGATTGGTCGTAAGAATGAATATGGAAAGGCAGAAATTTTGGGTATTGGTAAATCCAAAAGCTTAGGCGTGCATAGAGGTGTCGTAAATAATATTACACAAACAATACAGTCGATTCAGCAAGCTGTTCAAGAAGCAGAAGCAGAAGCAGGAATGAAAATTGAAGATGTCACTGTTGGTATAGCTGGTCAGCATATTAGAAGTTTGCAACATAGTGATTATATCACTAGAGCAAATTCTGAAGTCGTTATAGACGAAGAAGATATTGATAGATTAATCAATCAAGTGCACAAATTAGTAATGTTGCCTGGTGAAGAGATTATTCATGTCCTTCCTCAAGAATATAAAATTGATGGTCAACCAGAAATTAAAGAACCAATTGGGATGTATGGTGGACGATTAGAAGCGAACTTCCATGTCGTTGTCGGACAAGTATCGTCGATTAGAAATATTGGTCGTTGTGTAAAAAGTTCTGGTTTAGAATTAGAAGGCATCACATTAGAACCTTTAGCATCAGCAAATGCAGTGTTAAGTCAAGAAGAAAAAGAAGCAGGAGTAGCTTTGATTGATATAGGAGGAGGAACAACAGATTTAGCTGTTTTTAAAGATGGAATTATTCGCCATACAGCAGTGATTCCTTTTGGAGGAAATGTGGTTACTGAAGACATAAAAGAAGGTTGCTCTATAATTGAAAAGCAAGCTGAATTGTTAAAAATAAAATTTGGTTCAGCATGGCCAGGAGAAAATAAAGACAACGAAATTGTATCTATTCCTGGTTTACGTGGTCGTGAGCCTAAAGAGATTACTTTAAAGAATTTGTCTAAAATTATACACGCAAGAGTCGTAGAAATCGTAGAACAAGTTTATGTAGAGATCAAAAATTATGGTCACGAAGAACAAAAAAAGAAATTAATTGCAGGTATTGTTTTAACAGGTGGTGGAAGCCAATTAAAACACTTAAAGCAATTAGTAGAATACATAACAGGAATGGATACTAGAATTGGCTATCCTAATGAGCATTTAGCTGGAGACAGTGATGATGATATTGCAAGTCCTTTATTTGCAACAGCTGTTGGATTAGTAATGGATGGCTTAAAGCGTCAAGAACGAAAACGCGTAGAGAAAGAAGTAGAAGAAATGGAACTTGCTATGGAAGAGCATTCCGAAGAGCAAATTACACATGAAGAAGAACGTATTCAGCAACCAAAAAAAGAACGTAAATCGTTTTTAGATAAATTGACTGAGCGTGTCAAAGATTTTTTAGACAACGCTGAGTAATCAGAGAAATAAATCTATTGAATAAAACATATTAAGTACAAAACAACAACCAGTAAAAAGAATATTTATGAGCAACAACATTGAATTAGGCGATATTTCATTCGATTTGCCAAAGAACCAATCAAATGTCATCAAAGTGATTGGAGTTGGTGGAGGAGGAAGCAATGCTATTAATCACATGTTTCAACAAGGGATTAAAGGAGTTGACTTCGTTATCTGTAATACAGATTCCCAAGCATTACAAAATAGTGGTGTCCCAAACAAGATCCAATTAGGAGTAAATTTAACCGAAGGTTTAGGAGCAGGAGCAAATCCTGAAGTAGGAGAACAAGCTGCCGTTGAAAGTCTTGAAGATTTAAGACGAATGTTAGGTACCAATACAAAAATGGTATTTATCACAGCAGGAATGGGTGGAGGTACAGGAACTGGAGCTGCACCAATCATTGCCAAACTTGCTAAAGAGATGGAAATATTAACTGTTGGTATTGTGACGATGCCATTTCAGTTTGAAGGAAAAACAAGAAATGAGCAAGCTGCTAAAGGTATTGAAACACTTCGTTCACATGTAGATTCTTTGGTTGTGATTAACAATAATAAGCTTCGTGAAGTTTATGGTAATTTAGGTTTTAAAGCAGGTTTCTCTAAAGCTGATGAAGTATTGTCAACAGCTTCACGCGGTATAGCAGAAGTAATTACACATCACTATACTCAAAATATTGATTTACGTGATGCTAAAACTGTATTGAGTAATAGTGGTACAGCAATCATGGGTTCTTCAACCTCTTCAGGTAAGACCAGAGCACAAGAAGCTATTATGAAAGCTCTAGATTCACCACTGTTAAATGATAATAAAATTACAGGAGCCAAAAACGTATTGTTGCTAATCGTTTCAGGATCTCAGGAAATTACTATCGATGAAATAGGAGAAATCAATGATCACATTCAAAATGAAGCTGGTCATGGTGCAAATATTATTATGGGTGTTGGTGAAGACGAATCATTAGAAGAATCTATCGCTGTAACTATTATCGCTACTGGTTTCGATATAGATCAACAGCACGATATCTCTAATACAGAACAAAAGAAAGTTGTACATGCTTTAGAAGACGATAGAAATGATGATGTCTATATTAAAGAAAGTGATCCAGCAATCATTACTCCAGACATCGTTCTTGAAACTGAAGAAGTAAAACCTGAAGTTGTAGTTCATACATTAATGGAAGAAGATGAGGTAAATGTAAATGAAAATTTTGAAACAGATTTAATCACAACAACTGACATTATCAAAAATATAAATGTAGTTTATGATGAAGTTTTAGATCATAATGCTAAAGAAGAGGATTTTATTATTACTCCTGTTCAAGAAGTTGAAGAAAGTAATATTGAAGGAGTTGAAGAAGAACAAATTACTTTAACGTTTGATTTGCCATTATCTTTTGGTCAAGAAGAATTGGAAACACCAGAAGTCGAAGAGACTACTATCTTTGCATTGGATGATGAAGTGAAAGATTTAGATGTAACTGATCATATTGAAATTGTTTCTGTTACCGAAGCAAACGAAGAAGGTGAGAAGCGCTATGCACTTGATGATTTTATGACTTATGAGTCTTCAATCAATGAAACTAAAACGAAAGTTCAGCCAGAAGTAGAAGAAGAAATTGTGTTTGAAAAAAAGACATTAGAATCTGAAGTTTTTGAAGAAGAAGTAAAAGAAGAAATTGATCCAATGAATAGTCCAATTTCAGAATTACTTATAGAAAGAGCTGATGAGCGAAGACGTAAGATGAAAGATTTTAATTACAAATTCAATACGGCAAAAATTGACGATATTGAAAAAGAACCTGCATATAAAAGACAAGGTGTTAATCTAGAAGATTCTCAGCATTCTTCAGATACAAAAGCTTCAAGAACTTCTGTTGCCACAGATGACAACGATGATATTCAATTAAGAAGCAATAATTCATTTTTACACGACAACGTAGATTAATAGCAAATTTAGTTTAGTGTTTGCACTTTGTTAAACCCGAAAAGTTGAAAAAGCTTTTCGGGTTTTTTATGCTTTAATATGTATTGCCAAACTAAAAACGCTAAGTTTTTTCATATCTTTACTGTCTAAATTAAATTACATATTATGAGTTTACAAAATGATATTATGACTGCAATGAAAGTAGCAATGAAAGATAAGGATCAAGTTGCTTTGGCTTCATTAAGAGCAGTTAAATCGGAAATATTATTAGCTCAAACCTCTGGTTCTGGAGAAGTTCTAACTGAAGAACAAGAACTAAAAATTTTATCTAAGTTAGTAAAACAACGTAAAGATAGTGCAGCAATATTTTCTGAGCAAAATAGGAATGATTTAGCTGATCCAGAACTGGCTCAAGCTGCAATTATTTCTCAATTTTTACCTGCTCAGCTAAGTGAAGAAGATATAGAAAAAGTGGTTCTACTAACTATTGAACAAATTGGAGCTCAAGGTATGAAAGATATGGGGAAAGTGATGGGAATGGTTAATAAGCAATTGGCAGGACAAGCAGATGGTAAAACAATATCTACTATTGTAAAAGATAAATTGTCATAACGATATTGGCCTCGTAGTTCAACTGGATAGAATATCAGATTTCGGCTCTGAGGGTTGGAGGTTCGAATCCTCTCGAGGTCACTAATAAATAAAAAAACTCTGTGTTAAATCAAGCTTGCTTGAATTTATAATCAGAGTTTTTCTGTTTTAAAAACGAAATTTATAGGAATAGAGATTCAAGAGTGTCTTTATGAACCATACATTTTAAGTGCTAATGTCTCTGATAATTTTGAATATGGAATGTTAATATATAAAAGTGTATTTTTGAGAAGAGATCTCTATATTAATCCTCATTTATCGTTTAAAGCATAAATGCTCAACCTACTCCTTCTTTTTAGACAACCAAAGCAAGAACTCTCACCTGAAGCAGAGTTGGTTTTTGATGCCCTTTTATTATTTATCATTTCTTTAGCTGTATTTTTTATGCTTTTCAAGTTATTTAATTTTATTGAAATGGCTTATATAGAATACATTAAAAAGCGTTTGTTTTATAATCATTTATATTTTAATAAAAAGACGCTATCACAAAATCACAAATCTATTCTTAAGCAAAAAATTAAATTTTATAATAATTTATCTAAGAAGCATCAATCTTACTTTGAGCATAGAGTTTATAAAATAATAAATCGGACCGAATTTATTGGAAAAGAATTGGATGTGAGTGATGAAATGAAGCTTGTAATTTCCGCAACGTTAGTTAAGCTTACTTTTGGCTTAAGAGATTATAAGATTGATTCAGTAGAACGTATTCTTATTTATCCAGAAGCGTTTTATTCTCAAATAAATAAGAATTATCATAAAGGTGAGTTTAACTTTGGTTATAGAGCTATAGTATTATCTTGGAAAGACGTATTGCATGGCTATCATATTGATGATGATAACTTAAATTTAGCAGTCCATGAGTTTATTCACGCCATTCACTTTTATTATATGAACGTTAGAAAGCGAAGTACAAGCTCTGCAATATTTTTAGATTCGTTTTATGAGCTTACCCAAGATTTAGATAAGAATAGTAGTTTAAAAGCAGAATTAGTGTCTTCAGATTATATAAGAGAATACGCTTTTACAAATCAATTTGAATTCTTAGCAGTTATCATCGAAACTTTTATTGAAACGCCACATGAGTTTAGGTCTCAATTTCCAGAGATTTATATAAAAGTAAAAGGAATGCTAAATTTTAATTTTTCAGGTTATTGAAACTTACAATTTAAAAACTGCTTGTAACATATATTGAAAGTGGTTGTTGTCAAACTGTCTGTCTTTAGCATTAATTGCAAATTTACCAACACCTTGAAGTCTAACACCAATCTTATCTGAAATCCATATTGTTCCACCACAGACTACGTTACCAGATGAGTTAAGTTCATCAACAGAAAACAGTCCAAATCCAACACCAGTATAGAGATCTAACCAATTTATAGCAAATAGAGCATCTGAGAAATAGTATTTCACATATGTGTTAGTTGAAATGTATGTATAGTCTTTAGTTAATACACCATTGTCTATTTGGCTTTTAGCCTCATATCCATTCAAAGTTAAATCTTGTTCAAGAGCAAAAAACTTTGACCATTTATGTTCAATGGCTAGTGCTAAGGGGTTTTTAAATTGAAAATCTCCTAAACGTTCAAGAGGTTGTCTTGTTCCTAAACTTCCAACAGAATTTACACCAACACTTAGCTTCCAAGGAGCATTTATAAAATCAGATTCTGAAGTAGTATCATATTCAGTATCTGAAGTAGTTTGTGAATTGCCATTAAAACTAATTAATGACACCAACATTAAAAATAAAACTAAATTTCTCATAGTTAAAAATAAGTTAAATCAAATATATGCTTTAAGCTCTAATTTACAAAGAAACAGTAAACTTATTACATTAAAAAGAATTCATTTAAGATTTTTTTCTTTAAAAATTCATTTATATTTATTTATTATATCTCTTCTATAGTTTCTGTTCTTAATAAAGAAACCAATTCTTGTTGTTATAACAGTCTTTATAAATTGAAATTTACTTAAAAATGAATCGATAAACTTCCTTAGAAATGGATGCTTTAATTTTTGTAAAAAAATATAATTTATTAATGTTTTAGACTTAAAATTAGAGAAGTCATTAAAGAAAATTTTTGCAATAGAGAAGTAGTTTTTAAAATATGAAGGATTGAAAGTTTTGTCAAAACTGAAATTATATGCTTTTTTTAAAATAAGTAAATCATAAATAGATTTATAACTGATTCTGCTATAAATATAGCCAGAATCATTTGCTTGAAAATTTAAAATGGTATGATAAACCAAATGTTTTTTAGAAGGAACATAGATGTTTTGAACTGATTCTTTTTTTTCTAAAATATCTTTTACATCCAAAACTCCATTGTATGACTTTATGACAACTTTTCGATGTACTTCAACTGCAGCTAATTTCAATTTGGATTGTAATCTCGGCAAATGCTTATTGTCAAAATATTTTGCACTTATACCTTGATCAGTTCCAGTATAATCATTTTTTAATAATAATTGATAAGTATGATCTATTTGATCCTCATCAACCAGAATGTCAATGTCACCAAGCATTCTTTCTCCCACGTCTTGATATAAATTTTTTATTAGAAACGCGCTTCCTTTTAGAAATACAAAATCAATCTTATTTGTGTTTAAAATATCAGCAATACTTTTAATTTCATTTAGTAATGTGTTATTCCTATTTCTATTGATAGTTGTTATTTCATCTAGATACATTACTAGTTCTTCAGGAAGGTATTGTAGTAAATTCTTATCTTTAAGTCTACAATAACATGTGGTTAAAACTAAATAATCACTTGCTATATAAACAAATTGTTCCCAATTTATTGTGTTGGAAATCATGTCTTGTTTTAAAGTTTCAATTGAGTTTTCATAACTCAAAATATCAGCAATGAGTTGTAACGTATTTTTATATGAATTTTTAGTGAAAGACAAAGGCTCTTTTTAAGAATTTAAAAGTAAGTAAAACATTTAAGATTCTTTGAAGAGGTCTTTAAATTTTGAAATGGCAAAGTTATTATTATTGTAATTTAATTGATAACAATCAATTTTCTTAAACCAATTTATAAACTTTAAAGCATGAGTTTTTTTTGGTGAAATCCAAGAATCTGGTATTAAAGTTTCTAGAATTTTATCTGAAGACACTTTTGTAATGCTATCTTTTTCTAAAGCATTGTATTTAACATATACAATTTTTGTACACGGAAAGCTTGAAGTTTGACTCTCATAATTAACTAGAGGTGGTACATATTTAATGTTTACTTTTTTTGGCCCACTAGTATGGGTTTTTAGTTCATCTATATCTTTTAGATAAGGTTTTAAGGCTTTAAAAGCTCCTTTTTTAATAGATGTAGCAGCGGGATAACGAAACAGATTGAGGTTGTCTTCATAAAGCGGCGTGAAATCATCACAGAGGATATCAAAGCCATTAGCCATTAATAAAACGGATAGTGTACTTTTACCGTTACCTGAATCTCCTACAATCATAATAGATTCTTTTCCATTAGAAATTGTAGAAGCATGAAATGTTGCTATCCAATTACCAATTTCAGTATTATGAATTGTATTTGTGAGTTGTAAAGCAAATTTGCCTTGTAAAAAATGAAAAGATTGTGTTTTAAAACTCCCTACATGTTTGCCATTCTCCAATAGATGTAAATTATCATCAGTTTTGAAAATATCAAATAGAACATCAAATTCTGTCGTGTTTTCTATTGAATGATGAGAAATTTGAGGGTGAACCAAGCTTTTTATTACTTCAGACTCATATCTTATACTAACAATTTTATCATTAAACTTATAAGATTGTTTTATATATTGAGTTGGAGCAATTGTAGATATGATATTAGAAGTAGCATTAGTTATTTCATCTATATTGACATCTTTTAGGAAAATGGTTATATCATTATAGATGGTGTTTGCTGTATTTTCATCAAAATCAAAATTTTGATGAAGGTTAACAACAAATGAATCCCGACTTTCATCGGGATTCATATATAGTTTTATAAATTCACTATTTATTTTTGAAGTAACAAGATATCTGTTTGATTTTTCAAACCAAAGTAAAACAGCATTTTCATTAATATCCTGAATTAACTGTGGTGATAGATTTGTTTTCAAATCAAAAAAAAATAATATTATTCGAAAGGATTTCCTCCTGGATCTGGTGGAGAAGAAGCTTGCGCTTGTTTAGGGTTTAAAATAATGAACGTCCCAATAGCTGTTAAAGCAGCATATTTGCTCATTTTTTTGATTGCCTCCTTACGAGTGATCTGATTTTCTGAATTAATATTTTTCATACGTATTGTTATGATAAAGGTCAAAAATAATAAAATTTATTTAATGTCATTAATTTTTGACCTTTATTTTTTAAGATTAGTCTATAATTACCTTTTTAGTTTCCTCTTGACTGTTATTTTGAACAGTAACAATGTACACACCTGAGTTAATACTAGATACATTTATACGATTTTCTAAAATGGTATCATCAAGTTTAGTACTTAATACTAATCGACCTTGAATATCGAATACATTTAGCATTGTATTATCACTTAGTAGTTCTCCACTAATAACAAGTTCATCAGAAGCTTTTAACGTATAGATGTCTAATTTAGAAATAGAGTTGTCTATAGTTGTTAAAGCACCTTGAGAAGTTCTTAAGAAGAATCGACCCGTTCCAGATAATGCAGCTGAAGGGTTAATCACATAATCCGCGTTATTTAATAACGTAATTGTGTTTTTCACTCTATCTTCAAGATATACATTAACAGAAGCTGGTAAAGTTATTTCAGAAATGCTAAACCTTAATTCTTCATCTTGGTTTGCATTAACACCTAATGGAATACTAATGTCTGATAGATCAGTATGATCAACAGCTTGTAACGCCATTGCTTTACCATTGTTTTCTTCAATTAAGTGAGAATAAATTGCGAAATCAGGAGCAGTTTCACCCCAAATAGCAGCATCATATCCTGCATCAAATCCAGAACTTGCATTGTTGTTAAAGTAGATATCAGTACCATAAGACTTATTAGCAGTACTTAAATCTAATTTCACATATGTCAATTGTGCATTACGACCTACAATGAAATCATCACTAGAACCCGTTCTTCTCATATCAGGAGAGAATTCTAGATCATAACCAGCAGTTTGAGCAGCATTAGCACTGACCATGAATCCTTGACCAGGAGCAATAACAGTAGACGGTAAAGTAGTAGCATAGTTGTAAATAGTCCAACCATTACCATGACTACCATCATAACCATATATAGCTTCCGTACCAGTATCAAAAAGTTGAATGTTAGTTGTGCCATCTCCTAAATCATGAGCAAGGAAATCCCAAACATTTAAATAAGAAGGATAAGGATTACCAACTAAGTTCCATATAGCATTATTAGATCCAGCGTTAACAAGGTCGTTAGTCACAACGCCATTATTAGCTGTACCAGTAAATGTAAAAGTATCATTATCAACAGAACCAGCTCTGTATCCAACACCAGGATCAAGCGTAGATGTTTCAGTATCAGCCCAAGTAACATATTGACCAGTTACTTTTTCAAAAGGGCCAAATAAATACAACGTACCACCAGCATTGGTTAGAATATTAGGGTTTGCAGCGGCAAATGTATTAAAAGGCTGTCCTGTTAAAGGAGCAGAAACTAAATCGTTACTACCAGTTGTTGTACCAGAACTAGCATTAATATTCACATGACGTTCGTAAGTCATAGTTCCAGTTACAGTACCATCAAGAATTAAACTAGAGTAACTCGTAGAGTTAGAGTCTAATAGTAATCCTGCAGTTGGAGTAAGCGTAACACCAGCATCAACAGTTACACCAGCACCTGGTAGAACTGTAAATGTATTACAACCTGTATTCGCTGTAAGATTAACATCACCAGATGCAATTACAATGTCATTAGTGGTTGTTGTTCCAATAGGATTACTACCATCTACCCATCCATTATTATAAACAAATGCAGCTGTACCTGAACACGTTACAGACATTTCGAAAGCACCTATACTGCCTACGTTATAACCTTCAACAGAAATCCAATATTGGATGCCAGGAGATGTTACTAAACTAGCCTGTGCAAGATAATCTGAATTTGTACCATTACAGTCATCATAACCAGAAGCTTCTAAAGTCAAGTTGCCAGAAGTTCCAGTGAATACAAGAATTTCTGTATCAAAGTCAGTACCATCAAGACAAGTATCTAAGTCTAAAGTTTCTCCAGTTCCATAGAATGAATACCACATATTCGGCGAATCTGTATCTGCATTAAAGCCTGTTGCATCAGGAGCGTCGTCCTCATCTAAAGTTGCAGTAGTAGTATCACCAAATACTGTATCACCACAATTTAATGCAATTGCATTTGCAAAATCATCATTTGGTGGAGGACAAGTACTATTAAATGTTCCTAATGAACCATCACAGTTTGAATCAACAGCTGTAATATTTACAGTAATGTTATCACCAAAATTATAAGGTCCTAAAGTTGTAGTTCCAGAAACAACAGGAGTTGTTGCAGTTCCATCATCAAATACAGATCCAGCAGATCCTTCATCAGCAACCACAATCTCTATAGAGAATTGTTGAGCACCACAGTTTTCTACAACCGTTGAACTTGTAACATCTACAGGTGTACATAGTGGAGGATAAGAGAAACATAAATCATATGCTCCAGAAGTAGTGCTTTCTGTCCAAACTTGTAACCAGTACGTTGTACTAGGTGTCAGACCTGTAAGTGTATTTAACCCTGCAGTTAAAGTTGCTGCACAAGCTACTTCTGTTCCAGCACAAGCATCATATACACTCATATCAAGATTCCCAGGAGTACCATCAGTTACTTCAACATTTATAGAAGTAGAAACAGCATCAGTTGAGAATGTAAACCATACATCTTGTTCTGTACCAACGTCAAAAGATTCACAAGATCCTAATGCACCACTATACGTTGCAAATTCGTTATCAAAACTTGTTGTAGTACATGATCCATATGCTCCAGGAGTAACTACCACTGCGCCAGCACAAGTGTCATTTGCTGGTGGTGGTGGTTGTGAACCAATGCAAATATCAAAAGAAGTAAATGCACCAGAATTAGAACTATAAGAATTTACTCTTACAGTATATGTATTACCAATAGTTAATCCAGATGTTGTACTTGTATCTGAATCACTACATGTTAAGTTAGTTAATGTACCACAAGCGCCTTCCCATACAGAATGATATAAATCTGTAGGTGTTCCAGTTACATTTGATAATTCTACTCTGTGTTCAGTATGTGTAGCCACGAATGTATACCATACATCATCATTTTCAGTACCACTACAAGTTGCCTCACTTTCTCCAGATGCAGTAGCGCCAGCAATTGAACCAGCAGTTACAGTGCCACAATCATAATCAGGATTTACGGTAAGTGCAATAGCATCTGCGCATTCATCATTAGCAGGAGCTGGAGGAGCTGTACTAATACAAATATCAAAAGTTGATGAGCTAGAAGAAGTTCCATAAGAATTTACTCTTAGCGTATATGTATTACCAATAGTTAATCCTGTAGGATTACTAGTGTTTGAATCAGTACAATCTACATTAGTTAATGTACCACAAGCACCTTCCCATAAAGAATGATACATGTCAGTATAAGGCGTAACATTTTGTATTTCTATTCTGTGTGTTGTTGCAGTAGCTACAAACGTATACCATACATCGTCAGTTTCTGCTCCAGAACAAGTTGCTTCATCTTCTCCAGAAGCAGTTGCGCTTTGAATTGTACCAGCAGTTACCGTACCACAAGCATAATCAGGATTTACTGTAAGTGCAATAGCATCAATACATTCATCATTAGCAGGTGGTGGTGGTGGTGTCCCAATACAAATATCAAACGTAGTTGTTGCACCAGCATTACCACTATAAGAATTTACTCTTACAGTATATGTGTTACCAATAGTTAATCCTGTAGGATTACTAGTGTTTCCATCACTACATACTAAGTTTGTTAACGTACCACAAGCACCTTCCCATAGAGAATGGTACATGTCAGTAGGAGTTCCAGAAATATTTGATAGTTCTATTCTGTGTGCTGTTGAAGTAGCTACAAACGTATACCATACATCATCATTTTCAGCTCCAGCACAAGTTGCTTCACTTTCACCATCTGCGGTTGCACCATAAAGATCTCCAGACGTAACTGTACCACAAGCAAAATCAGGATTAACTGTAAGCGCTATTGCGTTAGCACAAGCATCGTTTGCTGGAGGACATACATAAGTGAAATCACCTAAAGAAGAGTCACAAGAAACATCTGTATGTAATAATGTTAATGTTTCTGTTGTTCCAACAGGATAAGGTCCTGCAACTGCTGTAGATCCTGTAAATGCATAGGTGTTTGTTCCGTCAGAAACTCCAGTAGCGTCATTTACTGTTGTTAAATTAACAGTAACAGTAAATTCGTCAGTGCCACCACAAGTGTCACTAATTACTGTAGTATCTACTACTCCAGGAGTACATGCCAAGCATTCTACATCCCAATCCCAGTCATCACCAAAAGAACATGATGTTGAAGAACCATCAGACGATACTTTTACGTAAATTATATCACCTGTAGAATTAGCAGTAACACCTGTTAAATCACCAGCTGCACCATAACCGTTATATAATTCTGTAACACCGTCAGAATCTAAAATAATTAGTTCATCATAATTGTTTTCAGTATCTCCTGCATTAAATGTTACTTTAAGACTTGAAGCATCTGAACTTTGATATGCGAACATAGTTTCATCATTATTTGTGTAACAAAATGTTGTATTTACTGGTGTTCCACCAGCACAATCAACAAGTGTTGGGCAATCATCATATTGGAAAGTACCTAAAGCCAAATTACAAGCTATATCAGAATGTAAAATTGTAATGTCTGGAACTTCGCCAAGGTTGTAAGTATATGTGTTAATACCTGCAACAATAGCTTCAGAACCATTTACGGCATCATCTTTAAAAGTAGCAGCACCAATTGACGCTACATCAATAACAACATCAAAAGTACCTGCTCCACAATTTTCAACTATAGTTGAACTATTTATTGCAATTGCTGTACAAGATGGAGCTACGATATTAACATCAAAATCTAATGTTACACCATAAGAACCATTATAGCATGCGTTAGGTGTATCTTGTCCACTATAAGCAGTACCTATTCTCATTTTGTGAGTTCCTAATGTCGCTGATACTGGCATTGGGAAACTTGCATCAAAAGTAGTAGGATTAGTCGAAAGAGATTCTCCAGAGAATACTAATTCAGAAGGATCTAAAATATAATCATCATTAAAATCAATCCAAATATTTGTTCCATACGCATACCCAGTTTCAAATGTAATTGAAACAGGAGCTGTAAGTCCTTGGCTAAAATCTACTGGAGTTCCAGAATGATCAAAATAAGTTACGTCACCAGTTGGGAACGATGTTGCATCAATTGTTACATTTGAGATTCCATTATTATCATTAGAAGTTGGCTCAGATGTACAATAACATCCAGCAGCAATAGTAGTATATGTTTGTTCAGCACATACTGCAGTTCCAAAATCATTATAAGGAGATATTGTATAGTAATATTGTGTATTTACGGTTTGAGACGAAACTGTAGTCGTCAATACGTTGCCAAGATCTACATTATCAATGATATCATTTCCACCCATTGTTGTACCAACAGTTAAGTAATATCCATCGGCTACAACAGGAGTTGAAGCATCCCAAGCTAATGTTGTTTCTAAAGAACCACAAGTAGCATCTGGAGTCGCAGTATATGTAGCTGGACAATCAGGAGCTGTAGTTGGGTAAGGAATACATGTTGCTGAAATTTCAAACTCTAATCCAGGGTCTCCATTAATCCAATTTCCAACTTGTATAAAGTATTCTGTACCTACATCAGCAGCAAATGTAACCGAAACTGGGTTACCACCACTACCAGCAGATGAATCAGAACAACTTCCTAAAGTGATTCCTGAACAGGCGCCATCAGTACTTGTAAAAACACCAATTTGTGCTTCTTCTACAGTTGCGTTTACAGTTATAGTAACATCACTATCATCACCAGTATATTGGTACCATACATCATTACCAATTGATCCATCACAAGATGTAGCACTTGCTCCAGTTGCACTAATAGTAGATTGACCTGTAAGTGTATCATTACAAGCAATAGCTGTAGCGTCTGCACATAAATCATTATCTGGTGGACAGTTATAAGTTTGCGTTGCTAAATCGTAATCACAAACAGGACTTGAATGATTTATAGAAAGATCAGCATCAGTTCCTGAAATATAACCTGATAATGTATAAGTAAAAGTACCAGGTACGACAGATTCAAAAGGGTATGGTTCACTTGTTCCTACAATAAATAACGCATCACCAAGACTTGAAAATGTAACTTCAACATCAAATGTACCTGATCCACAATCTTCAATTACTGTTATTGTATCTACTATAGATGGAGTACATGCTAAACATTCAATATCCCAATCCCAATCAGCACCTGTTGAACATTCAGTAGTTGAGCCATCAGAACTTACTTTTACAGTAATACTATCTCCAGAAGAAGTAGCAGAAACACCAGTTAAGTCTCCAGATGCTCCATAACCATTATATAATTCTGTTACACCATCTGAGTCTAAAATAATTAATTCGTCATAAGTGTCTTCAGTATCTCCTGCATTAAATGTTACTCTTAAATTTGAACCATCTGAACTTACATATTTAAATTCAGTTTCGTCATTATTAGAATAGCAATATGTCTCATTCAAATCAGGTCCAGGACACGTTATTGAAACAGGAGAAGCTGGAGTAGTAAAGCTAACTGGGCCAACCCAGTCGCCATAATCACCACCAGTACAATCTGCTCTAACATACACATCATATGTTGTAGATTCTGTTAGCCCCGTTTTATTATATACACTTGTAGCTGGATCACCAGCAGCTGCAGGAGCGCCAGCTCCACTTCCTTGAAAAGCAATTTCCCATGCTGTTTCTCCAGTGATACTAGCTGTCCAGCTAACATCTGCTGTTGTATCTGTAAAAGCATCAATAGTAATACCAGAAACCACATCACATGTAGGAGCCTCATAGAGAACCATTACAATATCTGTTAAATCCATATCAGACCCACCATAAGAGGTGTCAAAAGCAACTCCTAATAAGCCATTGACACTAGGGTTATAATTGGCTGGAAAATTACCAATGAACGTTAGTGTAGTTGTAGTACCATCATTAGCACCTCCAGAAGATGGCCCATCAACATCGACAGAACCTGCAGATGTTGTAATTAAAGCTTCAGCTTCACTAGACCAAGGACCTCCACCTCCAGCTGTCCAGGTTACAGTTAGTTCAAAAGAGTCATATTCAGCAGCAGTTACACCAGCTGTATTACCGACTGTATTTAAACCTATTTCTTCAGGTGTTCCACTGACCACATTAAGTGGTCCTTCTGTTGGAAACGTGAATTGTGCTTGAGATTGCCAACAAAAGGCAAGCATAGCAAGTAGTAACAATGTAAATTTTTTCATAATGTTAATTTAGTTAATAGCTCAGTTAATAGCATTGTTTATGCATGAATGCATGTATAACATTAATAGGAAGTTTCTGAAGATTTAGGGATGATTTAGTAATATATCGGATGGATTGTAACTAAATCGAAAAACAAATATAACAAATCTTAACAGTTTTTGAACTTTTTGTTAATAAAATGTGAAATAATTTAGAATAATTGATTTTTTAACGATTTCATTCAATTTTGTACCCGTTTATTTAACAAATAAAGCGCACTAGATGGTTCTAGTGCGCTTATAGAAGATCATTAAAAGAGTCTTATTTTATAATCACTTTTTGTGATTTTTGCTGTTCGTTATTTTGAACATTTACAACATATACACCTCCGCTTAAAGAAGAAATATCAATACGGTTTTCAAGGCTAGTATTATCAAGTTGTGTTGATAACACTTTTCTACCTTGAATGTCATATAGGTTTAATATTGTATTTTTTTGTAATTGTCCATTAACTACGATTTCATTTGATTCGTTTAAAGCGAAAATAGTTAATTCATTAAAGCTATTCTCAATTGTAGATAAAGCGACTTCTGAAACTCTAATATAGAAACGTCCAATTCCAGATAAAGCAGTTGAAGGGGTTAATACATAATCTAAGTCATTTAATAGCGTTGTTGTATTTTCTACTGTGTCTATAAAATAAACAAAATGATTTTCTGGCAATTCATTTAGTGACATTGTAAAGGTTACTTGTACACCTTGATTTGCATTAATCCCGATTGGGATGGTTACATCCATAAGATCGGTTGTGTTTAGAGCTTGTAATGTTAAGTGGGCTCCTTCATCTTCTTCAACAAGATGTGAGTATAAAACAAACGGCAGATTAATGCTAAATATTTCGGCGTCATGTCCTAAATCAAATGCACGAGTAGCTATTGGATTAAAATAAAACTCAGTACTATATGAATCTGCAGCTGAAGATGCCTGAAGAGTAAAATGGGTTAGTCCTCCACTACGACCTGCAATGAAATCGTCAGTAGTTCCTGTAGATCTTATTGTTGGTGAGAATTCTAAATCGTATAGTGGTGCATAAGTTGCATCAGCACTTACAAAGAATCCTTGTCCAGGAGCAATTACTGTAGAAGCAGTCGTGTTAGCTAAGTTATAAACCGTCCAGCCATTTAAAGCATTACCATCATAACCGTAAATTGCAGCTGTACCAGCATCAAATAAATCAAGGTTTGAAATGCCAGAACTAACTTCATGGTTAAGAAAATCTTGAACATTTATATAAGAAGGGTATGGGTTACCAACTAGGTTCCATTCTGATTCTGCAGGTTCTGAAGGACCAGAGTTTATTATATCATTAGTGATGGTTCCATTGTTTGCGGTTCCAGTAAATGTAAATGTTCCATTGTCATCTGATGCAGCTCTATATCCAACTCCAGCATCTAATGTAGCAGTCTCAGTGTCTGCATAAGTTAGATATTCTCCAGAAGTTTTATCAAAAGGGCCAAATAAGAATAATGTACCTGCACCATTACTTAAAATGTTAGAATTAGCAGTTGCAAAATCGTCAAATTGTTGTCCAGTTAATGGAGCAGATATTAAATCATTACTTCCAGTGGTTCCAGAACCATTAATATTTACGTGACGTTCATAGTTGATGGTTCCATTAGAAGTACCATCAATAATTAAACTTGAGTATTCATTTGAATCAGACTCTAAACTAAGGTTACCAGAGTTGTTTAAGTTTCCAGATACTTCAAGATTACCGGTTTTTTCTACAATAATGTCTGTACTCGTTTCAATTGTGATATTAGAAACTTCAACAGAAGTAGTAATTGAAGGTTCGTTAGTTTGATCTGTAATTACAACATCGGTTGTACTTGATGGCGCCGCAGCTTCATCCCAGTTACTTGTATTAGTCCAAGAACTATCAGAAGCTCCTGTCCAGAAGAACAAATTAGTTTTTGATCTTGGGTTGTCTGTGCCATCTTGCGTCCAGTTGTCTTCAATTGCACCACTACCAGTACTGTTTCTGTAGTAAGTAAAGCTGTCACTCCAATTCCATGGGCTTTGTCCACTTCCATTATCGTTAAATTGATCGATCACACCATTTGTAGTGTGGTATACATCACAACCATCATCTCCGCCATTAAAGTAGAAATCACTTCCTGTTGCATCAGCCGTATCACTATATTCAGTAGTATAGTTGCCTGCATTTTGAGTCACTATAACAAAGCTACCAGGACTTAGTGTGCCGCTAAGAGTAACTTGTTGTGTAGAGCTACCAGGATTTGAATTGAAATACCTAGCTTCAATATTATCTAGGTTGATAATTTTATTACTTCTATTGTAAATTTCCATATATCCATTATCATTTCCAGTAGCAGAACCATCACCAGAAACTTCAGTGATAATTAAGTCACCAGCAACCGCTTCTTCAACCGTGTTTGGCGTTGCAGAATCAGTTACACCAGCACTCCAAGTTGTCGTTTTACGAGCAAAAGCTGTAAAGTGATATGTTGTGCCATTTGTTAAACCCGTTACTGTAACAGATGTTCCTGTACCTTTATAAACAGCATATTCGTTAGTTCCTAAATCGGTACCAGAACCAAAAACGGTATTTGCAGTGTATGCAGTGCCATCACCTGTTGGTGTAACCGTTACAGCTGAAGTTGCTTTTGCAACGACTAAAATGTCATCAAAACAACTCCCATTAGTCCAACTTAAATCAATAGTAGTATCACCTGATGTTGCTGTAAATGTAGTCACATCAGAAGGTGTTGGGCAATCTGTAGTAAAGTTACCAGTTAATTCCGTTAATTCATAACATGTACCAGTTGTGTTGTATTCGTAAACAGCTACATGATAAGTAGTAGCAGCAGTTAAGCCAGTAATACTAACAGAACTTGTAGCAGAACCAGATTGTACAACATAATTACCTGTACCAATTTGGTCACCTGATGTAAAAACTGTATTTCCTGTGTAAGCTGTTCCATCAGTAGGATCCATGTCAACTGCAGAACTTTCTTTAACAACAACCATAACTTCATCACCATTTCCTGAAGTCCAGTTTAATGTTGCACTTGTAGAACCAATTGATGTAGTGTTATAAGCAGAAGCTTGAGTCGTTGGAGCAGTACAGCCTGAAGCTAGTGTGAAAACAGTAGTTGAAATCGGTAATATATTGTTACCATTTGAAGTTTCAATCTGCCAATTAGTTGTATTCATAATAAGAGGCAAATAATCAGCAAAAGCAGATTCACTAGATCTAGAACCCGTATATTCATAACCATCACCATCGTCATCAAAGTCAAGAAAATCTGTACCATCAGTAAGTCCAGTTCCTGTTAACGTTGAGCCAGTAAGATCATTAGATATTCCAGCTAAAAATCCAGGTGTTGCCATTGTTGAAGCAGAAGGCGTACTTAATAAGGCGAATAATTGTTCATCACTAGCACCTAAATTAACACTACCACCAGATACGCTTCCTATATTTACAGTAGGAGAGCCTCCACTAGTATCTTCAATAATAATAACTGAACCAGCTGTAACTGTACTTGTATGAGACCATTCAATCTCGCCTTCATTTATGTTATTAAATGAATTGCCATCCCATTCATTATCTGTAAACCAAATCGTAGTGTTGGCTGGAATATCTGCTAAAGCCACAAATGAAAATTCATCACCTCCATCTGCATTAAAGGCTGTAAAGGCAATGTCTCCAGCGCCTAATTGATCAATTGGTGCAGCAGAATCAGTTACACCCGAACTCCATGTGGTTACTTTGCGAGCAAAAGCTTCAAAATGATAGGTTGTACCATTTGTTAAACCAGTAATGGTTACCGAAGTACCAGAACCTTTATAAACAGCATATTCACTAGTCCCTAAATCGGTACCAGAACCAAAAGCAGCATTTGCAGTGTAAGCAGTGCCATCACCAGTTGGTGTTACTGTTACGGCAGAAGTTGCTTTGGCTACGACTAAAATCTCATCAAAACAACTCCCATTCGTCCAACTTAAATCAACTTCAGTATTACCTGCAGTTGCCGTAAATGCAGTCACATCTGAAGGCGTTGAACAACCCGTGGTAAAGTTACCTGTTAATTCCGTTAACTCATAACATGTATCAGTCGTATTATATTCATATACAGCAACATGATAAGTGGTAGCAGCAGTTAGACCAGTAATACTAACCGAACTTGTAGCCGAACCAGATTGTACCACATAATTACCTGTGCCAATTTGATCACCAGATGTGAAAACTGTATTTCCTGTGTATCCTGTTCCATTTGTAGGGTCTGCATCAACAGCCGAGCCTGCTTTAACAAGTACTAATACTTCATCACCATCACCATCAGTCCAATTTAATGTAGCACTTGTGGTTCCTATAGACGTTGTGTTATAAACCGAAGCTTGGGTTGTAGGAGCTGTACAACCACCACCACCAGAAGTATAAGTAACATCAAAAGTATCTACATATATTCTGTTTCCGCTTCCACTTTCTCTTTGAAAAAATTCTACTTGTGAAGTAGAGCTTATTCCGCTAATAGTATAAGTACTTCCTCCTGATAAGTTAACTTGCGATCCTCCATCAACAATATAACCAGCATCTCCAATTAGCGATGACGCATTAACAATAATATTAGTTATGGTTACACCACTGTTCGCGTAAATAATAATTGAACCTCCTTTGGTGGCGTTTTGATATAAACGTAATTGGCCACTATTGAGTGCAGGGTTTGAAGTACCAGAGTTTTTGAAACTACCAAAACCTATATTTGGATCAGAATCAACAGTGATACCAGGTGATGCTTCATTTAGTCCTGTGACTGCGCCTCCGTCAGAAAAATCATAGGTTACTGTAGTCTGCCCAAACCCTAAAGCAGTCATCATTAGGGCAAGTAAAAGTGTGTAAATGTGTTTCATAGTTATATTAAATTAGTGTCAATCAGAATTATTAATAGTAGGCTATCAAACAATATAGATAAAAATATAGGGCTAGCAAATATACTACAAAGTTATTAATGTTGAAACTTCAAATTATTAACAAATGTTTAAATCTTGCTCATATAGACTTGTTTCTATATGAAATTATGACATTAAATTTGTGAATAGTCATAAGTTTTAATTTCGTAAATGAGTTTATAAGTTGTTACTAGTTTTTGGTTTAGTCATGTTATTTGCAGTAAAAAAAATCGCACTATTGCTAGTGCGATTTTTTAAAGTTTATAAGGTTTTGAAATTATTCAAAAGGATTTCCACCTGGATCTGGCGGAGAAGAAGCTTGCGCTTGTTTAGGGTTTAAAATAATGAACGTCCCAATAGCTGTTAAGGCCGCATATTTGCCCATTTTAGTAAGGGCTTCCTTTCTTGTGATGTTATCCTGTTTTATATTTGTTTTCATTTTTCTTGAATGTTTGAATTATTTGATAATCACTTTTTGAGTCTTTTGCTGACTGTTATTTTGAACGATCACAACATAAACTCCACTAGTTAATGATGAAGCATCAATGCGGCTTTCAAGGTGTGTTTTATCAAGCTTAGTACTTAATACTTTTCTGCCTTGGATATCATAAAGGTTAAAAACAGTGTTCTCTTTTAATTGTCCGTTAACGACTATTTCTTTAGATGTATTTAAAGCGTATATAGTTAAGTTGTCAAGATTGTTGTCTATAGTTGATAAAGCCTCTTGAGACGTTCTTAAGAAGAAACGACCCGTTCCAGATAATGGAGTTGAAGGTGTAATTACATAGTCAGTGTTATTTAATAAGGTAATTGTATTTTCTACTCTATCTTCAAGATATACATTAACAGAAGCTTGTAAAGTCATTTCAGAAATGCTAAACCTTAATTGTTCTCCTTGGTTTGCATTAACACCTAATGAAATACTAATGTTTGATAGCTCATTATGATTAACAGCTTGTAACGCCATTGCTTTACCATTGTTTTCTTCAATTAAGTGAGAATAGATTGCGAAATCAGGAGCAGTTTCACCCCAAATAGCAGCATCATATCCTGCATCAAATCCAGAACTTGCATTGTTGTTAAAGTAGATATCAGTACCATAAGACTTATTAGCAGTACTTAAATCTAACTTCACATATGTCAATTGTGCATTACGACCTACAATGAAATCATCACTAGAACCCGTTCTTCTCATATCAGGAGAGAATTCTAGATCATAACCAGCAGTTTGAGCAGCATTAGCACTGACCATGAATCCTTGACCAGGAGCAATAACAGTAGACGGTAAAGTAGTAGCAAAGTTGTAAATAGTCCAACCATTACCATGACTACCATCATAACCATATATAGCTTCCGTACCAGTATCAAAAAGTTGAATGTTAGTTGTGCCATCTCCTAAATCATGAGCAAGGAAATCCCAAACATTTAAATAAGAAGGATAAGGATTACCAACTAAGTTCCATATAGCATTATTAGATCCAGCGTTAACAAGGTCGTTAGTCACAACGCCATTGTTAGCTGTACCAGTAAATGTAAAAGTATCATTATCAACAGAACCAGCTCTGTATCCAACACCAGGATCAAGTGTAGATGTTTCAGTATCAGCCCAAGTAACATATTGACCAGTTACTTTTTCAAAAGGACCAAATAAATACAACGTACCACCAGCATTGGTTAGAATATTAGGGTTTGCAGCGGCAAATGTATTAAAAGGTTGTCCTGTTAAAGGAGCAGAAACTAAATCGTTACTACCAGTTGTTGTACCAGAACTAGCATTAATATTCACATGACGTTGGTAAGTCATGGTTCCATCTACAGTTCCATCAAGAATTAAACTAGAGTAACTCGTAGAACTAGATTCTAAAGTCAATCCATTAGTTGCAGTGAGCGTTATTCCAGAATTAACAGTAAGACCAGCGCCAGGATTAACCGTTACACTATTACACGTTGTATTAGACCCAATCACAGCATCACCAGATTCAATAACGATATCATCACCAGCAGTAGCTGCTCCATTAGGATCGCTAGGAGACCAAGTGCCATTAAAAGTAAAAATTATAGGAGCAACATATGCTGCGCCTGGCGTACCACCATCATAATCTCCAGAAGAGACCCAACTTCCACCTAATGCATTATCAAAGGCTACATCAATTAGTTCTAATGAAGGGCCATTACCATCTGCAGCCGTTGGCCAAGGAGCACCATCATCGTATGTTACAGAGTCTACAGTTGTATTTGCGCCACTTGGTTCAAATACAAGTGCGATTGTAGCACTACTATTCCCAAGATTATTAGTATTGTCAGTTGTAGCAGCAGGAGTAGCAATTGCACTAACATCTGGTGTAAAAGGATTATCGTTATTATAAGTGCCATCACCATTGCTACCAAGTGCAATTGTTAAATAGTCACCTGCAGTAATCAAAGTTCCTGTAAAATCAAAAGTATTAGAGCCGTAACTCAACTGCCAATCACCATCTAAAGTAATATCAGCACCTGATGCATTATAAATTTCAATCCATTCATCATCAAAACTAGTTGAGTTATACATGATTTCAGAAATCACGATATCGCCAGGTAATACTACACTGCCGTCATTATCTTGAATAGTTAATTCAAATGAATTGTTTGCTCCAACAACTGCAGCATCACCTCCACTCACGTTTTGAATTTCAAAAGTAAGAACCTCAGTAGATTCTTCAATCATATCATCAGTAATAGTTATTGTAAGACCTTGGTTTGGGCCTGGTCCTGCTGGGAACGTTATTGTTTGCGTTGTATAAGAATTAACATCGGCAGCATCACCAACAGTTAAAACCACATCAAAGGTTGTGTCATTTACAGCATCCTCATTTAGAACTTCAAAAGTAAGGTCAATAGTTCCTACATCTTCAAAAACTGAAGCTGAAGTTGATGTTAATTGAACTGAAGTATTTGTTGCACCTTCAATCACAAGAAACTCAGAAACATCATAACCATCTCCACCACCATTTTCAAAGAATTCAAAACCAACTTCTAAAGTACTTGCGCCAGATACATCTAAACCAATGATAGAATAATTGACAGGGTCACCATTGCTTGATGAAATGTTTGCAGCATCTACTCTAGAACCACCATCTATTATGTAGAAATAGTTGAAATTATTTTCATTAGCACCAGAATTCACACCAGTAGCAGAGATATCAACTGTGTTAACTCCGGAAACATCAATTAATTGACTGGTAAAAATACCTTGACCTCCCCAATCATCACTTTGTAATTCTCCCAAAACAACTTCAAAAGTATTATCTGACCCATCTGTTCCTGGTGTTGTATCATAAGATAAAGACCATGCGTTTGGTGCAGTTCCAAAAGGTCCTGCAGAAGCTGGTCCAGCAGCTGGAGGAGAACTTGATGTATGCGCTGCGAATCCATCACCATCATTAGAAAAATCTGCATCATACAACGTCCCTTCTATAACAGGCTCATCATTCTCTAGAATAGTTAAATCAAAAGAAGAATTTGTTCCAACTGCAGCAGTATTTCCACCTGTAACGTTTTGTATTTCAAAAGTTAATAATTCGTCAGCTTCTTGTAAAGCATCATCAGTAATAGTAATTGTTACGGTTTGGTTTGCTGAAGTTCCAGCAGGAAATGTAACTGCTTGCGTCGTGTATGAGTCAATATCTGCAGCATCACCTACAGTTAATACAAGATCAAATATTGTTGCATTAGTTGCATCTTCGTTAGTAATTGAAAATTCTAGGTCATAAGTGCTAGAGTCTTCTGCAACAGATGCAGAAGTACTAACGAGCTCAACACTAGTTGGTAAAGCACCTTCTTGTATTAAAATATCTGTAATGTTCCATTCTTCAGGTCCTGAACCTGCAGCTGCATCATAATAAAACGCTAGGTATGCAGTTCCAGTAATGCTGGTAGCATCTACTACAGTCACAGAATCGGGAGATGTACCAAAACCTGTTGATGTATTGTTTGGGTTAAAAGTTAAAGGAATCCATGTTGCTCCAGTCGGATCACCATATCCAGCATAATTTGTGGAATAGAATAATTCAAACTCACCAGCATCATTGATAGCATCTCCATGTTGTTCTGAAGTAGTTACTGCAATGTTTTCATTGCTAGTCAAGTCAAAATCAATACTAAAACTAGAAATCAACCAATCAATATCATCTGGATTTGGAAAACCGTTCATTGTATATGCTCCAGCTGCGCAAGTCCAAGAATTGTCAGCTGCTTCACTATATGGAGTCCATAATGCAGTGCCACAATTAGTGAAATCTTCAGAATAAGGTAATGCAATTGTAGGAGGTGCATCATTGTTTGTTATTGTTAAATCGAAAGACCCATTTGTACCAACACCTGCGTTGCTTCCTCCTGACACATTTTGAATTTCGAAGGTTAAAGTTTCATCAGCTTCAAAAACAGCATCATCAGTAATTGTTAATTCAACAACTTGATCTGCGGCTGAGCCTCCAGGAAAAGTTACTGTTTCTGTAGTGTAGCCATCAATATCTGCATTGTCTCCACTTGTAAGTACCACATCAAAACTTGTTGCTGCAGCATCTTCATTTAGTATTGTAAACTCTAATTCAAAAATACCATCACCTTCTGAAATTGAAATTGAAGTTCCAGTAAAAAGGACTTCGGTGTCAGTAGCACTTCCTGTTATAGTAAACGCTACCGTTGAGATAGGTAATATGAGGTTACCATTTGAAGATTCGATTTGCCAATTATCTGTATCCATAATAAGAGGTAAATAATCAGCAAAAGCAGATTCACTACTGATAGATCCAGTATACTCATAACCGTCTCCATCATCATCAAAGTTCAGAAAATTTGTACCTTCAGTAAGACCAGTTCCTGTAAGTACAGAGCCACTGATGTCGTTTGCAATACCTGCTAAAAAACCAGGTGTAGGCATTACAGAAGCACTAGGTTCACTTAATAAAGCGAATAATTCTTCATTACTAGCTCCTAAATTTGCTCCACCACCAGATACAGCTCCTATATTTACAGTGGGAGAACTACCATTAGTGTTTTCAATTAAGATTACTGTTCCAGCTAGAACTGCACTCGTATGTGACCATTCAATTTCCCCTTCATTTATGTTATTAAATGAATCTCCATCCCATTCATTGTCTGTAAACCAAATAGTTGTGTTAGCTGGAATGTCAACTAAAGTAACAAAAGCAAATTCGTCAGTTCCATCAGCATTAAATGCTGTAAATGCGATATCGCCAGGACTTGTTTGTGCAAAGCCAAAACTTGTCATCGTTAAGGCGAGTAAAAGTGTGTAAATTTTTTTCATAATATTTAAATAATTTGTTGTGTTGTTAATAGCAATAACAAGCTATAAAGATAATGTAAAGATATTTATGACGGTATTTCAGATATTAACAAATGTTTAAATTATAATGATATTAACAATGTTGATGGTTAGGAATAACAATAATTGGAAGTCAGATATCTTCAATATTCAAATTTTAAGAATATTTGGTAAACCAATAGTAGTCTAAGTTGAATTGTTGTTGTTTTTGATTTGAAGCAAAAAAAAAGTACACTTAATTTAAGTGTACTTTTTGATGTTAAACAGATGTGCAGTTTAGTTAATAACTAATTTTTGTGATTTTTGCTGTGAGTTGTTTTTAACATTCACAATATAAATTCCACTATTTAAACTAGAAACATTAATACGGTTTTCAAGATTTGTATTATCAAGAGCAGTACTTAATACTTTTCTACCTTGAATATCATAAAGACTCAAAACGGTACTTTCTTTTAATTGTCCGCTAACCACGATTTCATTAGATGTGTTTAAAGCGAAAATATTTAAAGCGTCAAAAGAATTTTCTATGGTTGATAATGCATCTTCAGAAGTTCTTAAAAAGAAACGTCCAGTTCCAGATAAAACTGTAGTTGGAGTCATCACATAATCTGAGTTATTTAACAATGTTGAAGTATTAGCCACAACATCATCAAGATATACATTTATAGATTCGGGCAATGTCATATCAGCAATACTGAAGGTTAATTGTTCTCCTTGATTAGCATTCACGCCTAATGGAATTGTAACATCGCTCAAGTCTGAAGTGTTTAAAGACTGAATAGCTAATTCTGATCCTATATTGTCTTCGACAAGATGAGAGTAAATAGCTAAACTAGGTGCAGATTCACCCCAAACTTTAGTGTCATATCCTGCATCAAGACCTAATGAGGAATTAGTGTTGAAATAAAAATCAGTTTTATAGTTTGATGTATTAGTACTTAATTGGAGCATTAGATATATAAGCTCTGCATTTCTTCCAGCTATAAAGTCATCTGTTGAACCAGTTCTTCTCATATTTGAAGTGAATTCAATATTACCAGCACTTTCAGCTGCAACAAAGAATCCTTGACCAGGAGCAATTACAGTTGTCGCAGTAGAATTAGAAAGGTTGTATATTGTCCAACCGTTAGAAGCATCACCATCATAACCATAAATACCAACACTTGTTTCGTCTAATAAGGTTCCATTTGTAGTATTGTTTAAGAAGTCTTCAACGTTAATATAAGAAGGATAAGGATTACCAATAAGATTCCATTCAGTAAATTCAGAACCAGAATCCATAATTCCTACTGTTTCAGTTCCTGCAGAAAAAGTTCCAGAAAAAGCTAGAGTAGTACCAGAATCGGTAGCAGCTCTATATCCAGTTCCATTTGTAATTGTTTCAGATGATGCATCTGTATAGTTTTCATAACTTCCAGAAGTTTTATCAAAAGGAGCAAATGCATATTCAGTTGGGCCAACATTACCATCATCTAAAAGAGCAGCTCCATTATCAGTTAAAAAACTAGCCCAACTTTGACTTGCCACTGGAGAAGAAATTAAATCATTTCCATTAGCATTTGAGTTAACAAATCTATTATAGGTTGATGTGCCACTTCCGCTAACAGTATTTGGTATCACACTTGGATAGCTAGTACTTGTTGATGTTAAGTTTAAAGTTCCATCATTATTTAAGTTTCCAGAAACCGTTACATTACTAGTTGAAGGAATATTTAAAGTACTTCCACTTTGAATGTCTAAATATGGTATAGTAATGTCTCCAGAAGAGGTAACAGTACTGCTTTCAGTTATTGTATATAAGCTATTAAATTCTAATGAATTAAAAAATAAGTTTCTTTGACCAGCTCCACCATCACCATTGCTGCCAGCACTTGCGTTATAAAATCTAATATTCTCAATAGTTCCTGGACTAATACTTCCAATTGTTCCACTTTCTGTACCAGAAAGACCTCCTGATCTAACCGCTGTCCATGAAACATCTGTTGCGTTTTGAGTAAATGTAAATGTAATTACCGTATTAGCGTCATAAGCATTTCCGTAGAGTCCAGAAGTTCCTGTAATATTATATTCATCACTTCCTACATTAAAATTTATAATCGTAGTATTTGAAGAGTTTCTTAAATCGAAACCTTTGTTACCATCTCTGTAGTTAATACCAACAGATACTACAAATGAATCGCCTTCTTCAAGAGATTTAGGCATTGTGGTTGCAACTCCAGAATATGCACTAGCGTCACTATTGGCATATAAAGCAAATGAATTGCTGCTAACATCTAATGCTCCAGAAAAAGAACCAATAAAACTTCCGTAAAATCCACTGCCTCCACTATTGTCAAAGGTCCAATCACTAAAACCAGTGCCTAGATTAGTAGTTCCCCAACCACCTCCATAATTGTTTGCGTCATCATCTCCGACAGAAAACACATCTGTTCCTAATTGAGCGTAACTACTAAAGCTTGACAATAGAATTGCTGTAAATAAAATGTATAATTTCTTCATAATAAGATTAATTAATTTTAAACTAGTTGAGGTAAATATATAAAAGTTTTTATACAAGCTTTATACGAAAACGTTTTCGTGTTAATAAATTAATAAAAAAGGATTAATAAATTATTAATGTCGTAATGAGTTGTTTTTTAACAAAAAAACGCACTACAATTGTAGTGCGCTTTAATAATTTACTTAAAGTGTAAGTTTATTTAATAATCACTTTTTGTGATTTTTGCTGACTGTTATTTTGAACGATCACAACATAAACTCCACTAGTTAATGATGAAGCATCAATGCGGCTTTCAAGGTGTGTTTTATCAAGTTTAGAACTTAATACTTTTCTGCCTTGGATATCATAAAGGTTAAAAACAGTGTTCTCTTTTAATTGTCCGTTAACGACTATTTCTTTAGATGTATTTAAAGCGTATATAGTTAAGTTGTCAAGATTGTTGTCTATAGTTGATAAAGCCTCTTGAGACGTTCTTAAGAAGAATCGACCCGTTCCAGATAATGGAGTTGAAGGTGTAATCAGATAATCCGCGTTATTTAATAATGTAATTGTATTTTCTACTCTATCTTCAAGATATACATTAACAGAAGCTTGTAAAGTCATTTCAGAAATGCTAAACCTTAATTGCTCTCCTTGGTTTGCATTAACACCTAATGAAATACTAATGTTTGATAGCTCATTATGATTAACAGCTTGTAGCGCCATCGCTTTACCATTATTTTCTTCAATTAAGTGAGAATAGATTGCGAAATCAGGAGCAGTTTCACCCCAAATACTAGCATCATATCCTACATCAAATCCAGAACTTGCATTGTTGTTAAAGTAGATATCAGTACCATAAGACTTATTAGCAGTACTTAAATCTAACTTCACATATGTCAATTGTGCATTACGACCTACAATGAAATCATCACTAGAACCCGTTCTTCTCATATCAGGAGAGAATTCTAGATCATAACCAGCAGTTTGAGCAGCATTAGCACTGACCATGAATCCTTGACCAGGAGCAATAACAGTAGACGGTAAAGTAGTAGCAAAGTTGTAAATAGTCCAACCATTACCATGACTACCATCATAACCATATATAGCTTCCGTACCAGTATCAAAAAGTTGAATGTTAGTTGTGCCATCTCCTAAATCATGAGCAAGGAAATCCCAAACATTTAAATAAGAAGGATAAGGATTACCAACTAAGTTCCATATAGCATTATTAGATCCAGCGTTAACAAGGTCGTTAGTCACAACGCCATTATTAGCTGTACCAGTAAATGTAAAAGTATCATTATCAACAGAACCAGCTCTGTATCCAACACCAGGATCAAGCGTAGATGTTTCAGTATTAGCCCAAGTAACATATTGACCAGTTACTTTTTCAAAAGGACCAAATAAATACAACGTACCACCAGCATTGGTTAGAATATTAGGGTTTGCAGTGGCAAATGTATTAAAAGGTTGTCCTGTTAAAGGAGCAGAAACTAAATCGTTACTTCCAGTAGGACCCGAACCATTGATATTCACATGACGTTGGTAAGTCATGGTTCCATCTACAGTTCCATCAAGAATTAAACTAGAGTAACTCGTAGAATTAGATTCAAGAGTTAAACCATTTGTAGCAGTAAGTGTCACACCAGTATCAACCGTTAGGCCTGCTCCAGGGTTAATTGTTGTACTATTACATATTGTGTTAGAAGAAATAGTTGCATTACCTGATGTAATTAGAATATCATCATTAACAGTGGAAACACCATCTGGATTTCCATAACCATCCCATGAGCCATTAGTAAAAGTGTATGTGTTTGGTGCTAGAGTAGGACAGGTAACCGATAATTCAAAAGTTCCAGTATTACCAACATTCCATCCTTCAACTGAAATGGAATATGTAGTGCCATAAACTGAATTAAAAGTGACTTCAGCTTCATAAGTCGAATTACTACACTCATCATATCCTTCAGCAATATTAGTCAGATTTCCTGACGTTCCAGTAAAAATAATTATTTCAGTATCAAAACTAGTATTTGCGCATGTTGATAAAGTAACTGGGTTCCCTGTTCCGATAAAACTGAACCATACATTTGGAGAATCATTATCCGTATCTGTGTCAGGTTCTATGATGCTTACATCTGGAGCGCCTACTTGATCAATTGTTGCAGTGGTAGTGTCGCCAGTATAACTGTTCCCACATGAAATAGGTATTGCATCAGCGAAATTGTCATTAGCTAGAAGTGTTGAAAAATTGATAGGTCCAGCCCAATTACTATTACCATCAGTATCACAATCTGCTCTTAGATACACTTCATAAGCAGTAAGAGGTTCAAGTGTGTTATTTGTAAATGAATTAGTGGCTATGGCAGTTCCTGACCCAGTAGGAATACCTGTGCCAGCAGTTTGCACAGCAATTTCCCAATCCGTTTCAGATCCACCTGCATTCCAAGAGACGTCAGCAGATGTTCCGCTAATATTAGACACAATGATATTATTTGGTGAAGGACAAGGTTCACAAGCTTCAACTCTTAAAAAGTCAATAGACATATCACCTTGATAACTTGAACCAGAACCAGTATTACTAAATTCTACATATATAATTTGACCTAAATAGGCATTTAGGCTAATTCCTACAGGTACCCAAGCTGCACCTTCAGAGTTTTGTAATTGTCCGTCTTGTGTAAAGATGGTAGTAAAAGGACCAGAAACAGAGTTTGATACTCCTACATTTAGTATTCCCATTGCTGAACCATAGGCATGTAAATAAAATGATAATTCGGCATCATCTACAACTGAAGTTAAGTCTATAGCTGGACTTATCGCAGAAGCTGTAGCAGAAGAATTACCAGATGCTTCATATTCTAAATGCATTCCATTGCCATTATCAAATGAATTTGATGGTCCGGTTTGATTTGAATTGGTATTTGCATTAGTAATGTCCCAATCTCCATTATCGCCACTAAACCCTGTTCCTGTCCAACCGGCTGGCGGATCGGATTCAAAATTTTCAGTAAAAATATAACTAGAAGATCCTGCAGAGCAAGTAACTCCTTGTGGTGATCGTAGTGGTGTTGTGAAATTAACTGGTCCAGTCCAAAGACTAAAGCCATTGCTGGTATTAGAACAATCAGCTCTTACATAAACTTCGTATGTTGTTGATCCATTTAATGTGTTGTGAGTATAAGAATTTGTAGCAACAGTAGTTCCAGATCCAACAGGAGTACCTGTTCCTGCTGTTTGTATAGCAATTTCCCATCCAGTTTCAGTACCTCCTGCCGTCCAGCTAATGTTTGCAGAGGTAGAAGTAAAGTTATCAATTGTTAAGCCGTTAATGTTTGGGCATGGTGGTGGAGTTCCTTGAACTAAAACATTATCAAATGTAGTAATTTCATTATCAGAATCGTTATCAACTCGAATTCTAATCTCGAGCGTGTTACCAGAAAGGCCATTTTGACTCACCACAAGGTTAAAGTCGTTATTTAAATTACCGTTTGTAGTAGCTGTTATCCATGCGCTACCATCAATACGATATTGTGTTAAAAAGGTGTCAGTATTATCATTATTACCTGAGGTTGAAGCATCAAACGAGAAACTTACGTTGTTGTAGCCAGCAATAGGTATAGATGGTGATAACCAAAAGGCATTTCCATCGGTGTCCTTAGCAGAAAACGATTCGTTGTTGACATAGAAGTAATCTTCATTGCCTCCAAAAAAGTTAGCGCCAATGTTAGCAGAAGAAACATCAATTGTCCAATTTATTCCTGATAAGTCAGTATTTGTTCCGCCAAAGGCAGCTCCAATTATACCTTTTCCATTTTGTCCAGTAAAGTTTTCTTCATAAATGGTTACTTGGGCAAAGCCAAGCATCGTAAAGCTTAATGCTAAAAGTAAAAAGTAGATTTTTTTCATGGTTAACATAATTTTGGTTAAAGTTCATTTTTTTTACTGTAGGGATATGACTAAGTTATTCATTGTCAATGTGTAAAATGAAAATTTTCCGTTGAAAAGTCATTTTATCAGTATTAGAAGTTTTTTTTTCGTTTAAAAGCTTTTTTGTTAGACGATTGTAATTCAGTGCTTTATGTTATTTTGGTTTAGTTTTTATAATTGGATAAAAAAAATCGCACTATTACTAGTGCGATTTTTAATGATTTTAAAGGTTTGAAACTATTCAAAAGGATTTCCACCTGGATCAGGAGGAGAAGATGCTTGCGCTTGTTTAGGGTTTAATATTATAAATGTTCCAATAGCTGTTAGCGCAGCATACTTACCCATTTTTTTAAGGGCATCCTTTCTTGTGATGTTATCCTGTTTTTTATTTTCTTTCATTTTTCTTGAATGTTTGAATTATTTGATAACCACTTTTTGAGTCTTTTGCTGACTGTTATTTTGAACAGTAACAATGTATACACCTCCATTTAAATCAGATATGTCAATACGGTTTGTAAGATTTGAATCATCAAGTGTTGTACTTAATACCTTTCTACCTTGTATGTCATAAAGACTTAAAATAGTATTTTCTTTTAATTGACCGTTAACGACTATTTCTTTAGAAGTGTTTAAAGCGAAAATAGTTAAGTTATCAATATTGTTGTCAATAGTTGATAAAGCCTCTTGAGACGTTCTTAAGAAGAATCGACCCGTTCCAGATAATGGAGTTGAAGGCGTAATTACATAGTCAACGTTATTTAATAATGTAATCGTGTTTTCTACTCTATCTTCAAGATATACATTAACAGAATCTGGTAAAGTCATATCAGAAATACTAAACCTTAATTGTTCGCCTTGGTTTGCATTAACACCTAATGAAATACTAATGTCTGATAAATCAGTATGATTAAGAGTTTGTAATGCCATTGCTTTACCACTGTTGTCTTCAATTAAGTGAGAATAGATTGCAAAATCAGGAGCAGTTTCACCCCAAATACTAGCATCATATCCTACATCAAATCCAGAACTTGCATTGTTGTTAAAGTAGATATCAGTACCATAAGACTTATTAGCAGTACTTAAATATAATTTCACATATGTCAATTGTGCATTACGACCTACAATAAAGTCATCACCAGAACCTGTTCTTCTCATATCGGGAGAGAATTCTAAATCGTATAGAGGTACATTTGTTACATTTGCACTTACAAAAAATCCTTGTCCAGGAGCAATTACTGTTGAAGCTGTCGTATTCGCTAAGTTGTAAATAGTCCAATCATCTAAAGCATTTCCATCATATCCATAGATAGCTGCTGTTTCAGGTTTAAATAATGCAAGGTTAGAAACACCTACACTAACTTCATGGTTAAGAAAAGCATGAACATTAAGATAAGAAGGGTATGGGTTACCAACAAGGTTCCATTCTGCTTCAGCAGGTTCAGGAGGGCCATAATTTTCAATATTATAACTTACAATTCCAGAGTTAGCAACACCAGTAAATGTAAATGTTCCATTATCACTAGAGCCTGCTCTGTAACCAACTCCTGCATTTAAGGTTGCGGTTTCAGAACCAGCATATAAAAGGTAATTAGCTGTTGTTTTGTCAAAAGGACCAAATAAGTATAAGGTTCCGTTATTTAAAATATTAGGATTAGCTGTAGCAAATGCATTAAAAGCTTGCCCTGTTAATGGTGCGGATATTAAATCGTTGCTCCCTGTATCTCCACTTCCATTAATATTTACGTGTCGTTCATAAGTTAAAGTCCCAGTAACTGTCCCATCAAGAATTAAACTTGAATAACTTGTAGAACTAGATTCTAAAACTAACCCATTTGTTGCTGTAAGGATTACTCCTGAATCAACCGTAAGACCAGCTCCAGCATTTACTGTTACTGAATTTACAGTAGTATTAGAATTAATACTAGCATCTCCAGAAGCAATTACAATATCATCTCCAGCAGTAGCAATTCCGCTTGGATCACTAGGTGACCATGAGCCACTATAGGTATAGGTTACTGGTGCAGGAGGTGTACAGATTACTGATAATTCAAAAGTTCCAGTATTACCAACATTCCATCCTTCGACTGAGATAGAATAAGAAACGCCAAGAACTGAACTAAATGTCACTTCTGCTTCATAAGCAGCTCCACATTCATCATAACCTTCAGCGATATTAGTTAAACTTCCTGAGGTTCCTGTAAAAACAATTATTTCAGAGTCATAACTAGTATTTGTACAAGTCGATAAAGTTACAGGGTCACCTGTACCAATAAAACGAAACCAAACATTTGGAGAGTCATTATCAGTATCAGTGTCAGGTTCAACAGTGCTTACGTCTGGTGCACCTGCTTCATCAATTGTAGCAGAAGACGTATCACCAATATAGATATTTCCACATGAAATAGGTGTTGCGTTAGCAAAATCATCATTAGCAGGTCCAGTAGTGAAATCTACAGGGCCAACCCAGTTACTATAGCCATCAACCATTCCGCAATCTGCTCTTACATAGACTTCATATGCAGTAAGTTGTGATAAACTTGATGCGATATATGGGTTGTTGTTTGTTGTTGCTGTGCCAGCTCCACCAGGAATGCCTGTTCCATCAGGCTGTACTACAATTTCCCAATCGGTTTCGGTAGAACCAGCTGTCCAGCTTATGTTAGCAGATGAAGCTGTATAGCTATCTATGGTTAAACTAGTGATATCTGGGCATGCAGCTAGAGTTGTAAAATCTATAGGTCCAACCCAGTCACTATAACCATCAACCATTCCACAATCTGCTCTTACATAAATTTCGTATGCTGTAAGTTGTGTTAAACCTGTAGCATTATATGGGTTATTATTTGTTGTTGCTGTACCAACTCCACCAGGAATTCCAGTTCCATCAGGTTGTACTACAATTTCCCAATCAGTTTCAGAGTCACCTGCATCCCAAGTTATATCTGCAGTTGTGCTGCCAATATTTGAAACAACAATATTGTCTGGTGTTGGGCATGGTGGGTCACAAGCTTCAACTCTTATGTAGTCAATTGACATGTCACCAGTATAGTCTGTGCCTGAACCTGTATGTCTAAATTCGATATATATAGTTTGACCAACATAAGCACCTAAATTAACTCCAAAATGCGTCCATGCATCTCCAGCTGCAGTTTGTATTTGTCCGCTTTGAGTAAACAAAGTTGTAAATGGCCCAGAGGCAGAATTTGATACACCAACATTTAGTGTTCCCATAGCTGCTCCATAGGCATGTAGATAAAATGATAATTCAGCATCATCTACTGTAGAAGTTAGGTCAATAGCAGGACTAATAGCCGAAGCTGTCGCTGATGAATCACCAGAAGCTTCATATTCTAAGTGCATGCCACTACCATTGTCATAAGCAATAGATGGTCCAGTATTATTTGAGTTAGTATTAGCATTTGTTATATCCCAATTTCCATTTGTACCACTAAAACCTGTGCCAGTCCATCCGCTTGGTGGATCAGATTCAAAATTTTCAGTAAAAACAAATGAAGAGCTTCCGCTTGAACAAGTAACACCAATAGGAGGTCCACTATAAAGAGGTGCTGAAATACTTACCACAATATTTGACCAGTTTGCACTAGAACCAGCATAAGATTGGTTTAATGTAATCTCAAGAAATCCGTCAATACTAGGGTCATAACTTCCGCTAGGCAAAGTACCACTAAAAGTCAGCGTTGTAGAAGCAAAACTATCAAATGAGCCAGAAGAGGGTGGGTCAATAGTAACACTTCCAGCAGTTGTTGTTAAAGTAAGATCAGCTTCACTAGAATAAGCATCGCTAACATTTACCCAGTCTGCTGTGACTGTAAAGATTTCATACGAATCAGTGGGAACTGCTGCAGTATTTCCAACAGTGTTTATTGATAATGTTACTGGCGAACCTTGAGCTACATTTTCTGGACCTAAAATAGTGGCAAAGTTATGCTGTGCCTGAGTTTGCCATAACAAGGATAGCATTGTAATTAATAAAAGCGTAGTTTTTTTCATAATAAGATAGATTTAATATTAGCAATATGTAGGGAGGGTTAAATGTAAAGGTTGTGTTTTATACCTCAAAAAATGTTCTATTAAAGGTTGTTTTATTAGTTAAGCGTCAAGTTTTTAGATATTTATGCTTTTGTTTTATTTAGTAAGTTGCATTTTTTTGATTTTATTTTATTTCGATTTGTTATAGAATTACAACTATACTCACATTAATTGTAGTATTACTAAAATTTTAAATTCGTCTGTAGTAATGAAGGTATATTAATAACTCTATAGAAATTTAGAGTATAACAACTGATGTTAAGTAGATGTTTTTCATATTGTAGGTTAATTCTATTTCTTAATTATAATTGTAATAAAGATTAGTATTCGATAAAAGGGAAGTCAAATATAATGAAAGGTTCACAGATATAAGTGTGAAATATCTATTTTTTTCGACAAAGCGTAAGTTTTAGTAGGAAAAAACTTATAAAATATAATTATTATTTTATTATTCCTTGTAAATGAGATTTTTAAATACAGTTAGATTAGGTTTTTTCTGCTTTTTAAATTGCAAAAATAATCCAAGTAAAAATCAAAAATTGAATCTTAGAAGTGATAAATTATGAAAAATATTTTTGGTTAAAAAGAACTGCTAAATTTGTTTTTGGTCATAATTAGCATATGTAACCTTAGTTTTATCTTTCAATATGAAAATACTAGTTTTAGTATATTATTTGTTTATAGGTGTGTTTTGATAAGTATGTTTATTTGTTCTACTAAATAAATTTAAGATTAGTCTATAATTACCTTTTTAGTTTCCTCTTGACTGTTATTTTGAACCGTAACAATGTACACACCTGAGTTAATACTAGATACATTGATACGATTTTCTAAAATGGTATCATCAAGTTTAGTATTTAATACTAATCGACCTTGAATATCGAATACATTTAGCATTGTATTATCACTTAGTAGTTCTCCACTAATAACAAGTTCATCAGAAGCTTTTAACGTATAGATGTCTAATTTAGAAATAGAGTTGTCTATAGTTGATAAAGCCTCTTGAGACGTTCTTAAGAAGAAACGACCCGTTCCAGATAATGGAGTTGAAGGTGTAATCAGATAATCCGCGTTATTTAATAATGTAATTGTATTTTCTACTCTATCTTCAAGATATACATTAACAGAAGCTTGTAAAGTCATTTCAGAAATGCTAAACCTTAATTGTTCTCCTTGGTTTGCATTAACACCTAATGAAATACTAATGTTTGATAGCTCATTATGATTAACAGCTTGTAACGCCATTGCTTTACCATTGTTTTCTTCAATTAAGTGAGAATAGATTGCGAAATCAGGAGCAGTTTCACCCCAAATACTAGCATCATATCCTGCATCAAATCCAGAACTTGCATTGTTGTTAAAGTAGATATCAGTACCATAAGACTTATTAGCAGTACTTAAATCTAACTTCACATATGTCAATTGTGCATTACGACCTACAATGAAATCATCACTAGAACCCGTTCTTCTCATATCAGGAGAGAATTCTAGATCATAACCAGCAGTTTGAGCAGCATTAGCACTGACCATGAATCCTTGACCAGGAGCAATAACAGTAGACGGTAAAGTAGTAGCAAAGTTGTAAATAGTCCAACCATTACCATGACTACCATCATAACCATATATAGCTTCCGTACCAGTATCAAAAAGTTGAATGTTAGTTGTGCCATCTCCTAAATCATGAGCAAGGAAATCCCAAACATTCATATAAGAAGGATAAGGATTACCAACTAAGTTCCATATAGCATTATTAGATCCAGCGTTAACAAGGTCGTTAGTCACAACGCCATTGTTAGCTGTACCAGTAAATGTAAAAGTATCATTATCAACAGAACCAGCTCTGTATCCAACACCAGGATCAAGCGTAGATGTTTCAGTATCAGCCCAAGTAACATATTGACCAGTTACTTTTTCAAAAGGACCAAATAAATACAAAGTACCACCAGCATTGGTTAGAATATTAGGGTTTGCAGCGGCAAATGTATTAAAAGGTTGTCCTGTTAAAGGAGCAGAAACTAAATCGTTACTACCAGTTGTTGTACCAGAACTAGCATTAATATTCACATGACGTTGGTAAGTCATTGTTCCATCTACAGTTCCATCAAGAATTAAACTAGAGTAACTCGTAGAACTAGATTCTAAAGTCAACCCATTAGTTGCAGTGAGCGTTATTCCAGAATTAACAGTAAGACCAGCGCCAGGATTAACCGTTACACTATTACACGTTGTATTAGACCCAATCACAGCATCACCAGATTCTATAACGATATCATCACCAGCAGTAGCTGCTCCATTAGGATCGCTAGGAGACCAAGTGCCATTATATGTGTAAGTAATAGGAGGTAGCTCAATTCTAAGAAAGAAACGTCCAGTTCCAGACAATGCAGTTGCAGGTGTGAATACGTAATCTGAGTTATTTAATTGGGTTGATGAACTAGTAACAGTATCATCAAGATAAACATTTGTTAAAGGTGGTAGTGTTGAGGTAGCTATAGTAAATGTAATTTGCTCACCTTGATTTGCATCTACACCTAATGGAATTGTTACTCCAGAAAGATCAGTTGTGTTAACTGCTTGCAAAGCTAAATTTAAACCTGTGTTGCCTTCAACCAAATGAGAATAAAGTGCAAAATTTGGAATAACTCCAAAAATAGCGGCATCAAATCCTAAATCAAACCCAAGACTAGCATTATCATTAAAATAGATGTCAGTATTGTAAGAATTATCGTTAGTGCTAACTCTTAATTTTATAAAAATTAATTCAGAATTACGCTCAGCAATACTATTATTAGTTGTTACAGAAATCTGTGTGTTACTATCTGAATTACCAGTAGTAATCCAATTAGGATTAGTTGCACCTATAGTTTTATTAATATTAGTACTGTCGGAGTTTGAATTATTAAAATCAATACCATTGATTTCTTGTTGCCCAATTGCTGAAAAAGAGATCATTAGGGCGAATAAAAGTAAGTAAAATTTTATCATAGGATTATAAAATAAGGTATCTGTAATATTGCGGTTTTAAAGTAATAGAATTGATAATCAATATTATAGAATATACAAATATAGTGTAAACTTGTTAATGGTGAAACTTCAGATAAAAGCCAGATTTTAAATTGTGCTGTTATAAATAAATTTCAAATTATAGTTTAGACACTTGATTTTGTTTATTGTCACGATCTCAAATTTAGTGAATGGGATGATGATTTATTGAAACTTTTGCCTTTTAGCTTTAATTTCATACTAATTATCTATGTAATACACCAAAATGCATAATGAATTTCATTAATGTTTTATTTGTTTTAGATTTGTAGCTAATAATATGGTTTTATTAATAGTTATTCCAATATAATGAGACTATGCGTTTTTAAGTAGAAGAGTTAAAATACTACGATTTAAAAGTAGTATTTGTATAATAAATGTATTCATGCAAAAAAAAATTGTAATTACGGGAGGTGCTGGTTTTATAGGTTCTCATGTTGTAAGACTGTTTGTAAATAAATATCCAAACTATCAAATTATAAATTTAGATAGCTTAACATATGCTGGTAATCTTATGAATCTTTCTGACATTGAGGATAAAGAAAACTATAAATTTGTTAAAGGAGATATTACAGATGAGGGTTTTATCAATCACTTATTTAAAACTGAAAAACCAGATGGTATTATTCATCTAGCAGCAGAATCTCATGTAGACCGATCTATTTCCGATCCTTTAGCTTTTGCTAAGACTAATATTATTGGTACTATGGTATTACTTAATGCCTTTAAGGATTTATGGACAAATAATTTCGAGAATAAATTATTCTATCATATTAGTACAGATGAAGTTTATGGTTCATTAGGAAGTGAAGGTTTGTTTGAAGAGTCTACACCATATAGTCCAAATTCGCCATATTCTGCATCTAAAGCGAGTTCAGATCATTTTGTTAGAGCTTATGGTGAAACCTATAATTTACCATATTTAATATCAAATTGCTCAAATAATTATGGTGCATATCAATTTCCTGAAAAACTAATCCCATTATTCATTAATAACGTTATAAATAATAAACCTTTACCTGTATATGGAGATGGAAACTATACTAGAGATTGGTTATTTGTTATTGATCATGCGATAGCTATCGATTTAGTTTTTCACAAAGGTGTTTTAAGTGAAACGTATAATATTGGTGGTTTTAATGAATGGAAAAATATTGATTTGGTTAAATTATTATGCAATCAAATGGATGCTAAATTAAATAGAAAACAAGGTACAAGTGAACAACTAATCACATTTGTAAAAGATCGACCTGGTCACGATTTAAGATATGCTATTGATGCGACAAAAATCAGTAAAGAACTAGGTTGGGAACCAAGTGTTACCTTTGAAGAAGGCTTAACCAAAACAATAGATTGGTATTTAAATAATTCAGAATGGTTAGAAAACGTAACCAGTGGCGATTATTTAAAATATTATGCTCAACAATACAAATAGCAGAGACCAATGTTAGACCTTGTCTAATCAATACCAATTAAATATCAAAACCTAATAAAGAACATCAAAATGAAAGGAATTATTCTAGCAGGAGGATCAGGAACTCGTTTACATCCATTAACATTAGCAGTGAGTAAGCAGTTATTGCCGATTTATGATAAACCTATGATTTATTACCCATTATCAGTTTTGATGTTGGCTGGAATTAAAGAGGTTTTAATAATTTCTACACCACAGGATCTTCCAAATTTTAAAAAATTATTAGGAAATGGAAGTCAGTTTGGAATCGAATTAAGTTATGTAGAACAACCCAGTCCAGATGGTCTGGCACAAGCATTTATTTTAGGAGAAGATTTTATAGGTGACGATAATGTATGCTTAGTGTTAGGTGATAATATTTTTTATGGAGCTGGATTGCAAAAAATATTAAAAGACGCTATAACAACTGTAAACGATGATGGAAAAGCTGTTATTTTTGGAAATTATGTCAAAGATCCAGAACGCTATGGCGTGGCTGAGTTTGATAAAGAGTGTAATGTGTTAAGTATTGAGGAAAAACCAGCAAATCCTAAATCTAATTTTGCAGTAGTCGGATTGTATTTTTACCCTAATTCTGTAGTTGAAATCGCAAAAAATGTAAAACCATCTCATCGAGGTGAATTAGAAATCACAACCGTAAATCAAGCGTATCTTGAACAGGAAAATTTAAAATTGCAAATATTAAGTAGAGGCTTTGCATGGCTAGATACTGGTACACATGAAGCACTAACAGAAGCCACAGAATTTGTTAAGGCTGTAGAAAAACGAACAGGTCTTAAAATTGCTTGTTTAGAAGAAATTGCCTTAAGTTATAAATGGATTACAAAGGAAGGATTGGCATTACAAGTTAAAGATCTTAAAGGCGACTACTTTGAGTATTTAAAAGCCATTATTTCATAGTAGTAAGTTTTAAAACAGAAAGCTATAAATAGTTTATTTTTGAGTTTTCTTGGCGTTTTTACAAGCAATTAATTAATAGTCACATTTGATTTATATGAATTGTGATTAGAGTAATCGGATTATTGGTTGCTCGACTACTTAACAGAAAAAAGTTATATTGCCATCCTTTTTCTTTCATTATAAATGATGATAGTGGTTCGTTTTTGCCATTTAGGATTTTAGTAATACCTATAATTCAAAATGTTAAGGCGTAATTTATATATTGTCTAATTGTGAATTAGTGAAATGTCAAGATTTATTAGAATAAAAACAATGGTGTTCGAAAACCTCTTAAAAAACAAAAAATGATACCAATAACAAAACCTTTTTTGCCTAAGCAAGAAGAATATGAAGCGTTTTTAAAAGGGATATGGCAGCGTCAATGGTTAACCAATATGGGACCTTTGGCGAATGAATTAGAAATGAAACTAAAAAATCATTTAAAGCTTAAACATTTACTGTTCGTCACAAACGGAACAATAGCGCTTCAAATGGCTATTAAAGCATTAAATTTGAAAGGAGAAATTATTACCACACCATTTTCTTTTGTAGCTTCTACAAGTAGTATTGTTTGGGAAGGATGTGAGCCCGTTTTTGTCGATATTGATAATGAATCCTTAAATATCGATGCTACTAAAATTGAAGCAGCAATTACAAAACATACAACTGCAATCTTGGCAACTCATGTTTATGGAAATCCTTGTGATGTTTTGGCTATTGAAAAAATAGCTAAAAAGCACAATTTAAAGGTAATATATGATGGAGCACATGCTTTTGGTGTAGAAATATATGGTAAATCAATCTTTGAATATGGTGATATAAGCACCTGTAGTTTGCATGCTACAAAATTATACCATTCAACAGAAGGAGGCTTAGTTGTTACTAAAGATCCAGACTTATTAAAAAAGATGGCCTACATTCGTAACTTTGGATTTGTTGGTCCAGAGACTTTTGCTGAGCTCGGAATCAATGGCAAAAACTCGGAATTTCATGCAGCAATGGGATTGGCAAATTTAGAACACATTCAAACCATACATCAAAAACGAAAGGAATTAACAGATAGCTATGATGAGCACTTAAATCATTTTAAGGCTTTTAAACCTAAATGGCATTCTGAAGCGAGCATAAATTATGCGTATTATCCTATTGTTTTAGAGAGTGAAGCGTTTTTGTTGAAATGCATGGAAGATTTAAAAAGTAAGGAAATTTATTCTAGAAGGTATTTTTATCCTAGCTTATCAATGGCTTTGCCATACGTGAAAAATGAAAGCCTAGATATTACAGATGACATTTCTAAAAGAGTATTGTGTTTGCCATTATATGTTGACTTATCTAAAGAAGAAATAGCTATGATATGTAGCGTTTTGCTTAGTAGTCAGAATCATTAAGAAAATTTATTAAAAGGGCTAAAAAAAACAGATTGAATAATGGGTAAGAATGTTGTATTAATAATGTCAGGCTATAATAATAGAGCTGTTGTTTCTTTTTGTAGGTTTTGTGAAAAAAATGACATCTCTTTTTTTATAATCGCTATGGGTGAAGACGACATAATCAACTTTACAGAATATAGTAAATATATAATCTTAAAAAGGAAGTCTAAAGCATTGCATCTTGATGATTTTCTGTTGTATAAAAATAAAATTAAAGAGAAACATGACATCGACAAACTAGTGGTTCTTCCTTCTAGCGAATTTCTTAATCGATTTTTGCTTGATAACTTGACTGAATTAGAAGAAAACAACTTTATTGTCCCTCTTACAGATGAAAAACTATATCAAGAAGTTTCTGATAAGTATAGTTTTTGTGAATTATGTGAAAAGAATGATATTAGGATTCCTAAAGAATATAGGAGTATCGATGAAGCAAATATTCCTTTTGTTGCAAAACCAAAACAGTATTTCATAGATGGAAAAATCACTAATGAAAAACCTGTTTTAATAATGAATAAAGGAGACTATGAATCCTTTAATCAACAAAAAAATAAAGATGATTTTTACTATCAAGAGTTTGTTGGTGGAGATTCTTTCTATTTATTATATTACTTCTCAAAAAATGGTGAATACAGTGTTTTTTCTCAAAAAAACCTAATTCAACAAGACAATGGTTTGTCAATAATTGGAGCAAAGTCATCTGATTTTCATCACAATAATATAGCAGATAAGTATGCCGATTTATTTGTCAAAAAAGGTTTTGTAGGCCTTATAATGATAGAAGTTAAGGCGTTTAATGATGAGGTTTATATGATTGAAGCAAATCCAAGACTTTGGGGACCATCTCAGCTGATATTAGATGCTAACATGGATCTGTTCTATAAGTTTGCATTAGATTTCGGTTTAATTAATGAAGAATATAATTATTCTTCAATTTATAAAGAAGATATAACGTATTTTTGGTCAGGCGGAATTCACCAAGATTTAGATAATAATAATCAACCAGTTTTTCATCAATATGATGAGTTGTCATTCTTTAATGAGTATCAAAACTGGGTTCAAAACGACGTGTATTTAAAAGAGGATTCTATTTCCGTTTATTTCTCGGAATTAAAGAAAGATATTTAATATGAAACAAAAAGTTATACTTTCAATCGGAGCTGGTTATCCGCAAATTGATTTTATTAAGTCTTTAAAAGATAAAGGTCATTATGTCGTTGCTATTGGTAAAGGCAGAAATTCTGAAAAAGCAATACAATTATGTGATGAATTTGCTGAAGTTAATACTCATAATGAAGCCGAAGTACTTAATTGGATACAGAGTTTTTCTAAAAAAATTGATGCTGTAGGGTCTTATTCTGGTGGACAAGCAATTAGAACATTACAAGTAGTAAATAAAGCATTAAACTTGCATACTGAAATTCCTACTGAGTTAATGGTAGGAATGGATAAGTTTTCTCAACAAGAATTGTATGAAAAATACAGGTTAACTACAATTGCGTCTTGGAATATTAAAGAGATTACTCAAAATCTTAATATTATAGATGGTGTTAATAAATTTATTGTCAAACCTACGGTTGGACGTGGAAGTTCTGGAGTAGAAATTGTTAATAAAAACGATCTTATTTCTGCTATTAATGAAAACAAATATGGTGACGAGACTATTGTTCAGGAGTTTAGAGAAGGCTTAGAATATAGAGTGTTAGCACTAGTGCAAAATGGGGAGTTAAAGTTATTAGCTCCTGTTGTTAGAGATTCTTATGAAGGTACTGTTTTTCTAGGCCGTTTATCATATGATGATAAACACAGTAAAAGAATTGAAGACTATTTCATGAATTTTATTAAGGAATGTGGTGTTCAAGATGTGATTTTGAAAGCTGATATATTAGTTAGTGCTGAAAATATTGACATGATAGAAATGGATATAGGAGTTGGAGGCGGAACATACTACAAACAATATTTATCTAAGTTATTTGACTACGATTTAAATAGTGAATACATCAACTTGATTTTAAAGGAGCAGGTAAGTAAAGCGAATATGCCATCTGAAAGTAGGTTAATGGATTATGTGTATAACCTTTCTGGAAAACCGATTGAAATTAATGTAATTGAAATCGAAAAAACGCTAGAGCCTATCTTAGGGGAACATAAAATTCTTAAAAATTTACTTAGTCCTGAAAAGTCTGGAAAATTTCAAAGTAATGCAGATTTCATCTTCACAGTAATACACAAAAACAAAGATCTTACTAACGTTGAATTAAATAAAATCGTAAACGAAAAACTGTTTAAAAATGGATAAGCACCATGTTATAAAGAGCGTAAAAGTTAATGAAATTGAGCGTAAATTTATAATTCAAGATTTTAATAAAGAAGAAACATGGGATAGGGAATTCATCATATTTCAATGGTTTGTAGCTGGTTCTGATAATATAGAGACTAAGCTGAAATTAATTATCGATTTACATTCATTAAATCGTAAATATGTTAGAGTTACTAAAGAAAGACTATCTAATGAAGCTGCAAAAAAAACTGTAGATTATCTAGATAGCAAAGCCATAAATTATTCAGAGTTAATAGGCACTCCTTTTGTTTGTAAAAGACGTTCTATAAAAAAAGATATCCATTTAGATAAGTTTATTTATTCTAATGGCATCTGTAAATTTTTATTAGAAGATGAAGGGAATCACGAAGATTTAGAAAATTTCTGCAAAGAAAATGACATAAAAGTTGTTGAAGATGTTACTGACCAAGTGAGTTATAGGAATATAAACATGACTATCGATTTTTTAGATGAGCACTTATCAAAATTGAAATTTTTGCAAACAATAGTTTAGGATAGTTTTATCTGAAAATAATAAAGAGTTTTTATGTATGTTTAAAAAGTTACTATACATTTCTCCAAGAGACATGAGGAAAAATAGGTCAGACGCTGTTCACATGATGAACAGTTGTGATGGTTTTGCGCAAAATGGAATGGATGTAGATATGCTTACTCCAAGTGTGCAACGAAAAGAATATAAGGTGGAATTTTCTGAAGTTTTTGGCCTCTACAAGCTTGATCCTAATTTTAATATTATTGAGATGGCAACCCAATTTTTGGAGGATACTGAACAAAAGGATCCGAAATCAAAATTAGGTTATCAAAAGCTAAAAGAAAGTTTAAAATTTGTGTTAAGAACGAAAAAATCATTTAAATATGATCTCGTGTATAGTAAGTGTTTTATATCATCTGTGCCTTTTCTGTTCTTAAAAAAAATGAGAATGCTTAAAACAGTATTTGTGTTTGAGGCTCAGCATATAAAGAACACTTGGTTACATAATTTTATTATAAATAATTCCGACTATGTTGTTACTTCTGTAGGGCAATTGGAAAATCAGATAAAATTAAATAAGGCAAATGAAAATAAAGTTATAAGAACACCTAAGCGTTTTTACCAAAGTGAGAGTGATAAGCATTTTGATAAGCAAGAATTAAGAAAAGAAATTGGTTTCCAAGATGGTACTAAGTACATATTATATGCAGGTAAAGTAGCTGTTGGATCGAAGGAAGTTGATTACATGCTAGAAGCTGCTAAAAAATTACCTCAGTATCAATTTGTAATTGTTGGTGTAAATCAAGAATCTCAAGCTCATTATGAATCATTTAACTTGTCTAATTTAATACTATTCCCTTTTCAAAAAATTGAAGCGTATGAAAATATCATAAGAGCAGCTGATGTATTGGTTAGTTATTATCCGGATACTGAATATAATAGGTGTTTTTTAGGGCCTGGTAAATCTAGTGCTTATTTTAAAAGTAAAAATCCAGTGATATATTCAGACCTTCCTGCTTTAAGAGAACGATATTCAGATGATATGGTCCATTATATTAAGCCAGATGATTCAAATTTATTGGTGGATAAAATAAAATTCATTTTAGATAATCCTGATTTGAGTAAACAGAAAGCAAATTGTGCTTATGAGCACATATTAGGAAATACTTATGCCAAGGCACAAAAAATAATTGTAGAAGAAATTGAGCGACGCGAAAAAGAAAAATAAAATCATAAAAGGTGGTTTTTATTTAACTATAGTTAATGTGTTGTCACAACTATTAGCCATAGTTGTAAATATTGTACTTGCTCGTTTGTTACTGCCAGAAGATTTCGGTTTGGTGGCATTGACGATGACTTATATTGGTTTTATTACATTATTCACTAATATGGGCTTTGGGTCGTCTATAATCTACGAAAGTGAGACGAGTCAAAAACAACTGTCCTCAATTTATTGGTTAAATTATGGGCTGTCTGTATTTTCATTTCTAGTCATCATATCAACGTCTCAATTTGCTGCCAATTTTTATAATGAACCTAAGTTAACTTCTATAGTTTTTGTTGCTGCTTTTAATCTTTTGATATTTCCATTTTACATCGTTCAATACAAACTGTTAGAACGAGATTTGGAGTTTAGAACCATAAGTAAAATTAATTTATCAGGTATCCTTATTGGATCAATTGCGGCCGTAATAGGAGCATATCTAGGTTTGGGTGTTTATGCACTGATTCTTCAGTCTTTAGTAGTTTCTGTGGTTAGGTTGTTTATGGTAATGATTTACAGAAGGTGGTTGCCTAGTTTTTATTTCAATTTTCATGAAATAAAGTCTATGGTTTGGTATTCCTTAAAGTATAAGGCATCTAATATGGTCAGGTATTTTGAGAGAAACATTGACTATCTAATCTTAGGAAAGTTTTTCTCAAGTGTCATTTTGGGTTATTATGCATTCGCATATAATATAATGTACACACCTGTAAAACGTATTTCTTATATATTTAGTGAGGTGTTATTTCCTTCATTTTCTTCATTTAAAAATGATAAAGAAAAAATTATTAGTGGCTATTTTAAATCCGTTAATTTAATTGCTTTAGTGTCTATACCTGCAATGACGATTCTTGCTTTTAATGCAGATTTAATAATTCATATTGGTTTTGGTCAAAAATGGGATGGAGCTATTGCTATTGTCAAAATTCTTTGTTTTGCTGGAGCCATTCAATCCGTAAGCCAATTTGGAGGTGTTATTTTTTCAAGTATTGGAAAACCAGAGATTACTCTTTACATATCAGTTGGTAGGACTATATTGACCGTTCTGGCAATAGTTATTGGAGTACAATACGGAGTTTTATGGGTAGCCTATTTACTTGTAATCGCAAAGGTACTATCATTTTTATTGTTTTTAGTAGTGCTTTATTCTTATATTCCATTTTCTATAATTCAATTGTTCAATAGCCTAAAAGGACCTATGGTCTCATTTATAAGTTTAAGTCTTATTTATGCATTAGTTCACTTCAACTATCTGGTGGTAAGCCCATGGACGCTTTTGTTGACTATGCTTGTTGTTTCGGTTATGATACTTTACATATTTCACAAAAACACACTTATTGAGATTTTAAAAGTTTTAAAGGAGAAGGCTAAATAATGGGTACAACGCAACATCATAATTTAAAAATTGAAAGATATAATGGTAATCTTACTCTTGTGTCTGATATCGCTCAATTAATTGAACGCAACTATTCAGAATTGTTTCATTCCGTTATTGTTCATGGTAGTGTTGCTACTAATGAAGTAATAGCATATAGTGATTTTGATGGTTTGTTGATAGTTAAGGATCGTTTTGTTGCTTCAAAAAAATTAGAAAGATTTAAGATTGAATCCATGAAATTAATCTTGAAATTTGATCCACTTCAGCATCATGGTTGGTTTCAGATAAAAGAAAGTCAATTGTTAGATTATCCTGAGTATTATTTGCCAACGACCATATTGGAAAATTCAAAGGCGCTATTTCCAATATCCAAAGACATCGAACTTAAGATTGAAATAAAACAAAAACCAGATTACAAGATTGGGTTAAATAACATGGTCAATCAGCTTGAAAATAAAATTGCTACTAAATGGCGACCTAAAAGCATATTTGAATTAAAAAGTCTTTTAAGTCAAATTATGTTAGTTCCTTGTCTTTATTATTCAGCTAAAAACAATGAAGGTATATTTAAAAGAGAAAGTTTTGATGCTGTGAAAGGTGTTTTTACACCGGACGAATGGATGGTAATGGAAACGGCTTCTCAAATTAGAAATGATTGGAATCCTCATTTCAATAGTTTTCAGAGAAAATTATTAGAGCTACCAAATAGGTTAATTAGAAAGGTTGTACTTAAATTTATGCCAATAAATATTCCAAAAAAACACTTAGAGTTAGTTAATGATAACTTTTATAATAGTCTGTTGTTATTACTTAAAAAAATTAAAACTGATATATAATGAAAATTGAACTTATTGAATATCCTAGTGCTATTTCACTAGATAAATATAGCGCACTTAAAGCTAAAATGGTTAAGGAGTTGTTAGCGCATAATTCAATATTAAGTGTTTATCAAATGGGTTCTGTAAAAGATCCTGGTATTTCAGATTTGGACCTAATCTGTGTTTTTCAAAATGATTCTGAGAATAGAAATGATTATCGAAGTAACTTGTCTCAAGATGAAAAATTGATTTTAACTCATGGACTTTTCGGTGTTGAAAAAAAGGATTTAGAAGAAGCATTACCATATAATTTAATGTCAAACCTACAGCTATTAGGAGGAGAGGACATGAATTTAAACAAGGTAGAATCACTTAATAATACTGGTTTAAACCAACAAATCGCAATTGAATATTTAGTTAAGATGTTTATAACTTTAGATACTCAAAAAACGTTGAAAATTGTGAAATTACGATCTTTTTTGCTTTTAGCTAAGGCTATTTCATTTGATTTGAAACTCTTAAACATCTCAGAAGGAAAACTGTATGATTTAGTTGAAAGAGTTCTTAAATTTAGATCGATATGGTTTACAAACCAACCAAATAAAAAAGAAATCACAAACTTGATTTTAGAATTCCATACAGAAACCAAACTATTATTAGAGCGTCTCTTTATTGACGAAAAATTTTACTTGCCTGTAAATGAAATTAATTTGCCAGGAAACTTTAATATTCAAAAAGCAGATGTTTTTGGTAGTTCTCATAAAGGATTCGTGCTGCCTAGTCAATTTAAGTTTTTAGGTAAAAAATATATAAATTTACAATATAGATTAAATCAGTTTCAATATTCTATGCCTTTTGATATTCCAAAGAATGATTCAATCCTGAAAAATAGATTTGAATTCACGCAATATTTGGTTGATAAAAATAGAATGCAGTATCCTGCTTTTTTTCCTATTATGTCAAGTTTATCCTTATACTAATACAATGAAAAGAACATTTTTTACTTTAGTTTATTATTTCTTTGCTAGGTTTTTACCTCATAGGACAGATTTTTATTCTTTTGGAAGCCATAAATTTAGATCGTATGTGGCAAGTAAAATGTTTAAGAAATGCGGTAAACTTAATAATATAGGAAGAGGTGCTATGATTGGTACTGGAGCTACAATCGAAATTGGTAGCCATTCAGGAATAGGAAGAAATTGTTATGTTAATAATGTAGTAATGGGAGATTATGTAATGATGGGACAAGATGTATTAATATATGGCGCAAATCATAATTTTGATAGATTAGATAAACCAATGTCGAAGCAAGGATCTGGAGAAATGAGAACTTTGATTGTTGAGGATGACGTATGGATTGGCGCTAGAGTAATCATAACGGCTTCAGTAAAAAAAATAGGAAAAGGTTCTATTATTGCCGCAGGCTCTGTTCTCACTAAGGATGTTCCTGAATATGCTATAGTAGCTGGTAATCCAGCTAAGTTGATTAAGTATCGAAACACAAGTGAAAGTTAGGAATCCTATGTGATTTGAAAAGTAGATTTTTTCAAACTACATTTGTATTTCGGATATTAATGATGGCGTCCATTAATAAAATTGACCAATTAATTTTATAATAAAAACGTGATCAACTTTATCCCATTAAATGCAAACTTGTCAAACTTTTAATGAATTATTTAATTTAAACAATAATTACCTCTATTTTTGCGGATTATATTAGTAAAAACTATTGAAAATAATTCATTACATAGGAAGTTTAGGATTTGGTGGTATCGAGCGCTTGGTTTATGATTTAGTTTCACAACAGATTAAAAGAGAAGTAATGAATGTTGCTATTGGTGTAGGCAACATAAAAGGAGAGTTTAAAACGCAGTTTGAAAACCTTGGCGTTTCTTTAATTGATTTTAATCTAAATTCTGGTTTTGATTTAAATCCATCTAAAATCTTAAAAATTTCTAAGAGCTTTAAACACTATGATGTGATTCATCTCCACGGATTTCATTTAAGTATTGCTTTGGCAGCTATATTATCAGGAAAGAAAATTATATACACAGAACACGGTAATTTTGGGTTTGGAAGACAAATTAAAAGCTCAGACAAGTTGAGTTTCTTTTTGAGAAAATTATTTTTTAAAATTGGAACAGTATATATTTGTTGTAATTCAACTTTCACAAAAGGTTTAGTCGAAAAACGTTTTTATAAAGGGAATAGATTACAAATTGTTTATAATGGGTCGTCAATAGATAAGGTCATTAATTTACAATTGTTGGAACGGTTACAAAAAAAATATTCAGCAAATTTTATTGTTGGTGTAGTTGGACGTTTGGCTGGAGTAAAAAGAGTTGATAAGGTAATTGAAGTATTCAATTCCTATTTAAAAATAAATAAGTCGGCAAAACTTTTAATCATTGGAGAAGGTGTTGAGAAAGAAAATCTTTTAAAAAAGGTTAAAAACCTTAATATTTTAGATAATGTTGAATTTCTTGGATATCAAGATGAAATTATGACTTACCAATCTCTATTTAATGTTAATGTTATTGGTTCTAAAAATGAAGCATTTGGATTGGTTACCGTTGAATCTTATTCAGTTGAAACACCAATTTTAGCATTTAGTGATGGAGGAGGAGTAGTAGAAATAATTAATAGATTTAATCCTGAAGATATTTGTTTGGATGAAAAGGCAATGATTGAAAGACTTAAACATTATCAAGTAAACGAATTTATCCCAGGAGATGATTCTAAACATCAATTAGAATTTTTTAGCTTAGAACGAATGGAACAAGATTATTATAATCAATATAAAAAGGTTATCTAATGTGTGGTATTAACGGAATATTTCAATTATCATCCGGAAGTGCGCATTTAAAAGATGCGGTATCTTCTATGAATGCTGAATTAGCGCATCGAGGACCAGATGATAATGGTATTTGGATAGATGAGAGCCAAGGTTTAGCATTAGGTCAAACACGCTTAAGTATTCTCGATTTATCAAGTGCTGGTCATCAACCTATGCATGATTCCATTGCAAATAACACCGTAGTATTTAATGGTGAAATCTTTAATTTTCAGTTATTAAACACTAAATTTTTAAGTGATGAGAAGTTTAATTCGCATTCTGATACAGAAACCCTTTTAAAACTCTATAGAAAGTTTGGTTTAGACATGTTGCAACATTTAAATGGCATGTTTGCTTTTGCACTTTGGGATGCTTCAAAAGAAGAACTCATTCTTGCAAGAGATCGCTCAGGAAAAAAACCATTGTATTTTACTGAGATGAATGGAGATTTTTCATTTTCCTCTGAGTTAAAAGCACTTTTTAAATTACCATGGATAAATAAAGAGATTGATGAAAAAGTGCTTTATGATTTTTTAACCTATAATACAGTTGCGACTCCTAATACAATGTTCAAGGGCATTCAAAAGTTTAAGCCTGGACATTACATGGTAGTTAATAAACATGGTATTCAAACTTATGAATCCTTTAATGATTTAAAATATAAACCAATTCAGTTTTCTTCAGAAAAAGAGTTAGCAGATTTGGTATATGATAAATTAGACGAATCTGTAAAGATGCGTATGATTTCGGATGTTCCTGTTGGAGCTTTTTTAAGTGGAGGCGTTGATTCTTCTGCAATTGTGGCATTAATGAGAGATAATACACCAAATGATATTAAAACATTTACCATTGGTTTTGAAAATCAACCCGATTATAATGAATTGAAATATGCCGAAAAAATTGCAAAACGCTATGATACCAATCATTTTGTAAAAACGGTTACGTCTAATGATATCTTAGATTTTATACCCAAAATTACTGATATTTATGATGAGCCTCAAGCTGACCCAACTGCTATCCCAATTTATTTTATTTCTCAATTAGCAAAACAAGAAGACATTAAAGTTGTTTTAAATGGTGATGGTCCAGATGAACTATTCAGTGGATATAGTAATTATGAACGTTATGTCAAGAAATATCAATACTATAAAATTGCTTCTAAATCTCCTAGGTTTTTAAAGAGTATTGCTAATTCAGTCACCCAACAATTAAAACCAGATACACCTATTTCTGAAATAACAAATAGATTGTATAATAATCAAGATTTTTATTGGCCAGGAGCTGGTGGCATAAAAGAAGGCGTAAAGAATAGTATAATTTCAAATGATTTTAAAAATGCTATAAATGGTCATTCGTCTTATGACTATGTGAAACAATTAAAAGAGGAATATCATACTTTTTTGAATGGACATAAATTTGATTATGTGAATTGGTTGTGTTATTCTGGTTATAGACAAGCTATTACAGAACAATTTTTGTTTAGAGCTGATCGATTAGGGATGGCTAATTCTATTGAAGCAAGAAGCCCATTTTTAAATCACGAAATGGTACAATTGGCATTGTCCATACCAGGAGAGTACAAAATAAAAAATGGTGTAAATAAATATATTCTTAAAAAATCACTTGAAAGAATTTTACCAAACGATATTCTGTATAGAAAAAAAATGGGATTTAATTTGCCAATACGAGAATGGGCAAATGATACCATTTATAATGGTGTAAAAGATAATATTACACAGTTTAATAAAGATACCAATTTATTTAATCTAGATGAAGTAAATCAAAAACTTGATTTGCTAAAAAAAGGGAATATACAGTATACTAATACCATTTGGACAATATATTTCTTGATTAATTGGTATAAAAAATGGTTTTAATTAAGAACGAAGAATGGCGAGTGCACTAAATAATTTTACTTGGGATTTTAAACTCTATAAACAATGGTTTGGTAGTAGAGAGGTTGCTTTGAAGTGGATGCTCGTTGTTATTTTGTTATTTCCTTTTTTTGCTGCAACATGGGAAATGAAAGAAACATCAGGTTTCTCACCTTTACAGGTATTAGGACTAATGGTTTTTGTTTTTGGATTTTTATTTTATGTCAGAAAAAGCACAAGAACACCTAACCTTACCATTGCCTTTTTTATTTTTATTTTTTTATTCGTTTTAAATCATTTTTTAGTATTTGGTTTTGAACAATCATTTTCTCAGTTTGGACAATCTATTAGAGCAATACTACCATTTGTTTTGTTTTTCTATTTTAGAAAACATTTAAATTCTGTTATTGATATAGAAGGCTTCTTAATTACGTTTCTTATTGCATCAGTTTTTCCAATTGGAACTTTGTATTATGAAATTTTATTTGATCCAATTGTTGAGGTTTATAATACAGAATCAAGAGGAGGTGGTTTGCGACTAAGTGGTTTTTATGCTGATTTATTCGGCTATATGAGTCATTTAATTTGTGGGTTTGTTTGCTACTGTTACTTTTATATTAAAAATAGTAACAGGAAAAAAAAGCACTTCGTCTTCGGGAATTTTGGATTTATAATTGTACTTCTCATATTTTTAGTAGGCGTTTATAATCTTAGGCATCAAGCCTCTTGGGCAGTTTCTATTGTTCTTTTAATTGTATTTATTTACTTCATTAGAAAAAAAGTATCAGTTTTACAATTGGCAATTTTTTTCGTTATTATGTTTGGCGTAGGAATCTATTTTTATTTTGAGATTTTTGAAGTTCTTTATGCAAAAGATATTAGTGTTGCCGAAGGTAATGCCGATGATTCTAGAGCTTTGAATGGTCGAGTGTGGATTTGGAGACGCTATTTTGCTTATTGGGAAGATTTTAATATTTTATCACAGGTTTTTGGTTCTGGTCTTGCTCAACATGAAAAAGCTAAAGTTATGATGAGTGGTGGTATGCATAATGATTATGTTCGAATCTTTTTTACTACTGGTATTTTTGGAATCTTATGTTATTTGTATTTCTTATTAACTGTTTTAAGAAGTTCATTTAAACCGATGATTGTAGAATTTAAATTTTTATTGCTTGCCAATTTGATTGTAGTTGCTATGTATAGTATAAGTTCATTGCCATTATTAGCTTCGGGAGCTATGATGTATTTTGTTACAGCAATGTTTGGACAAACCAATAAAAGAGGGATATGGTAAAAATTTTATGGCTCTCACCTGCATTAAATCATTATAAAGCAAGGTTTTTAAATCACTTAGCTAATGATAATGAAATTCAACTACATATTCTTTCAGGAACTGGTCGTAATAAAATGGGTGACCATGAAATTAGTCAAGATTGGACATTTGATCAAGATAAAATAAATGTTCCTAAATCAAAATTTGGCTTTTCTAAAGAGGTTAAGGCGTTTTTAAAGAAAGAAGCTCATAATTTTGATTGGATTATGATTCCTGCTGAAAAAAAGAATTTGCTTTTATTTATGTTTCTTGTAAAGCATTGCAGAAATCTTCAAAACACAAATGTGTTTTCATATAATCATCCGATTTTAAAAACAAAAAACAAAAACTTAAAAGCTATAGATTTATGGTTGTCTAAGTTTTTTTTTAAAAACCTAGATCGCGTTGTATTCTATACTAAAGAAAGTATGGAACTTGCATTAAGTGAAAATTTAATTGCTTCAAAAAAATCATACTGGGTAAATAATACAATTGATACGATTGAAGTTAATAAATTTTATGAGTACGTAAAACCTCCAAAAGAGGAACAACGAATGTTGTTTATTGGTCGATTAATCGAATCAAAACAGATTCCTGAATTGTTCAGGTATTACCACGAAATTAAGAAAAGTATTGCCGATTTAAAACTTGAAATTATAGGTGATGGACCAATGTCTGAAGTGGTTGAAGCAGCTGTGAAAAATGATAAGGATATCATTTGGCATAAGTCTATCGTTGATGAAGAAAAAATTGCGCCTATAATGTCTAGATCTTGCTTGGTGTTTGTTCCAGGTCATTCAGGATTATCAATTAACCACGCCTTTGTTTATGGTAGACCTTATGTAACTTTACAAGCTGATAAACATGGCCCTGAGATTAGTTACCTTATTAATGGTGAAAATGGTTATATTCTTGCTGAAGATTTTGATCGTAATGTTCAAAAATTGTCAAATTTATTATTAGATAGTAACCTGTTAGATAGATTCTGTCAGAATGCGAATGCTAAAGGAAAAGAGTTGTCTGTTGAAAAATGGGTAGCACAAATGAAAAGTAATCTGTTAGATGGTTAAAAAAAAACCTAAAATACTATTTATCGGTCCAACACCTCCTCCTTACTCTGGTCCCGAACTGAGTATGCAACAGTTTTTAGAATCTCAAATGTTAAATGAAGCATTTGAAATAAAGTTCCTTAAAACAAATTTTCGAAATGATAATACTAAAAAAGGAAAGCTTGATTTATCAATGCTAACTAATTTCTTTATCTTCTTTTCTAAATTGCTTAAATTATTAATTACAAACAGATTTAAATGTGTGTACTATCCTATAACTCCAACACAAATTGGTTGGATAGGTCGTGATGTATGGACCATACTCTTAGGTAAACTATTTGGTGCAAAAGTTATTATTCATTTAAGAGGAAGTCATTTTAAATTAAATTTCCAACAATTTAATACAATTATAAAGCGTCTTGTTGGCTTTAGCTTAAAACGAGTAGACTGTGCTATTGTTCAGGCTAAATATCTCAATGATCAATTTTTACCTTATATAAATGCCTCAAAAGTGTCTGTGCTCTATCAAGCTATGGACATAAATCAATATTCCAATGATTATGAAGTTGAAGTTGAAAAAGGAAAAATACTCGTGATGGGTCATATGACTAAGGCTAAAGGTTTTACAGATATTTTAAAAATAATTCCTGACCTTTGCGACGAATTTCCTTATATAAAGTTTTATTTTGCAGGAAATATAAGAAAAGGAGAAAGAGGTGTCTTTTATAACCAATATACTGGTGAAAAAATAGACTATGAAGATCCTTTCGAAGCAGAAAACAAGATATTGAATTCGGCATATAATCAAAATTACGAAAATCTCGGTATTATTAGTGGAGAGGATAAAATGAAGCATTTGCAATCTACAGATATGTTCTTGACAGCGTCGTATTCCGAAGGCTTTTCAAGATCTTTATTAGAAGCAATGGCGATTGGTAAGCCTGTAGTGTTTACACCTGTTGGTGCTCATCGTGAAGTTTTTGAAGATGGTATTCATGGATATTCTTTTATTCCTGGTGATTTAGAGGGTTTAAAAAAAGCATTAAGAACTATGTTAGAAGATGCAAACAAACGTTTAGTATTAGGACAAACAAATAGAAACTATGTGGTTTCAGATTTTTCAATTCAAAAAATTGCTAAAGATTTTAAAACGATCATCTCAAACACATTGGAAGCATGAAAATAATTATTAGAAAAATGGTCCATTCATTGGGTAATCTACTTAGATTTTTTCAAATGTATTTTCTTAGAGCTTCTGGTGCCAAAATTGGTAAAAATACAATGATAAGTCTTGGCGCAAAAATAGATTTAAGACGAGGTAAAGTTATTATTGGTGACCATTGCTTAATAACTCATGGTTGTTATATATTATCACATGATGGTGCTGCGCACATTATCAATCCAGAAGATAATGGCACAGGTTATGTCAATATTGGTGATCATGTGTTTATTGGAGTTAATACTGTTGTGATGAGAAACGTTACGATTGGTAGTCATTCTATAATTGGAGCTGGATCAGTTGTTAATAAAGATATTCCTGAAGGTGTAGTTGCCGCTGGAAACCCAATAAAAATAATTAAAGAATTAGAGAAACCTTACAGGTCTTTGCCTAAGGTTCATAAAAATGTAGATTAAATGCAACAACTAACACAAAAATTAGGTTCTGGTGATATGATTATTCAAGATGTGCCTTATCCTCAATTAGGAAAAGGAATGGTCATCGTGAAAAATCACTATTCTATTATAAGTGCAGGAACTGAGGGTTCTACTGTCGTCGCAGCTCGTAAAAGCTTACTTGGTAAAGCTAAAGAGCGTCCGCAACAGGTTAAGCAAGTTATTGATACTTTAAAAAAACAAGGCCCAATCCAAACGTATAGAGCTGTGATGAAAAAGCTCGATGCATACTCGCCATTAGGCTATAGTTCTGCTGGAGAAGTAATTGAAGTTGGTGAAGGTGTAACCGAATTTGAAGTAGGTGATAAAGTCGCTTGTGCTGGAGCAGGATATGCAAATCATGCTGAAATTATTACAGTACCAATTAATCTTTGTGTTAAATTAAACTCAAATACAAATTTAAAAGACGCTGCATACAATACACTTGGAGCAATATCTATGCAAGGTGTACGTCAAGCCGATTTACGACTAGGCGAATCTTGTGTGATTATTGGCCTTGGCTTGCTTGGTCAATTAGCAGCATTAATCTTAAAAGCATCTGGAGTAACCGTTATTGGTATTGATGTCTCTGAAGCAGCTGTTAAACAAGCTATTGATAATAATGTAGTTGATTTAGGTCTCACTAGAAATGCAGCTGGTGTTGAAGAGCAAATCCAAAATATAACCAATGGCTACGGAGCAGATGCTGTTATTATCGCTGCTGCAACTTCAAGTTTAGATCCCATAAATTTTGCAGGTGCTATTGCACGTAAAAAAGGAAAAGTTGTCGTTCTTGGTGCTGTTCCAACTGGTTTTGAACGTGATCCATTTTGGTATCGTAAAGAGTTAGAGTTAAAAATGGCGTGTTCTTATGGTCCAGGTCGTTACGATTTAAACTACGAAGAAAAAGGAATTGATTATCCGTTGCCTTATGTGCGTTGGACAGAAAAACGAAACATGGAAGCGTTTCAGAATTTAATTGCTACCAAACGTATTGATATAGATTACCTAACAACACACGAGTTTGAATTTGAAAAAGCTAAAGATGCATTCGATCTTGTAGTCTCTAAAGAAGAACCTTTTACAGGAATTGCTCTTAAATATGACCTGGAAAAAACGATTTCAAAATCTAAAATTCCAACGTCTGAAAATAATAAACTAGGTAAAATAAATATCTCCTTTATTGGAGCAGGAAGTTATGCGCAAGGAAATCTTTTGCCTAATATTCCTGAAACTAATGAAGTTGGTCGTGTTGGTGTTTTAACCAATACAGGTACAACGTCTAAACGTGTTGCTGAAAAATTTAAGTTTCAGTTTTGTGCTACTCAGGAATCAGATGTGTTAGACGATAAAACAAATACAGTTTTCGTTGCTACTCGTCATGATTCGCATGGACCTTATGTTTTAAAAAGTTTAGAAGCAAATAAAAATGTTTTTGTCGAAAAACCATTATGTCTTTTAGAATCAGAATTAGAATCTATTATTAACTTACAATCAAAAACCAATAAAGCGGTTATGGTTGGGTTTAATAGACGATTTTCACCGTTGACTACTAAACTGAAAAAAGCTGTTGGAAATAATCCAATGACGATGATTTATAGAATTAATTCAGGTGCAATTCCTGGTGATAACTGGATTCAGGATTTAGAAATTGGTGGTGGACGAGTATTAGGTGAGGTATGCCATTTTATTGATTACTTAACGTATTTAAATGGAAGTCTTCCTGTAAAAATATCAGCTTCAGCGCTTCCAGATGCAAATCAGTTAAATGATACTTTAAATATTTTAGTTCAGTTTGAAAATGGATCTTCAGGTGTCATTGGCTATTATGCGAATGGATCAAAATCCTTAACTAAGGAATACGTTGAGGTATTCTCAGCTGGAATGTCAGCAACGCTTAACGATTTTAAAGAATTGAAAATTTATGGTAAAGGAAAACCTAAAAAAGATAAAATTCTGAATCAAAATAAAGGTCAGAAAGAAATGGTTAGCGCATTTGTTAATGGTTTACTTACCAATGGTAAAGCGCCAATCCCTTTTGAAGATATCGTTGCTGTAACCAAAGCATCTTTTGGAGTTCTAGAATCTGTAAAGCGTGGAGGACAGCAAGTTGAAATATAAAGTCGATTCAAGTTTTTTAAAGCTAAAAGCTTATTGTGAAAACGAAAAGTTTAAAGGTTGGGATCCTTATGACGGCATGAATTCTAAAGTTTTTCAGGCTTTACCTCTTAAGCATTGGGACTTGGCTCGACTTGCCTGGATTCAAGGATTTAAACGGAGTCCTATAAACTTTAGGAAACTATTATTAGTTCCAAAAGAACACAACGCTAAAGGTGTCGGACTTTTTCTCTTGGGCTACTGTCGTTTATACAAGTTAGCTGAAAAAGGCTGTGAAGACTTCGGAACTAAAGCAGATATTCTACAACGTATAAAAGAAGTAACGCACTTATTACTTGATCTAAGAACTAAAGGTTACTCAGGTTCAGCTTGGGGTTATAATTTTGATTGGCAGGCAAGACGTTTGTTCTTATTTAAAAAACAAACACCAACAGTTGTGGCTACTTGTTTTTGTGTTGAAGCTTTATTAGAAAGCTATGAAATTACTAAAGACGAAACGGTCTTGAAAGAGACTTTGTCAGCTGCAGATTTTGTGCTTAATGACTTGTCAAGAACACCACATGGTGAAGGTGTCATATTTTCTTATAGTATTAAAGATGGCAATAATACGGTTATTAATGCATCTCTTTTAGGTGCGAAAATATTAAGTTATTCTTTTAAGTATACTAAAAATCAAGAGCATGCAAATTTGGCAAAACAGGCTGTTATTGCTGCTTGTGATCTGCAAGAAGAAGATGGTTCCTGGATTTATGGTTTGCTTCCAGTGCAATCATGGAAAGATAGTTTTCATACTGGGTTCAACTTAGATGCGATTGAAACGTATCAGCAAAACACTAAAGATCATAGTTTTCAAGCCTCTATACAGAAAGGAACTGACTATTATCTTGAACATTTTTTTGAGGATAATGGAACACCTAAGTATTACCATAATAAAACCTATCCAATAGATATTCATTGTCCAGCTCAAGTAATAGTGACACTTTCTAAACTCGGTGTTTTTAAAAACCATGAAGAATTGATGTCAAAAGTTTTAGATTGGACAATTGATAATATGCAACATAAAAAAGGCTATTTTTATTATCAATTGAAAAAAGGAATGAGCTCAAAAATTTCTTATATGAGATGGAGTAATGCGTTTATGTTTAATGCAATGGCACATTTTTTATTAGAAACTAAATCAGTAAAACATGGAAGCTAAGTCATTAAATGGAGTAATGACCTTTGCTCCAAGGTCTAGAGAAGAATTGATGCAATATGCTTTCGATCATCATAAAATTATGGTTGCAGTTAATGCAGAAAAAATTCTTCACGCAACAGATGATAGTCGTGCACTCATCAATAGAAATCTAGGCTATCCAGATGGAATTGGAGCTGTTTGGGCACTTCAAAAAAAAGGAATTAAAAATGTAGTGAAAATTCCAGGATGCGAACTTTGGCTAGATGTCGTTGAAAATTATTACAAAACAAAATCCTTTTATTTAGTAGGAGGAAAGCAAGACATAATTGAAGAAACAGTTAATAAATTACAATCTGATTTTAAAGGCATTACAATTTGTAATTTCAGAAACGGTTATATTAAAACTGAAGAAGAAGAAAACGCCCTAATTGAAGATATTAAAAAACATCAACCAGATGTGGTTTTTGTAGCGATGGGATCTCCAAAGCAAGAAAATTTGATGGAGAAAATTCAACAATCTCATCAAGCGGTTTATCAAGGTTTAGGCGGAAGTTATGACGTTTATACAGGGAATGTAAAAAGAGCTCCAAAATGGTGGGTGAAAAATAATATGGAATGGACCTATAGGTTATTAAGTCAGCCTTCAAGAATTAAGCGTCAAATTCATTTAGTAAGATTTTTTGTAAACTTGCATTTAGGTAAATATTAAAATAGATGCACTAACGTTATAAGCAGGTGACAAATAATAAGAATAAAATTAAAATACGAAAACAAGAACTAATGCATAATATTACAATCATTGCTGGAGCACGACCAAATTTCATGAAGATTGCACCAATTATTCATGCCATTCAAAAAGCAAAAGCAGAAGGTTTTGATTTAGATTATAGATTGGTGCATACAGGGCAACACTATGATAAAAACATGTCTGGAAGTTTTTTTGAACAATTAGAGATTCCAGAACCGCATGCAAATTTAGAATGTAGTGGAGGGTCACAGGCTGAACAAACAGCAAACATTATGATTAGTTTTGAAAAAGAATTATTAGCTCATCCTGCTGATATAGTGCTTGTAGTTGGTGATGTGACATCAACAATGGCGTGCGCTCTTGTAGCTCAAAAACTTCAAACCAAAGTAGCACATGTTGAAGGAGGTATTCGTTCCGACGATTGGACAATGCCTGAAGAAATTAATAGATTAGTAACCGATAGCATTACAAATTACTTTTTTACCACTTCAGAAACTGCAAATGAAAACTTGAAAAAAAGTGGTGTTAACGATGAGCAAATATTTTTCGTTGGAAATACAATGATAGATACATTACTTAAACAACAACCTAATTTTATTCAACCACAAGTTTGGAACGATTTAAACCTTTTTGAAGGTAATTATATTGTGATGACGCTTCATAGACCAGCAAATGTAGATGAAGAGTCTCAACTAAAGGATATGATAGATGAAATTATAGCAAACACGCAAGATTTGCCATTGGTTTTTCCTGTGCATCCTAGAACCGCTAAAATTTTAGAACGATTGCATATTAGTCACCAAAGGCTTCATATGGTGAAACCTTTAAGTTATTTAGAATTTAATTATTTGGTGCAACGTGCAAAAGCAGTAATAACAGATTCTGGAGGAATTACAGAAGAAGCCTCTGTAATGCGAGTACCTTGTTTGACTCTTAGAGATAATACAGAACGTCCTGAAACCATCACTTTAGGAACTAATGAATTGGTAGGTACAAACCCAAAAAACATGAAGCCTTATTTAGATAAGCTTTTTGCTGGAAATTGGAAAAAAGGAAATGATATTCCATTATGGGATGGGCAAACAGCTACAAGAATTATTACATCTTTAAAAGAATTATTTTCAAATAATTAAAAAACAATCATGTCTTCGTCATAATTCTGCAATATGTCGGAAATTATAGGTGTTAGTTATTAAATTTGTATCTTGCATCTGCTATTAATTAAAAATATGATGTCGTTGTATGTCATATTACACTTATGATTAAAACATTACTTGAAAATTTTAATCCTGAAAACAGTCCATTAATATGGCTCGTTTGCGCTTTTGTTCTTGCATTTGTAATTGCATACCAAACCTTTCCAACTATTTTATATGTTGCTAAAGAAAAGCATCTTATGGATGAGCCAGATAGTAGAAGCATGCATTCTAGTAAAACACCAACCTTAGGAGGTATTGGTATTTTTTTTAGTTTGGTAGTGGTCATGACTATTGTTGGCGCAATGCTTAATACAAAGGCATTATTGCTGGTTATGGGTGGATTAACTATCCTTTTTTTTCTTGGTCTAAAAGATGATTTAACTGTGCTTTCTGCTAGAAAGAAATTTATAGGACAACTGTTTGCTGCATTATTATTAATTATCTTTACTGATACACGTATTATTGGGTTTTCAAAAATTTTTGATATAGATATATTGCCTTATTGGGTATCTATTGGTTTTACATTATTTGTATATATATTAATAATAAATGCCTATAACCTTATTGATGGTGTGGATGGTTTAGCAGGCTGTATCGCTTTATTAATAAGTGTTTTTTTTACGATATTATTTTATAACTCTGGCGCACTTAGTCTGGCTACAATTTCAGTGGCTCTAATTGGTGCATTATTAGCATTTTTGAAGTCGAATTTTTCTTCTAAAAATAAAATATTTATGGGAGATACAGGATCTATGATTGTTGGGTTCTTGCTCGCCTTCTTTACAATTAGTTTTATCTCGCAATCACAAACAAATATTGATTCTGAATATTTTAGAGCTTCGCCAGCTTTGGCGTTTGCCATGCTGTTTTTTCCTCTTATTGATACATTACGAATCTTTTTTATTCGAATCTTTATTTTGAAGAAAAGCCCTTTCGAAGCTGATAAAAATCACATTCATCATAGGTTTATTCAAGCTGGATTTTCACATGTACAAACTACGTTCACTGTAGTTCTTATCAATTTATTTATAGTCGTAATTGCGTTTAACATGTTGCATTTAAATTTAAATTCGCAAATTGGACTGCTTTTAGTGTATGGTTCAGTATTATATTGTTTGCCATTTATTATTGTTAGAGTATTCAATAAAAATAAAAAACGCGTCAAGGTCTAATTTTTTTAACTGAAATCAACTCTTGCACTTCTTTGAGATTCCTTTAAATAGATTATATTTGCAAACTCAATTTATATACAATACCATGAAATCAAAGTATTTGATGTTACTATTTGTTTTAGTCTTGACGTCGTGTGCGTCAAAAAAAGATTTGTTTTATTTGCAAGATGCAGTTGAAAACAATGAGACAGAAATTAAGTATCAAAGTATGACTGTTCAACCAAATGATATTTTAAAAATAGATATCGAAACCTTGATACCTGAAGCAGCTCGACCATATAATCAAAGTGTTACAGGTAGTGGAGCCGTTCCTAATCTGCTAGTTATGCAGTTAGAAGGATATTTGGTGAATAAAGATGGGACTATAAATTTCCATAATTTAGGAGAGATTTCTGTAGTTAATCTTACAGTTGTAGAAGTGGCTGAAAAGCTTAAAAATGAGCTCACTTCTGGTGGACATTTAAATAATCCGAAAGTTAATGTTCGTATTGTGAATTCTAAAGTAACCGTATTGGGTGAAGTTAGAAATCCAGGAACATTTCCGTTTACCGAACATAACGTATCACTTTTTCAGGCATTAGGTTATGCTGGAGATTTAACGATTAATGGTAAACGAGACGATATTATTATAACTAGGGAAGTTGATGGTTCAAGACAGATTACTCATGTAGATTTGACAAATACAGAATTTATGAATTCTGAGTTTTATTATTTAAAACCCAACGATATCATCATTGTAAATCCGAATAAATCAAAGGTTACAAGTTCTGGATATATAGGGAATATTGGAATTCTTCTCTCTGTTACATCTGTACTTTTAAGTTCAATTATTTTATTATCTAGGTAGAATGGACATACAACCAAATAACAACGCTGCATTTACTATTTTAGAAGATGATAATGCAAATTTAAAGCAAGAATTTAATAAATATCTAAGACAATGGCCTTGGTTTGTTTTTGCTTTAATTATAGCTTTAGCTAGTGCTTATTTATACGTAAGATATGCTCCTAGGATATATGAAACTAGTGCTAAAATTAAAATTTTAGACGAGTCTGAAGGTTTAGAATTGCCTACTTCAGCATTCATTTTTAAGCGTAAAAATATAAACTTAGAAAATGAAATGGAAATTATTAGATCTTATCAGCTTCTTGAAAAAGTGGCAAAAAGATTAAAACTAAATACTGTATTTTTTGAAGAAGGTACAATTCAAACCGCACAAATAGCAGAATTACCTTTTGAATACCAACAATTAGTTGAACCTGAAAGTATAGAAAAAGTTAGTTCTTATGCTATAGAAATTGAAAAGGAAACAATTAAAATTACAGATTTAAAAACCAACCAAGTATATAACAGATCTCATGTAACAGAAGTCGAAACAGACAGCCTTTTACCATTCTCGGTAGCTGTTAATAACCAACTATCCTATGATGAGAGTGCTGGAAAACGCTATACCGTATATTTAGGACCACTTAAAAAAGCAACTTTAGCACTCAGAGCTCAGCTTTCTGTAGAATCAGTTGGTGACGTAAGTGATTTACTTAAATTGACTATCAGAGGCGAAAGTAGGTTACGTTCAGAACGAATATTGAATACACTTTTACAGGTTTTTAATAATGATGGAATAAAAGATAGACAATTGGTTTCTCAACGGACTTTAGATTTTATCGATGACAGATTTATTTATCTGGCAGAGGAATTAGACTCTATTGAAGTAGATCGTAAGGAATTTAAACAGCGTAACAATTTAATTGACTTAAGTACTGATGCAGAATTAGGCTTACAGCTAAGATCTAGGTCAGACGATAAGGTATTTGAAATTGAGAGTCAAATTGCATTAGTTGAAGTCCTTAAGAACTCAATAGTTACAGACGAAGAAGGAAAACTCATACCTGAAGATGTTGGACTCCAAAACAGAAATGTTAATTCATTAATTGGAGAATATAATCAGGCCGTACTTGATAAGGATAAACTTATTAGTAGTGGAGGTGGAGGTATAAATAATCCTACAGTTCAATTAACAAAAGCTAGAATAAAAGATTTAACATCTAATATTACAAAATCTCTTGAATCCTACTACAAGCAATTAGAGTTGTCGCAATCACAATTAAGAAGTAGAAATAGAGAGTTGTCGGGTACGGTTGCACAAATCCCTAAAAAGGAGAAACTGTTGAGAGCTATTGAGCGTCAACAAACAATTAAAGAAAGTTTATATCTTTTATTATTACAAAAGCGTGAAGAAGCAGCTATTAATTTAGCAATTACAGAGCCTTCAATTAAAGTGGTTGATTTTGCATTGTCATCATCTGCGCCTAAAACGCCAAAACCAAATGTTATTTATGCTGCATCAATTTTAGGCGGTTTTCTAGTGCCATTTGGAGTCCTATTTATAATTTTCATGTTTGATACTAAAATCCATGAAAAGGATGATATTGTAAAATTGAATAATAAAATACCAATTATAGCAGAGATACCAGATATAAATAAAAAAGAAAAAACGCTTTTTGAAGATCCTAATGATAGATCTGTATTAGCCGAATCTTTCAGAATTTTAAGTTCTAATGTTAATTATTTAATTCCATTAACCGATAGTGATGATGGGAAAGTAATTTATTGTACCTCAACTATTAAGGGTGAAGGGAAGACTTTTATTAGTATCAATTTATCTTTAGCACTTTCTAGTATGAATAAAAAAGTGTTATTAATAGGAGCAGATTTACGTAATCCTCAAATTCATACCCACACAAAATTTGATAAAAATACAGTAGGATTGTCTGATTATTTGAATGATAAATCTATTGATTGGCAATCAAACCTTGTGAAAGGATTTGATAATCATCCAAATCATGATATCTTACTTTCAGGAAATATCCCTCCGAATCCAACCAGTTTATTAACCAATTGGAGATATGAAGATTTAATAAATCAAGCCAAAAAAATATATGATTATGTTATTGTAGATACAGCTCCAACTATTCTAGTTACTGATACAATGCTTATCTCTAAATTTGCAGATGTAACCGTTTATATTGCAAGAGCTAATTTTACTGATAAAAAGATTTTAACGTTCTCTGATGATTTATTCAAAACGGGTAAATTAAATAATATGGCGTTTGTAATTAATGGTGTAGGAGCTAGTAAATCTTATGGTTATGGCTATAACTATGGCTATGGCTATGGCTATGGTAGTAAAGAGCAAACTTAACTGTTTGCTAAAGCTTTTAAATCTTTAATTGTTTCTGTTTGGTTTTTACTTTTAAAAACATAGCTACCTGCAACTAATATGTCTGCACCTGCTTCAATAAGCTGCTTTGCATTTTTATTAGTGACACCTCCATCAATTTCAATTTTGGTTGTAGCTCCATTTTTGTTAATCATTTTTTTTAATTGATTAACTTTTGAATATGTGTTTTCAATAAAACTCTGACCGCCAAATCCTGGGTTTACACTCATTAAACATATCAAATCTATATTTTGGATTATATCTTCTAATAACGCAATAGGAGTATGTGGATTTAATGCAACACCAGCTTTCATACCTTCAGCTTTAATTGCTTGTATAGTTCTATGAAGATGAGGACATGCTTCATAATGTACTGTAAGATTATCTGCTCCAAGATTGGCAAATGTTTTGATATATCTATCTGGATCTACAATCATTAAATGTACATCTACTGGTTTTATTGTATGTGTGGTAATTGCTTTTAAAACTGGCATTCCAAAAGAAATATTGGGTACAAATACACCATCCATAATATCAATGTGAAACCAATCTGCTTCACTGTCGTTTATCATTTCAATATCGCGTTGTAAATTAGCAAAATCGGCTGCTAAAATTGAAGGTGCTATAAGTTTTGAAGACATAAGTTGTTTTTTGCAAAAATAGTACAAAAAAACAAACCCACGGTAATCAGCCGTGGGTTCTTTCATCAATCAAAAAACGAACAGTTATTTTGTAACTGTTTGTTACTGTTATTAGGTCGTGAAAAAATATAATTACTAACCTAAATATGTTTTTAATATTTTACTTCTGGACGTGTGTTTTAATCTTCTAATCGCTTTTTCTTTAATTTGACGTACACGTTCTCGTGTCAAATCAAATGTTTCACCTATTTCTTCTAATGTCATTGGGTGTTGATTTCCAAGGCCAAAATATAGTCGTATTACATCAGCTTCTCGAGGTGTTAGAGTTTCTAAGGCTCTTTCAATTTCGGTTCGTAAAGATTCATGTAATAAATCTCTATCTGGATTTGGTGATTCACTACTTCGTAATACATCATAAAGGTTTGAATCCTCACCTTGAACTAAAGGAGCATCCATTGAGACATGACGACCAGAGTTTTTTAATGACTCTTTGACATCATTTATAGTCATATCTAACTCTTTTGCAATTTCTTCAGCACTTGGTGGACGTTCATGACTTTGCTCTAAAAAAGCAAATGTTTTATTTATTTTATTAATAGAACCAATTTTGTTTAAAGGTAAGCGAACAATACGAGATTGTTCAGCTAATGCTTGTAATATTGATTGACGTATCCACCAAACAGCGTAAGATATGAATTTAAATCCACGTGTTTCATCAAATCGTTGTGCAGCTTTAATTAAACCTAAGTTTCCTTCATTAATTAGATCTGGCAAAGTTAAACCTTGATTCTGATATTGTTTTGCTACAGAAACAACAAAACGTAAGTTTGCTTTAGTTAATTTTTCTAAAGCTATTTGATCACCTGCTTTGATTCTTTGAGCTAATTCTACCTCTTCATCTGCTGTAATTAAATCAACCTTTCCAATCTCTTGTAAATACTTGTCTAAGGAGGCCGTTTCTCTATTGGTAACCTGTTTTGTGATTTTTAGCTGTCTCATCTAAATGTCTTCTTTAATTTGGGTAAATGTATTTTACTATATAGTTATACGTAACAAGCGTTAAAAATGTTACAAGTATATTGAATTAATTTATATTTTGATTAAACTTTTGTTGTGTAAATTAATGTCATCAAGCATTTCATTTGTGAATTTGTAATGTCCTTTAGTCGTAATAAGTTTGAAATGATGTGATTTTAAGGCAGTAAAAGCGTTTAAAAATAGCCATTTAGATTTTAATAATTTTGGTTTTTCACTTTTTAGACTTATATCAAAATAGTGTTTGCTACCGTTTTTATCTGCAACAATATCTGGTGTAATAATTATATCACTCCCTTTTTTTGTAAATGATTTTGGAGTTTCATAACCTTCAGTATCAGCTTTGATGTTTTCGAAACCATGGTGCTCTAAATAATCTACTGAGTCTTTTAAAATATCTTGATATTTTTCTTTGTCTTCATGTATCATAACTCGTAATATAGTGAAAACTAAGGCGTTTTCCAATTTGATGACTATTATATAGTGATTGAATAAGTTTGAAAACTCTTCAATACTAGATTTTATTTAGAATTGTTTTTAATATCTCATTCTTTATAAGAATATCTTAGCGAAGCAGATCTAATGACTATTGAGTGAAAAACTCTCTGGTTTCTCTACTAAAATATTTTCTAAAATTGAAAAATTGAAACTCATTATAAGTTGTAATATTGTCATCGTTATTAATATTAGTTATTCACTATTACCATTGCCAAAACTAGTATTAAATAATTCTATTGTGTTTGGAGTAATTTGATTAACTACTGAAATTTGAGAAATTCCATCTGGTAAAATGTTTGCGAAAGTTTCATTTGTATGTTCAAATTCATACTTTGTAAAGGAACTTTCTGTAGGATTAATTATAAACTCTTCTATATACTCCGCTAATTCATTTACAGCATTGTAATTAAATAGTTTTCTCTTATTTAATACCGTCTCTGTACTCTGATCTTCTATTGTTAGTGTATGCGTTATCAAAACTTTTTTTGGTGCTTGTAGAAAATCTTAACCCTTCAGCTCTAATTATCTTGTTATTCATAACAACATAATTTATTGAGTCAATAACAGTGTTTGAATTATCATTCTGCGCATCATAAAACTTAATGATGAAGTTGCTAAATTGAATTGAGGATTGATTATCTTCTTCATTTGCACTATCCTCTGGAGAACAAGAATAAACTGATTAAAATAAGATTATTAGAATAAATATTTTTTTCACAATAAATAAAAAGGTCTTTTCCAAAAACATGAAAAAGACCTTAGGTAATATATTTTAAAAAGCTAATTATTAATCGTCTTTTTTATCTTCTCTAGGTTTGCGATCATCACGACGGTTATCGCGTCCGCGATTGTCTCTACCTCTGTTATCGCGTCCACCAGAACGTTTATCATCTCTTGGTGGTCTTGCTACATAACCTTCAGGTTTTGGTAAAATTGCTTTACGAGATACTTTTTCTTTACGTGTTCTAGAATCTACACCAAAATACTTTACATCAAAAACGTCTCCCATGTTTACAACATCAGACACATTTTCTGTGCGTTCCCAAGCTAATTCACTTACGTGTAATAAAACTTCATTACCAGGAGCGTCCATATACTCAACAACAGCACCAAAATCTAACATTTTGATTACTTTTACTTCGTAAACGCTACCAACTGTTGGTTTAAACAATATAGCATCTATTCTAGCCATAACTGCATCAATACCAGTTTTACCAACACCCAAAATTTCTACAATACCTTCTTCAGTTACAGGATCTTCGTTAATTACGATAGTTGTCTCAGTTTCTTTTTGCATTTCCTGAATTACTTTTCCACCAGGACCTATTAATGCTCCGATAAATTCGTTAGGAACTCGTCTAGTTACCATTGTAGGCGCATGATCTTTCACATCTGCATTTGGTGTAGCAATTGTATCAGTCAGTTTCTCTAAGATATGTAAACGACCATTACGAGCTTGTTGAAGTGCATTCACTAAAATCTCGTATGATAATCCTTTTACTTTAATATCCATTTGACAAGCTGTAATACCATCTGCAGTACCAGTTACTTTAAAATCCATATCACCAAGATGATCTTCATCACCTAAAATATCAGATAATACAGCATACTTTCCAGAATCTGCATCAGAAATTAATCCCATTGCAATACCAGAAACAGGTTTTGTCATTTGTACACCAGCATCCATAAGTGCCATTGTCCCAGAACAAACAGTTGCCATAGAAGACGAACCGTTAGATTCTAATACTTCAGATACAACTCTAACAGTGTAAGGGCAATCTGCAGGAATCATTCCCTTTAATGCACGTTGCGCTAAGTTACCATGTCCTACTTCTCTACGAGATGTTCCACGAATAGGTCTAGCTTCTCCTGTACAAAAAGGAGGGAAGTTATAATGTAAATAGAAACGTTCTTCACCTTCTTGTGATGGCATATCTATTTGATTTGCATCTCTTGATGTTCCTAAAGTTACTGTAGCCAATGCTTGAGTTTCTCCACGAGTAAAAATTGAAGAACCATGTGTTGATGGTAAATAATCTACTTCACACCAGATTGGTCTAATTTCATCAGTTTTTCTACCATCTAAACGTAAACCTTCATCTAAGGTTAAATTTCTAATGGCAGCTTTTTCAGCTTTACGGTAATAATCAGAAACTAAACCTCCGTAATCTGCTAATTCTTCTTCAGAAAACGTCGCTTTAATATCTTCTTTTATTTGTTGAAAAGCAGCACTTCTTTCATGCTTTGAAGATCCAGCTTTTGCAATAGCATATACTTTGTCATATGCCATGTCATGTACTTTCTTCTCTAAATCTTTGTCTTCTCTTTCTGGTTCATATTCACGAACGTCTTTCTTTCCGAATGCTTCTGCTAATCTTACTTGAGCAGCACATTGTACTTTAATTGCTTCGTGAGCAAATTTAATAGCATCTGCCATTTCTTCTTCAGAAATCTCATCCATTTCACCTTCTACCATCATTACTGAATCAGCAGAAGCACCAATCATCATATCGATATCAGATTCTTCTAATTGAGCAAATGTTGGGTTGATAATGAATTCACCATTGATACGACCAACTCTAGCCTCAGATATTGCACATTCAAACGGGAAATCTGATAATTGAATTGCAGCAGAAGCAGCTAAACCTGCCATAGCATCTGGCATAACTTCAGGGTCATGAGACATTAATTGAATCATCACCTGTGTTTCAGAATGGTAATCTTTTGGGAATAACGGACGTAAAACTCTGTCTACTAAACGCATTGTTAATACTTCACCATCACTTGGTCTTGCTTCTCTTTTGAAGAAACCACCTGGATATCGTCCTGCAGCAGCAAATTTTTCTCTGTAATCTACAGTTAAAGGAAGGAAATTAACGTCCTTTTGTTCGTAATTGGAAACAACAGTACATAATAACATACATTTTCCAGATTGCACCACAACGCTACCATGAGCTTGTTTTGCTAATTTTCCGGTTTCGATAGAAATTTCTCTACCATCACCAAGGTCAATGACCTCTCTAAATACTTTTGGAATCATAAATTTTTTAATTCTAGTTTTGAATATTTTAAACATATCAAAACAATGTTAAACAATGGTCGTTGTGTTGTAGTTGTTGTTGTGAGACGTGATGTCTTGACCAATGAAAAACTATAATTAGCTTCTTATTTACGAATGTTATACTCTTTCGTAAGAGTTATTGTATAAAAAAAGAGGCACGAAGCCTCTTTAATTTTATTTTCTTAATCCTAACTCTTTAACTATTGCACGATATCTTAAAACATCTTTCTTAGTTAAGTAATCAAGTAGGCTTCTTCTTTTTCCTACTAACATTACTAATGAACGCTCAGTGTTATAATCTTTACGATTGTTTTTTAAGTGCTCAGTTAAATGTTCAATTCTTTGTGTAAATAATGCAATCTGTCCTTCCGCAGAACCAGTATCTTTTGCGTTTTTACCGTGTTTCTTAAAGAGTTTCTCTTTTTCTTTTTTGTCTAAATACATGCTAATATTATTGTAAATGATTTTTATGTACGTTGAAAGTCAATCTTTCAAGCTGCAAATATAGTAATTTTTAATGATTTACAAATATTTTGGCACTACTGTTTTTTATACAATATTTAAAAGTAAATTTATGTTCTACTGAATGATGATTTGATGAGTTTCAATGACTCCTTCATAATTAAGAACCAAGGTATAGACACCTGAAGCTAAACTGCTAACGTTTATAGTTGTTAAAGTTGCTATTGCATTTGCCTCATACACCATCCAACCAGAACTTGTGAATAGTTTTATAACTAGTCCTTCGCCGTATTGTAATAGGCCTGCTGATTGGTTTGCTAATTTTACATTTAAAACGGTGTCAGCTGGAACAGGATAGATAACAAAATTATTGCTAGTAATACTACCTTCTGCATCTATTTTGTTGCATTTTTTAGTGCAATGCTTTATGTCGAAATTTATTGTTTTCCAACGTGACCATCCGCAATTGTTTCTCATTCTTACTTTAAATTGTATTTTGCCATTACATTGAGGACTAATAATTGCAAACTCATTATTAGATACAGACCAAGTAAAATTTGTGGAAACTTGTTGCCACTCAACTTCAGAGACTTCATTGTTTGAAGGTTGCATATTAAGTTTGATGGCTATATCATCACAACTGTTAAATGTAGCTATTGGGTCTGAAAGTCCAGTTTTGATTTTATTAATTTTTTCTACGGAAAGGACATCAGGTACTCCAATAAAGATGTTTTTACTAAAGCTTCTCCCATCTTCTATGGTTGCAATAATATGTCCATTACCATTACTTAATGCTTTTACAGTAATACTCTGATTATTGTTGTCTATTTCTAATATTTCAAGATTGAGAGAAGCAAACCAGGTTGGTTGTGAAGGTAATTTACAAGTTCCAAAATAAAATGTTCTTACTTCATCTAAGCAAAAGGCACTATCTCCATGTAAATCGGTATTATCTAAAGGATAGTATGGCGTTTGTTCATTGCCTGCTAATTCTTCAAATAGCCATTGTGCACTTTCTTTTGTGAAGCTTGTATGTTGCGTATTTTCATCATGGCCAAAATAACTATCAAAATAAGTCTCATCACTACAAATTAAATTATAATCTAGCGAATTCAACCAGCTTTGATCTGGATTTTTATGTGCTATAGCTGAAAATGAAGGAATAAAAGAGTGATTAGGTCTGAAATCACGTAGTTCAAATTCACTGTCTCCTAAAGAGCTAGATAACCAGTATATAATATTGTCTCCTGGGAATTCCCAAAAGCTTCCTCCTGCACCATCAATTGGTGATGTTCCTAGTATTGACGTTGCGATATCATTTTGCGCATTGAAATATCCACCTGGTACAATATCCATATTATCTCTTGAATTAATATTAGGAGATTTAAGTTTGAAATCCCTAAAACCTGCTTTAAATCTAGCAACTCTTTTGTAACCAGAGCCAAAAGAAGGCATGAAGTGACTTTCTAGACTCGCTATATGCACCTTAAAGTTAATTGAGCCAAAAGGCCATGGCAAATCAATATCTACCCTTTGGAATCCTCTAATATTAAGTACTTTTTCACTATTGTAGCCTATTGTTTTTCCTTTCAAAGAACCATTTATTAGTGCTATTTTACGTAAGTTTTGAGGATAACCATGTGAATTTGGTAAGCCATTATCTTCTAAATTATTATAATATGTTCTATAAAATAGTGAACCATCATCATTAGAATATCCTTGTGATGCTACTTTACCATTAAGATTATTTTCGTTTATGGAGTGAAGACTTGGTACATTTCTATGGAATTCAATTAATTGTTGTTTGGCAGCGACACTTCCTAATTGATTCATGTAAAAGTCATTAGCCGAATCACTATCGCCAATGGAGCTCGCTAAATATATGAGGGCTTGATCACCAACAGGAATGTTTGCACCTAGATGTGGACTATCGACACTTACCCATAAACCCGTATTGTGATTCCAATCTTCATCATTTGTGTCAGCATATTTTTTTTCCATATATGATAATGCATATCTCGATATTTGTCCACCCATACTTGGACCAACAATAGCGATTTCTTCATCGCTATTCACTTCAGCAAGTTTTAGCTTTATTTTCTTGATTAATGCCACTAATGCAAGAGCATTACTTTCGATGTAGTAGGCACCACCATCTATTGTAACTTGTTGATTATTATCTAAATTGGTTGTTTCATATGTTGGTTGATTAACTAGGATGACGTCGTAGCCAAGAGTTCTAAGTTTTGTCAAAATATTTGCATTTTCATTATTTTCATCATCATAAGCTTGAAAATCTACCATAGATTTATGTTTATTAGGGTCAAATACACCATTAGATAAATTTGCTGCTGCGCATTTAGGATCTTCTTCACAATCACAATCTTGGATTTTTCTTTTATCTCCTGGGTCAAAACCATCGATTATTATGACAGGTTTATACATGTTTAAATCTGAATGAAAAGATTCATCTGCATAAAAAATACGATAGTCAATTCGAGGAAATATTGTTGGATCATTTGTTTTATAACCTTTGAATGTTTCTTCAGCAATTACATAATCGTCTTTCGTTCTTGTATTACTAGCAGTACAAAGTCCGTTTAAACTATTTACTGATGGTGTATTTGGAATGTAGTGGAAATAGAAACTTCCATTAGTGATTAGTGTCGTATTGTCATTAAATGTAATTTGACAATTCAATTCTTTAGTGCCACTCGAGTTATAAGGTATGATAACATTTTGAGCTAAGAAATCTCCATTTGAAATGATAGTTTTTGTTATTGAACCAAAATCAATAGTTAAGGTTTTTATATCATTTTCTCCATTTTCTAAAAAGAGATTTTCATTAAAAATGAACTCTGCATTATGCCCTTTTACAATGGATTTAGTAGGTGCTACAATGCTTGTTTGCATGGAATAAAAAGGTGGTGTATTTGTAATCTGATTGAATTTTTGAGTGGTTTCATTTAATAATAGACCACCACTATTTGGGTTTTCAAAATTATAGTTTAGTATTTGAAAAGTAGAATTTAGAATAGCAACATCTAGGTGATTCTCTTGGGTTGTTGAAGCAATTCTATTTTCTAATTCTTGTAAACTAATTAAACGTGTTTGGTTGCTAGCATTGTGTAATTCGTTTAAGGCCTGTCTGAGATATTTGTAATCTGCAGTATTAGAGTAATTCGGTTTGTTGAAATTGTAAAGGTTAGCAAATTGAGTGACCCGTTCGTAAATGATTCCAGAAGTAACTGTGGATTTGTCGACATTGACCAACATTGAATCTAGTTTGGTCTGAGCATTGATAGCATTACTAATTAGTGTGAAAACTACCAATAGATAAAAATTTTTCATAATTTTGAGAGATTTTAGTTAATAAAATGATGTTGATTAAAATTATTTAGAGAGGCAAATTGCAGTTTGCCTCTTTTTTAGTTTATGGAAAGTCTGTTTCGTCTAAAGTTTCCCAATTAAAATCGAAGCGTCCATTTGTTATTTGTATGGTGTCGTGAGGTTCTTGGTAATTTCGAACACTTCCTGAAAATGTTCCTGAAACTAGTCTGCCATAGAAATTATAATTTGTGATAGTTATTGTTCCTGAGTTTTCATATGATAAGTAATTTTGATAATTTCCTACATCATCACGCCAAACTCGGCAATGCATATAAGTGTGATCTAATCCATCTATATTTGTTAATCCATTTGATTTGTCAATCACGTAGGTTATATCACCATTTTGATGAATGCCTTGAATATGGATGAAAATACTACTTGTTTTTTCACTTACATAATCATATAAGGCATATTCTTGATATTCTAGATTTCCAGATGGATCTCCCCAAACTATTGCTGCAGGATCATTACTATTAAAAGTTCCACTTCCATTACGTGGTATAAAGAGGAGTTCGTCTATATAGCAGCCAAATGTATTTGCACCAATTTGTGTAATTGGAGGTAAGGTTCTTTCATTCGTTAAAATGGCATCGTCGTTACCACAACTAAGACATAATGTTATAATTAAAATTATTAGGATTGAATTTTTCATTAGTTTGATGTTTTTGAGTTACTTTTAATTGAAATCTGTTTCATCTAGCGTTTCCCATTTAAAATCGAAACGTCCATTAGTGATTTGAATGGTATCATGTGGTTCTTGATAATTACGAACACTTCCCGAAAAAGTACCTGAAACTAGTCTGCCTGAGAGGCTATAATTGGTTATAGTAATTGTACCAGAGTTTTCATATGATAAGTAATTTTGATAATTTCCTACATCATCTCGCCAAACACGACAATGCATATAATTATGGTCTAATCCATCAATATTGGATAGTCCATTAGATTCATTGATAATATAAGCACCAACACCTGTGGCATCAAGTTCTTCTATGTGCATCAATAGACTTGCAGTTTTTTCACTTTTATAGTCTTTTATTTCAATTTCATTATAATCTAATGGGTGTGGATATCCGCCTTTGAAATAAATAGCTCTATCATTACTATTAAATGAGCCATCACCATCTCGTGGTATAAAGAGTAGTTCGTCTATATAGCAACCGAATGTATTTGCACCAATTTGTGTAATTGGAGGTAGAGTTCGCTTATTATTTGTTGTGTTGATGTCATCATTGCCGCAACTTAGTAGTGATGTTATTATTATTAATATTGTACTTAAGTTTTTCATGGTTTTTTATTTTTGAAATTGTATCTAATCACTGTTGAATAGATAAGTGTAATATTATTTTTATTAAATTCAGATTGAGATTGAAGACCAAGGGAGATTCTATTTTCATTAAGAAACATAAATCGAAGACCAACTGGAATATTGAAGTGTGAAGAATTAATTGTAATAGATTGATACTTCGTATAAGATTGGTGCTGAAATCCAATTCCAGCATAAATGTCGGTTTCCATCCAATTTAGAATTTTTGGACTTTTTTCATACAAAACATTTATAGAATAAAAACTATCATCACTTGTGCCTAAAATGTTTATATTAGAACCGGTATTTAATTGTAAGCGAATATCTTGTTTAAAGATTTCTATACCTACATCTAAACCAAAATGAAGTCCACCAGTATCAAAGTTGCCATTTTTGTTGTGAATATGAAAAATACTTAATGGTAAAAACTGGATATCATTTACTCTAAATTCTTGACCATTTACATAAAGAATTGATATACAAAAAAGAGATGCTATAAATTGCTTTTTCATTTTTTAGAAGGATTAATTTATACTAATATACAAAATAATATAGAAAATTTACTATATATGATAAATAATAATTATTATAAGTTGGGATTCAATAAAAGAAAGTGAGCCATTTGGCTTGTTTTTTTAGTTGTTAACTAACTAATCTAATCTCCAATGGTTTCCTTCTAGGTCATTAAAGCCTATTACGCCATATTCTGTATCATAATATAGGATATGAACATTTCTAGGATAATCTAATTGTGGATTTATGGTTTCTGTATTGCCAGATTCAATAATTCTTACGTTATTATAAGTTGTGTTATTAAAAGACATGCTTGTAACTTGAATATTATAGTCTAATATAATCGTTATATCGTATTCATCATCACCTAAATATCCATTCCAAAAGGGGAATTCTATATAGCTGTTAAAACTTGAAGCCTTTTTTTTATGAGGATAAATATTTGGATTGAAATTCAATGGATGTCTTTCATGCTTTACTTCAATTTGATTTGATAAATATGGCAAATCAACTAGTGATAAAATTAATTGCTGTTGATCAAAGCGATAATATTCAATAGATGAGTTACTCAAAAAACTACCTTTAGAATACGTGCTTTTATTTTTTAAATAATCTTTGACTTCAAATACAATTGTTTCTCCATCTTGGTTTTTATATATTATCGAGTTATCAAGATTGAAATTTAACAATAGGTTACTATTATCGTCATTTGTAAATTTATAATAAGTTAAATTTTCGAAGGGATTTTTAGATTCAGAATTTGTAGAGCAGCCAAGAGCCATGATACCAATTAATACAAGTGCTATTTTTTTCATAGTATTTGAATTTAGATTATTCTGTATCAGGATAATATACAAAAACTGATAGATTATTTACTATGTAACTTTGATTATTTTATTTTATTGTGTAGCATTAAATAGTATATATTGAGAATGATATAAAAAAAAGCGAGCCATTTGGCTCGCTTTTTTAATTTATGCAGTTCGTAAGGGTTGATTTTTTATCAAATCAATATATAAATTGACTTTCTTTTTTAAGTTCTTACGATGTGTTATAAAATCTAAGAATCCATGTTCTAATAAAAACTCAGAGGTTTGGAATCCTTCTGGTAATTCTTGCCCTGTTGTGTCTCTAACAACTCGAGGTCCAGCAAACCCAATCAAAGCTCCTGGCTCACCAATATTGATGTCACCTAGCATTGCAAATGATGCTGTGGTTCCTCCTGTAGTTGGATCAGTACTTAACGATATGTAAGGAATTCCAGCATCTGCCAATTGTGCTAGTTTAACTGAAGTTTTTGCTAATTGCATTAAAGACAAAGCCGCTTCCATCATACGTGCACCTCCAGATTTGGAAATGATCATAAAAGGAATCTTTTTCTTTAAGGCATAATCTGCAGCACGTGCAATTTTTTCACCTACAACACTACCCATAGAGCCTCCAATGAATGTAAAATCCATACAAGCAATTACTAAATTTTGTCCATTAGATTTTCCAACAGCAGTACGAACAGCATCTTTAAGTCCTGTTTTTTCTTGAGCAGCTTTTAAACGGTCTGGATATTTTTTAGTGTCTTCGAATTTTAATGGATCTTTTGATGTTAAATCGGGATCGAGTTCCTTGAATTTATTATCGTCAAATAAAATTTCAAAATATTCTTTACTTCCAATTCTAACGTGATATCCATCTTCCGGACTCACATAAAAGTTTTGTTCTAATTCTTTAGTGTCTACAATTTTACCAGTAGGAGATTTATACCACAACCCTTTGGGTGTGTCTTTTTTCTCTTCAGTAGTGGTTTGTATTCCTTTATCTTTTCTTTTAAACCAAGCCATTTAATCAGATTTAGTTAATTAGTTAGAGTGCAAAGTTATAAAGTATTTACATTATTAAGGTCTTCAAATGCTTTTTTTAGACGTTCAACAAATGCATCTTCACCTTTACGTAACCAAACTCTTGGGTCGTAATACTTTTTGTTAGGAACATCGTTACCATCTGGATTACCAATTTGAGCTTTTAAATAGGCTTCTTTTTCGCCCATATAATCACGAACACCACTCATAAATGCATATTGCATGTCTGTATCAATATTCATTTTTATAACTCCATAACCAATAGCTTCTCTTATTTCTTCAACAGTAGAACCTGAGCCACCATGAAATACAAAATCAATGTGGTTATGAGGTAGATTGTGTTTGTTAGATAAAAATTCTTGTGAATTCTTTAATATTTTAGGTGTTAGTTTAACGTTTCCAGGTTTATAAACACCATGAACATTTCCAAAGGCTGCAGCAATTGTAAACTGGTCACTTACTTTGCTTAATTCTTCATAAGCATAAGCTACTTCTTCAGGTTGTGTGTATAATTTTGAATCATCAACATCAGTATTATCAACACCATCTTCTTCTCCACCAGTAATACCTAATTCAATTTCTAAAGTCATTCCCATTTTACTCATTCGTTCAAGGTATGATTTACAAATCTCTATGTTTTCTTCAATAGGTTCTTCAGATAAATCGATCATATGAGAACTATATAAAGATTTTCCTGTGGCTTTGAAATGTTGCTCACTCGCGTCTAATAATCCGTCAATCCAAGGCAATAATTTTTTTGCACAGTGGTCTGTATGTAATATGACAGGAACATCATAAGCTTCAGCCATAAGGTGTATGTGCTTTGCACCTGCAATAGAACCAGCAACTGCTGCTTTTTGATCTTCGTTGCTTAATCCTTTACCTGCATTGAATTGTGCTCCTCCATTTGAAAATTGAATAATTACTGGAGCATTTAAAGCTTTTGCTGTTTCTAAAACACCATTAATAGTATTTGATCCAATGACATTAACTGCAGGTAAGGCAAAGCCTTTTTCTTTAGCTAGTTTGAAAATCTCTTGTACTTCTCTTCCAGTAGCAACTCCACCTTTGATATTATGACTCATTTTTGTGATTTTTTTAGTTGAAAAATATGTTATCAAAAATACACAATTTTTAAATAAATGAAGTGCTATTTGTTACTTAGATAGCTAATAAATCTACGCAAACGTTATTGTTGGTTGAATTAAAAAGGATAGTTTATTCCGATGTTGTAAACTGCATGACCAAAATTGTAATCTTTAAACCATCGAGCACCAAGTTGCCTTGAAGGATCATAGGTTTTAAATCCAACATCTAATCTTAATATGAAAAAACTAAAGTCGTAACGGATGCCAAATCCAGAACCAACTGCAATATTTTCTAAAGAGTTTAGTCCTTCAAATGTTGCCTCTTTATCTTCAACGTCATCAAGAACATTCCAGATATTTCCTGCATCAACGAAAATCGCACCATTAAATCGACCAACGAGGTTAAAACGTTGTTCTGCACTTAAGGTGATTTTCATATTTGCTTCGTTAAACTCATTTGTTGATAATGAGCTTCCAGGTCCGAGATTATATGCAGACCAAGCTCTTATGTCGTTTGGTCCACCTGCAAAGAAACTTTCAGCAAAAGGAATATTATCTGAATTGCCATACGGAATTGCTATGCCGAAATAACTACGAATTGCAAACACGTTTTTCTTACCCAAATCCCAGTGCTTAACATAATCTAATTCGGTTTTTATAAATTGAGAGAATGGTACGCCAAATATTTCATATTTACCATTGCTATTTTTATTTAAATTAAATGTCTTAGACAAGTTTGTAAGTAAATTTCCGGCTGTTTCAACTCTAAATCTAAAGATTGAAAAATCATTATCAAATAGATTTTCTCTATGGTCTTTTATATAATTGAAACTTGATGAGAAAATGAGGTTGTCTTCAGTAAGACGATCTTTACGTTGAGAAATATTATTGATATCTTCATAGCTGTCATCATCAGGAGTTAAAGATGTGTTATTAGATAGAACATCATTAATAAAAGTATTTGCACCATTAGGAATAGACAAATCATTATTACTGTTTATGTAGTTGATGTTTTTTGCAATTTGATTTAATCTATCATAAGAGTTTTGATACACACCAAAATAATTGTTGGTGTTTAAGTTTTTTACAAACTGTACATTAAATAAATCAATATTATTGGTTACTTTCTTTGATGGATACCAGTTATAATTGAAAGCACCTGTAAGGGTTTGTTTATCAAGGCCAATATTGCGCTGACTTGTAGCGCCTATACTAATTCTTGTACTTGGAGACATGTATTTAGGAATGATATTGTCTGTATTAAATGGTACAAAAAGCCTTGGTATACTGAGTCTTAAATTTCCACCATATTCATTTATGTCAAAAAATTGATCTCTACCGTCTGCAGCATCTTTTGAAGCGCCAATAGCACCTAGAACAGATATCTCTAAAGTTTCAGCACCTCTAAAAACATTTCTAATTATAAGGCCAGTACTTAATGCAAATCCAACAGTTTGAATATTACTTTGAGTAACATCAAAATCAAAACCTAAATCGTATTTCTTTTTTGGTGATAAGTAAATATTTGCTGTTAAAGTTGTGTCTTGTTCATTTTCAATATATGTGATGTTGGGATAGTTAAATGCTTTAAGTTCGCTTAAATACTTATACGTTCTTGTTCTATCAATATCTCTAAAAATTTGATCTTTTTCAATGAAAATGGCATCTGTTAGTGCTTTGGGTCTATACTTTAATTTTTCGTGACTATATAAGTTGTAATTGTTATAGTGTACAGAGTCTACAATGGGCTTACCTTTGTTCTCAAATCTGTCGTCACTATAAATATTAACATCTTTTACTGTATAGATTTTAAAGGGAACTCTTGAAATAGAATCTTCAGATCGAATCGCTCTATTTTCTATAATCAATTCTGTATTGACTTTATCGCCTGGCAGAATAGTGTCAATATCAAATCTAATATAATCTTGACCAAAATGATATAAACCAGAATTTCTTAATTCTGCTGTAAGTCTGTTTCGCTCTTTGGTGTAATTCAATTCATCAAATTGTTGCCCTTGTTTTATGAGTGAATTTTCTTTAAATTTTTTACGATATAAGGAATCAACAACTGGAGATGCAATACTAGTTGTAATAGAATCTAAATAAAAAGGATTACCTCGAACTACTTTATAAGTTACACTTGCTTTTTGAGTGCTATCTTTTTCAACGTCATAAGATGTATTAACGTTAAACCAGCCTTTACTGTAAAAATATTTTTTAAGTCCTGCTGCTGTTTTTTCCGCTTTTAAATCATTGAAAATTACAGGCGCTTCACCTGTTTTTTTTAGCCATGTATTAAACCCTTTTTTTGAATTAATTAAAGCTTCATATTGTTTTAATGAGAGCAACTTTTTTTGTCCAGTTCTTGGGTTTTCAGGATTTCTGTATTTGTCATTTAAAATGGAATCGATATTAGGTCTTGCCAAATTAAATATGTGTAGTCGAAGCGGAATCCCTAATAATTCACCATTAGGCTTTTGGTAAATAAGATTGTCAATGGTTTCAGTCTTATCTTTTTTATCATCAACTAAGACCGTGTTTTCTGTTAATAAATGCTCATTTTCGCCTACATGCTTCATTACGTTACATGAGGTTGCAAAGGTGATAGATATTAAGAGAAACGATATGTAGTAGAGGCTTTTTTTCAAAAAAAATTAATTAGAAAAACGACGTAATTCAAATGTACTGTTTTAATGTGCTATAGCATAACAAAAAATAGACCAAAAAAGTATTACTTTGTAAATTCAATACAAGAAACAAAAGTAAATACATTTTGAGTATAACAAAAAATGATATTAAGTTAATTAAATCCTTAAATCAAAAAAAGTTTAGACACCAAGAACAACTTTTTTTAGTTGAAGGTGTAAAAGGGATTCGTGAATTTTTAAATTCAGATTTTGAGCTCTATCAATTATTCGCTACTGATGCTATTTTTGATGTTGAAACAACGTTAATTTCGCCTAAAGATCTTCAAAGAATTAGTGCATTAAAAACTCCAAATACAGGGCTGGCTATTTTTAGAATACCTAAGCCTAAACCTGTTCTAGAATCTTCATTAGTTTTAGCGCTTGATGATGTTAGAGATCCAGGGAATTTAGGAACCATTATACGATTATGTGATTGGTTTGGAATAGAAAAACTCATTTGTAGTTTAGAAACTGTAGATTGTTATAATCCTAAAGTAGTACAAGCTACAATGGGTTCGTTAACGCGAATACAAATTAATTATACAAATTTAGAAAGGTACCTTGAACACACTAAACTTGAAACTTTTGGTACGTTTATGGATGGGAATAGTATTTATTCAGAAGCATTACCACAAGAAGGAGTCATAATAATGGGTAATGAAGCCAATGGTATTTCTAAAAAAATTGAACGTTTAATCTCTAAAAAAATTGGTATCCCAAGGTTTGGAGATTTGAAAGCTACAGAAAGTTTAAATGTGGCTACAGCTACTGCAATTGTTTTAAGTGCTTTTAAAGGGCGTTGATTTAATATTCAATAAACATTGTGAAATACCGTTTATACACTTAATAAAGGCATGGATTTTGTATATCTTTACTTATAAAACTATCTTAAAATGAAATTTAGTACTCTATTTTTATTCGCTTTTTGTTTGCCATTATTTATGATGGCTCAAGTTGAAGAAATAAATCCTCCAAATTATATTAAAACAATTACTTTTAAAAGTAGAAATACACAGCAAGGAGAATTGCCAATTTTGAGATTAAATGAACCATTTTATTTGGAGTTTGATGCTTTATTAGCTTCTGAACCTGATTTTTACTATACCATAGAACATTATAATTACGATTGGACAAAATCTAACCTTGTAAAAATGGAATACATGAAAGGATTTGATGATTTTAGAATTGTAAATTATGACAACTCATATAATGCTTATCAATTATATTCTCATTATAGACTACAAATTCCTAATGCACAAACACGAGCATTGACTAAAACGGGGAATTATATAATTTCAATTTTTAATGATGATAGAGAACTCGTTTTTACTAGAAAATTTATGATTTATGAACAAAAAGTTGGCGTAGGTGTTGCCGTAAAACGTTCCAGAGATGTGAGGTTTATCGCAGGAAAACAAAGTGTAGATATTTCAATAAATTCAAACAGCTTAAATCTTAATAACCCACTACAGACCGTTAATACTTTAATTATACAGAACAATAATTTGCGTACAGCAATTAAAAATGTAAAGCCACAATATACTTTAGGTAAAGAGCTCGTTTATAGATATACTCATGAAACTGCTTTTTGGGCTGGAAATGAGTTCCGTTTTTTTGAAAATAAAGATGTTAGAGCAGCTAATATTGGTGTGCAATTTGTAGATTTAAAAGATATTTATCATAATTATTTGTTTGTGAATTCAGAACGAGGAAGTAGACCATATACATATAATCCAGATATTAACGGTAATTTTTTAATTAATGCAATCGATGTAGAAAACGTAAGTATTGAAGCAGATTATACAATGACTCATTTCGCGTTAGCTTATCCAGAACTTACTGATGGTAGCAAAGTTTATATTTATGGTAATTTTAATAATTATGCTTTAGAAGAGATGAATAGAATGGTGTTTAATAGTGATGAGAATTTTTATCAAGCAGCATTTAAACTCAAACAAGGTTTTTATAATTATAAATATGTTATTGTTGATTCAGAAGGGAATTTAGACGAAGGTCGTATTAGTGGCAATTTTTGGCAAACAGAAAACAATTATAAAGTGCTAGTGTATTATAGAGATCTAGGAGCAAGGTATGATAAGTTAATCGGTTTTGGTGAATCGACTTCGGTAAATATTTCGAACTAAATTGAATTAGGATTAATGTGTTGTGTATGATTTGTGCGGCTTAGAATCTGCAGGATTTTCAGTTGTAGCAAATCAGATGATTAAAGATATAAATTTAAATTGAAGTAGGAGGATAGCATTGATTATGCACGTTGTTACCTTCTGGCAATTTCACTGTCTTTTCTGCTTGTTTAATATGTCTTTCATTATGATATATTACAACCCTAAATGTATCACCTAATCTCAATTTGATTAATGATGAAATTGAAATTGCTGTTTTAGTTTTGTCTAAATTTACTTTTTTAGACTTATCTAAAAGCTCTATTATTTGATGTTGTTGATTTATAAATTTGTGTAGTGTTTGAATATCTAGTTTTGAGTTTAAAGGATTCATAGATTTAAACGTTTTCATTTTGTTTAAATCCTCATTGTAAGAAACTGATTTGCTAAAATATTTACCTAGCCAATTACTTTTAAAAATTTCAGAATGCTTGTATTTAGAAGTTTTTATTTTGTTTGTTATTTCTGGAATATAGAAATCTCCATACCAATTTAGATGTTCAATGCATTCTAATGCACTCCAACTTTCAGAGTCTTGTTTCCAATTGAGAGAATCAAGAGGTTGCTTTTTTAATTGTTCTACGCTGTTTAAGTTCTCACGAGTAATCTCTAATAAGTTTTGTAATAATTTTTCAGTTGCTAATGCCATTATATTTATTTTATGACAAATATCAATAGATAATTTTTTAAAAAAATTGATTGAAATTAAGATTTTTTAATTCTAGAAAGTGTTTCAGGTGTCATTCTTAAATACGAAGCAATATATTTATTTGGTACTTCTTGAAATAGCTGAGGACTTCGTTCCAATACTCTTTTGTATCGTTCAATTGGAGATGATGTAAGAATATCTCTTTCTCTTTCCATTTGCTGCAAAACGAAACTCTCTAAAATAGAAAGCCATATTTCTTTATTTTCTGATGATGATTCGATGAAGGATTTATACTTTTTCTTATTGATGATTTTAACATGAGTTCTTTTTAACGCTTGAATATAGAAGTCTGAAGGTTTTTCATTTAAAAAAGAATCTAGAGAGGCTATTAAGTTGTCCTTATAACCAAATCTTATTGTATGTTCTTCGAATTCATCAACTACAAATATTCTTAGGCTCCCACTTTTTACCAAATAAATATTTGTGTCAATACTTCCTTTTACCTTTAAATATTCATTGCGTTCTAATTCGATTTCTCTATCCCAAAGTTGTTGGCTGTTTATTTTGTCAATTAAATTTGAAATTGGGTTCATATTAGCTTGCAAGTAACACCAAATATCAACTCTTTATGCGTGTCATATTTTAGTTTTTTTTCAATGAATTGTTCTGAAGTTTCACAATAAAAACGACACTGTTCAATTGGTTTTGCGTATAAATGCAAACTCATAGACTTTCCATTAAATCGATTTCTTAATTTATGAAAACCAATTCTATCATTCATAAATGATAACTGTTGAGGTAAGATATTTTGCGACCGTTCTTCTACTAGGTAATTAGAATCGTCTAATGAATAAAAAACTTCTTCCATTTCTCCATGTAATAAATATACCCAACAATCTTCACCATCATGACCATGTATTGAAGTCTCTTGACCTTCATTCCAACACAATAAAAGCAATTCAAATTGTGAATCTTTATACAAGCAATTTCGAGTGTATTTTTTTGATGACCAACTCTCGAAATCTTGAAATTCTATGGTGTTAAAATCAAAATTATTCAATATTGAATTGTAATGCGATTTTGTGGTTTCCGACAACAGTTGTATTAATTCTTGAATGTTTTCTGGCGATTTCAATAAGCTAAAAATAAATTAGAAAGAGATTGTTATAATAATTTGAGAAAATAGGAATAAATTTACACAAAGCCAAAAATTAGAGAACCAAAACCACTTATGCATAACGACTTAAAATTGTTTATTGAACTCGCTGAGTTTTTAATTTCTGAAGAAACAAACAATCCTGTTGCAGTACCTATTGATGCCAAAACACTTTATAATACTATAGATCTAGAGCTTAGAGACGAACCTACAATTGATGATGCCTTTAAAAATACGTTAAAAGATATTGTGAAAAGCACTCCCAAAACAGCCTCAAAAGCTTTTTTTAATCAGTTGTTTGGTGGAAGAATCTCTAGAGCGACTTTAGGAGATTTATTGGCTGTAATGCTTAATAATAGCATGTACACATATAAAGTTGCTGGAGTTCAAGTTGGCATCGAAAAAGTAATATTGCAACAAATTTGTAATCGCATAGGTTATGGTAATGAGAGTGATGGTACACTAGCACCTGGAGGTTCAATGAGTAATTATATGGCAATGTTAATGGCTAGAGATGCTTTTGATGCTTCAATAAGAAATGAAGGTGTGTCTAAGAGATTAATAGCATATACTTCAGATGCATCTCATTATTCAGTGACTAAAAATGCATCTTTTGCTGGTATTGGAAGACAACAAGTAAGGTCTGTAAAAACAAATGCTAAAGGTGAAATGTTGACTGAAGATTTAGCAGTTCAAATTCAAAATGATATTAACAAAGGTTATCATCCATTCTTTGTAAATGCGACTGCAGGAACTACTGTTTTAGGTGCTTTTGATCATGTTGTGAGCATCAGTAAGGTTTGTAAAACTCATAACCTTTGGTTGCATTTAGATGGTGCTTATTGTGGCTCCGTTATTTTTAGTAAACAATATCAACATTTAGTAGAAGGTATTGAGTTAACAGATTCATTTAGTTTAAATGCCCATAAGATGTTAGGTACACCTTTGGGATGTTCAATTATCGTAACTAAAAATAAAAAACACTTATACCAATCGTTTTCAAATGATGCCGATTATCTCTATCAAACAGATGATGATGCTTTTAATTTAGGTAAGACCTCACTTCAATGTGGTCGACGTAACGATGCCTTAAAACTTTGGACACTCTGGAAGTCTGTTGGAAACCTTGGACTTGAAAAAATTGTAGACCATCAATTCAAGCTTGCAGATTTTGCTAGACATTATATAAAATCAAATCCAAATTATACATTGTACAGTTTTGACGATTCTATTTCTGTATGTTTTAACTATAAAGGTGTTTCAGCGAAAACCTTGTGTACTAAGCTCTATGAGCATTCAAAATTAATGGTTGGCTATGGCACATTTAGAGAGGATACATTTGTTAGATTAGTGACTATTAATACGCAAGTTGAAGAAAAAGATATTGTTGCATTTTTCAAAACTTTAGAAGCATTTGTTGCTTCGGAAGATTTTTAGTGTGATACAAAAAAGTAGTTTCTTGTGTTAAATTTTTGCATAATTAGAAATAAACTCAGATATTATGTCAGAATTTAGCTATTTTTACAAACTTAATTTTAATTATTTTAATGGTACAACAAGTTACTAGTGGTATAAAAATTTCTGTCGAAACAACTTTCGAAGGCACATTTTATAAAAATTATAAAGTGCATTTCGCGTTTGGATATAAAGTTACCATAGAAAATCAAAGTAAAGATTCTGTACAATTAAATTCTAGATATTGGAAAGTGTTAGATGCACTTAATAATGTTGAGATTATTGAAGGTGAAGGCGTTATAGGAAAAAAACCTGTTTTAAAACCTGGTGAATCTCATACATACAATTCTGGATGCTTACTTACTTCACCATTTGGTGCAATGCAAGGACATTACAATATGGTTAACTTTACGAATACCAATAAATTTAAAGTGATTATTCCTTCATTTAAATTAAGTGCGCCATTTGCGCTTAACTAGTCATTATATTTTTTCAAAAATTTAAATCTATACGTGGCATTATTCTGCATAATGTGAAAATATTGACAATTTGAATAATGTATGAATTCATAGTTAGTTGAAATATCAAACCCTTCAGAATCTATCATGTAAATTCCATCACAGTCAATGTTCCCATATGGTGAAATTCTTCTGAAACGAAATTCAGTTTGGTGATTCAAATCATAAAGTTCAAACCAAGCTCCCGATCCAATGCCACTTAACCATTGTGCATGATTTTTTATAATCGTATTGTGTTTTGGTTCAAGTGATCCAACTACATTTGGGATGTATCCTTTTAGAACATCTAAAAACAGTCGTCTATTTTCTTTTCTAACAGTTGAATTAAATTTTGAAATTTGACGAGACTCAGATACGATATAAACATGGTTTTCTGTGTCAGAAAGAACAACATTTCCGATAGTACTTGGAGTAAACCATTTTGATTTAATAAGATTAGATTTGATGGAAGCATCAGTAACACTCGTAATTAAAGTGTCAGTTACAAAACGTGAACAATTGGAAGCATTCTTTATAAATGCAGCATAACGAATAAATCCTTGATTTTGAATTGTAGTTATATACTGTTTCGCTTTTTGATAATCTATGGCATTACAAACGGAAGCATATAGATTTCCCTCTCCATGAGTGAGTTTTGGATGTGACGCTAAAAATTTTAAAATGTCATCAAGATTTGCAATTTGATTGTTTTCAATTTGTGGAACAATAGGAATATGTAGCTCGAAATCAGTGTCTCGACCTCTAACTCTACCATGGCCTAAAGATGTCGTATATCTTCCAAAATCAAAATATTCTAAAACACCAGTAGATTTATCAATTAAAACTAAAGCTGCATGTCCAGCTCTTACATGTGTCTTGTTTCCAACAAACAAAAATCTAAGAAAAGGGGAGTACCATTCTTCAGCGTGAGTCACTATGGTTTCAGGATAAGCAAGTGTAATAATAAATGCGTCGTTCATTTCAGAATTAAAGCAAGCAACTTACAAAAAATTATGCATTTTTTTAACTTCCATTTAATAGTTGCTAAACTCATTAGTTATCAAAAAATTGTACCTTTGCAACTTCAAAACAATAACCAATTTTTAATCAAAATATAAAATGGGAAAAGGATTTTTTAATGTGCCAGTGGCTATAAATGAACCTGTTAAGTCATATGCTCCAGGTTCACCAGAACGCGCAGCTGTATTAGAGGCTTATAGCACTATGTGGAATTCAAAAATTGATGTGCCTATGTACATTAATGGTGAAAATGTATCGACAGGAAACACAAAAACCATGTCAGCACCTCATGATCATCAACACGTTGTTGGTAATTATCATTTAGCTGAAAAATCTCATATTGATGACGCTATTTCTACGGCTTTAGAAGCAAGAACTGAATGGGCAGAATTACCATGGGAACAACGTGCAGGTATTTTTTTAAAAGCAGCCGAATTAATTGCTGGCCCTTACAGAGCAAAAATAAACGCAGCAACAATGATTGCGCAATCTAAAACAGTGCATCAGGCAGAAATTGATGCCTCATGTGAGTTGATAGATTTCTTGCGTTTTAATGTGCAATTTATGACAGACATTTATCATGAGCAACCAGATAGTACAAGTGATGCTTGGAACCGATTAGAATATCGTCCACTTGAAGGTTTTGTATATGCAGTAACTCCATTTAATTTTACAGCAATTGCAGCCAATCTTCCTGCCTGTATGGCCATGATGGGCAATGTTGTAGTATGGAAACCTAGTGATAGTCAGATATTTTCTGCTAAAATAATTATGGATGTTTTTGAAGAAGCAGGTGTTCCTCCAGGAGTAATTAATGTTGTATTTGGTGATCCAGTTATGATTACTGATACAGTAATGGATAGTCCTGATTTTTCAGGTTTACATTTTACAGGTTCTACTTTTATATTTAAGGAGCTTTGGAAAAAAATAGGAAATAATATTCACAACTATAAAACCTACCCTAGAATTGTTGGTGAAACAGGAGGGAAAGATTTTATAGTAGCACACAAATCGGCAAACCCAAAACAAGTTGCGACTGCAATTTCTAGAGGTGCTTTTGAATTTCAAGGTCAGAAATGTAGTGCAGCCTCACGTGCTTACGTACCATCAAATATTTGGGAAGACGTTAAAAGTCAAGTTGTAGCAGATGTGAAGTCTTTCAAAATGGGATCTCCTGCAGATTTAGAAAACTTTGTTACCGCAGTAATTCATGAAGGTTCTTTTGATAAATTAGCGAAATACATTGATCAAGCTAAAGCCGATGCAGATGCTGAAATTATTGTTGGTGGAAATTATGATAAAAGCAAAGGTTACTTTATTGAACCTACAGTGATTGTTACAAATAACCCAAACTATACAACAATGTGTACCGAGTTATTTGGACCAGTAATTACAATATATGTATATGATGAAAATCAATATTCAGAAACTCTAAAATTAGTAGATGAAACAAGCGAATATGCTCTAACTGGTGCGATTTTATCAACAGATAGGTATGCTATTCAAGAAGCAACAAAAGCCTTACAAAATTGTGCTGGAAACTTCTATATAAACGATAAGCCAACAGGTGCTGTTGTAGGTCAGCAACCTTTTGGAGGAGCTAGAGCCTCAGGTACCAATGATAAAGCTGGTAGTGCACTTAACTTATTACGTTGGGTGTCTCCGCGAATGATTAAAGAAACATTTGTTACACCTACAGATTATCGTTATCCATTTTTAGGTTAAGAATACACTTATTGAACACTTATTGAAGCTAAAAAAATCCTCAACATATACCGTTAGAGGATTTTTTTATTGTATTTAATTATAAATCCTTAAAAAACAAATAATTAAACTTCGTATATTGTAAGCATAACTTAAATTATGTCATTATGATAAAAAAATACGCTTGGATTTTATTGGTATTACCCTTTTTAACAAATGCGCAAGTTGTAGAATTTGAATCTGCAATTGTTCCAGATTTATCCGGCTATTCCGGAGTCACTAGTTTCGCTGGTCTTGGTGAATATGAAATTTATTTAGATACCGATAACGGTGTTTTAGATAAACCAATTATTCTTGTTGATGGTTTTGATCCTGGAGATGGAAGAACAGTCCCTGGGCTTTATAGTTTATTAGATTTCAATGGCTCAGGTGGTAACCAAAATTTAGGAGACTTGGTTAGGGCAGAAGGTTTTGATGTTGTGGTTTTAAATTTTCCGTCTTATTTAAGATTAAGTGATAACACATTATTGAATATAGATGATGTTGCTGATACTAATGGTGATATGATTATTGATGAAATTGATTATCCTGCTGGAAGTACATTTATTGATGGAGGAGCAGATTTTATGGAACGAAATGCTATGCTCTTGGTCGATTTAATCAATACTTTAAATACAGATAAGCAAGGCGATGAGGAATTGGTAATTATTGGACCAAGTATGGGAGGATTAATTTCTAGATTTGCATTAAATTATATGGAAAACCAGAGTCTTGATCATGAAACAAGGCTTTGGATCTCTTTTGATTCTCCACATCATGGTGCTAATGTGCCTTTAGGGTTTCAGCATCAATTTAACTTTTTAGGGTTTGGTTTAGGAGATGGTTTGAACGTGACAGCACTTCAACCGATTGTTAATGGTTTGCTGAAGTCTTCAGCGGCTAGACAACTTCTTGTAGATCATTTTGAATCACATTTAGTTGATGGAAGTGAATTTGAGTTTGATGCTGCAAAACTATTGCCAGAAGCACATCCTTATCGAGGTGTTTTTGAAACAAATATCAATGCGCTAACCAATTCAGGGTTTCCAGAAACAACTAGAAATGTATCTATTATTAATGGAAGTGGTATTGGTACTCCATATCAATCTACAGCTAGTACAAATGTAACTCCTGGTTTTACTGTACTTGATATTCAAAATTTAGAAATTCCGACATCTCCTTTGCCTGATACAACTGCAGACATTAATATTAATTTCACACCAGCTACTGTAGATGGATCACAATTGATAAGTAAAGTTTTTGTTGAAGGTTTCCTTGTTTTTGGTTTTATAACATTAGTTGATGTAGAAGTTGAAGCTCAAGCACCAATATTTTCTGATGGTGTTGATGCTGCATCAGGTGGATTGTTTGACCTTGGTGGATTTACCAATGGTTTAGGAGGTGACCCAATAATTGATAGTTTTCTTACATCCTTACAAATAGATAAATTTAGTTTTATTCCTTCTGTAAGTGGAATGGCTTTAGATTCGTCTCCAGATGGTGAAATTAATTGGTATCATAATATTGATCTTGGAGATCCAGGGACTAATGGCGATACTTTAAATGAAACGCCTTTTGTAAATTGGTATATGCCAGATGATAATGAAAATCATGTTCAACTAACGGAACAGAATGTAGCTTTTGCTTTGAGTGAAATTATACCTGAAACATTATCTAATTCAGCATTTGAAAGCGAAAATTTAATAAAGATTGGTCAAAACCCAATCGATAATGAACTTGTCATCATCACAGGTAATCCAATCGATCAAGCAACTGTTGTAATAGTTGATATTACAGGTAAAATAGTTTATAGTAATACTTTCAATTCTCTTTCAGGTAGAACTGTAATGCCATTAAACTTAGATTCAGGATTATATGTTATGAATGTGGTAGCAAAAAACAATTTAAAGTATAGAACAAAAATAATTGTGAAATAAATTGTTAACATCAAAATAAAAAAGACTGAGCATTTTGTTCAGTCTTTTTTATGAATATACCTAAGAAACTCTTTTATGTATTCTTTATAAAAAGAAGTTATAGGTTATAAAAAAAGTCTGGATACGTATCCAGACTTTTTTTATGTGTATTTAAATTGTAATTAAAAGTCAACGTTATTTCCAACATTAACCTTAGTTACATTTATAATTTTATTATTTGAATCAACTACCATCGCTACAACTTCAGTTCTTAAGGCATTAGTTATTATGTTAGTAGGCATCGTGAAATCATATTTCATTCTGTAAGTGTTACCTGCTACCATTTCTCCTGCTGGAATAGCATCTCCTAATGGATTAGTAAAAGCATAACGTAATACGTGATCATGAACAAAATTATTAAGAACATCATCACCATTATAGTAAGAAGTATAGTTTTCTTGATCGTAGATTAGACCATTTTCAAGTAATAAAACAACAAGTTTAGCTCCTGAGAGATTTTGACCAAATCCAGCATTTACCATTAATGATAAATTGCTTCCTTTTCGAGCAGTAACAATAGATAATCCAGTAGAATTAGTGCCTGATGCTGCTGTAGTAATTTGACCTATGTTATTTGGTTCAGGATATGTCCATTCAACATCTCTATTTACAATTGCCGTTGGGTAGCTACCTCCAGGGTTAAAAGCACCAATTAGAGCATTGCCATAAGAGTTAGACATTTGATCTCCAGAGTGAACAGCTACTACTGCTACTTTAGCTGTAGCTTGTTGTGCTAATTCGATACCATAAGATACTCTTGGGCACCATCCACACCATGTTCCAGTATAATCTTCAATTAATGCTTTTTGATCATATGAAGCAGGTGTAGAAGCATTATCTTCAACTGATACTGTTATAATATTAGAGGTAAACTCATTAAATGTTGCGTCTGCATCTAAAGTTCCTGCAGATCCAGGTACATAACTAGCACCACTAAATGATTCAGTACCATCAATTGCAACTGTTGAACCTCCAGTCACATCTGTTTCTCCTCCATCGTTATCTAAAGCGATAACTTGAAAATCAATTCGCTCTCCTAAGTTATAAACTGTGTTTGCTGATCTTATTTCAATTGAAACAATGACAGGTAAAACAGTAACTGTTACAGCTGCACTTGTTAAATCTTCATAGGTAGCTGTTACATTGTATTGACCCGTAGAAGTTGCAGTGAAAGCATTTCCAGTAATGCCTTGGTCGTCAACAAGAATTATAGCTTCTGAAGTTACGTCATCACCTTTGTTGGTGGTAACTGTAAAAGTGATTTCTGTTCCAAAATCTACATATTGAGAACTTGCAGAGACTGTAATAGCATTTAATCCGTTTCCATTGCCTCCATTGCCATCATCACTTGAAGAACTACAAGAAGACATAACAGCTACAGCAACAAAAAGAAAAAACTTGGTAAGGTTTTTGATTTTCATAATAAATAAGATTGTATTATATGTTAAAAATTTAAGAAGCACGAATATAAAGATATATTTTAAATTTTTAACGAAATTGATATGTAGATTTTAAAAACCCAATTAAAATTATACAGTTTTTAAAAAAAAATTAACTTTGTTCAAATAAAATGATAAATACACAAAACATGAAAACTCTTACTACTTTATTATTTGTATTAATATGTTCTATATCTGCTATTGCTCAAGATGTACTTCCAAAAATGCAGATTGAAAATTTAAATGGTGATAATATAAGTTTAGAAGACATCTCTAAAGATGATCAACTCGTAATTGTTTCTTTGTGGGCAACTTGGTGTGTGCCTTGTAAAAATGAACTTGATGCAATAAGTGATGTATACGAAGAGTGGGTTGAGGAAACTAATGTTAAACTTTATGCAATATCTGTTGATGATGCTAGAACTGTGAAAAGAGTTAAGCCATTAGTTAGTGGTAAAGATTGGAGTTATGAAATTTTGCTTGATACAAATAGTGATTTGAAAAGACAGTTAAACGCGCCAACTATTCCGTTAACTTTGTTGGTTAAAAATAATAAAATCTTATTCAGGCATTCAGGATATACACCTGGAAGCGAAGATGAACTTTATGAGAAGATTTTAGAGTTTTCAAAATAATTGTTACTATCAAAAACCTAATTTACAACTAAATGAATCGATACAAGTTAATAGCCATAATTCTTTGTACTCCAAGTTTTCTTTTCGCTCAAGATGAAGTAAAGAAAGATTACGGAAAATTAAGTGGAGGAATTGAATCTAACTCACAGTACTATGTTGATGATTCTAAAACTGGAGATTTTACAGAAGAAGATAATTTTAGATCAAATAACTACTTGAGATTAAATTACGATTACAAAAACTTTTTTGCACATGTGCAAGTTGAGTCCTATGAACCAAATGCCATTTTAAATTTTTATCCTAAATATGTAGAAACAGATATAGGAACATTTGCTTTAGGATATCGTAATGAAAAAATACAAGTTACACTTGGACATTTCTACGAACAATTTGGAAGCGGTTTGATATTGCGTTCTTGGGAAGACAGACAATTAGGAATTAATAACTCCATAAGAGGCGCTAATGTTAAATATAGTCCAACAAAAGCACTCGAATTTTCGGCAATTTATGGAAGGCAACGCGATGGTTTTGAAGTGTCAGATGGTACGATTTATGCCTTTAATACAGAAGTTGACCTTTCAAGTGTATTTAAATTTGAATCTACTGGTTTAGATTTTGGTTTTAGTTATGTTGGCAGAGATGAAGATCTAGATATTAAAAATTCAGATTTTGAATCGCTTACGAGTTCTTATTCTTTTCGTTTAGGATTAGCTGAAGGAAATATGTATAGTTCTATTGAATATATTGTTAAAGGAGAAGATGTGTATTCAGAATTGGGAAATATTATTGAAGATAAATATTTTGATGGTAACGCCATACTTTTTAATGTTGGGTATGCTAAGTCTGGTTTGGGAATCGATGCAACGTTTAGACGTATGGAAAACATGGCATTTTTCTCGGAAAGAGATGAATCTGGAAATGTGTTTAATCAAAACTATATCAACTTTATTCCAGGATTGACGAAACAACATGATTATGGAGTGACGAATATTTACGTGTATCAAGCTCAACCTAAATTAACCTTTAATCCACAATTTAAATCTGGAGAAATTGGAGGTCAAGTAGACGTTTTTTATAACATCAAAAAAGGATCGACATTAGGAGGGAAATATGGAACAAAGTTAGCTTTTAATTTTGCAACATGGTCTGGTCTAAAAAGTGATTTTGATTCAGTTGATCGTACTTATGAAGATACTGATCTTTTTGGATTTGGAGAGAAATACTTTGAAGAATTTAGTTTAGATATTAAAAAGAAATGGTCGCCTAAGTGGTCGACTATTTTTTCTGTAGTAAACACATATTATAATGCACAATATGTAGAAGATAGATCAGGAGAAGTTAATGCAACTGCAGTTGTAGGTGAAGTAACTCGTAAATTTGGAAAAGGTAAATCATTAAGATTAGAACTTTCACATTTGTCTTCTGATGATAAAACATCTGAGAGAGCTAAAAACTGGTCAGGAGGAACTTTAGAGTATAATTTTAACAGTAGGTTGAGTTTATTTGCAAATGACCTATGGAATTATGGCAATCCAGATGAAGACAATCAAATTCATTATTATACCTTTGGTGGAAGTTTTACAAAAGGAGCAACTCGAGTGATGGCAAGTTATGGTAGACAACGTGGTGGATTGGTTTGCGTTGGTGGAGTTTGTCGATTAGTCCCAGAAAATACGGGATTCTCATTAAGTATATCAACTTCTTTCTAAAAGAAATAATTTTAAAAAAAAGCTCCATTTTAAAAATGGAGCTTTTTTTTAACCTCTAAATTTTAAAGGTAAGTGTACCACTTTTTTTGTGTCGAAAAAGTCTTCACGATAATAATCGCTGAGGTTATAAATTGTAGCAGTTCTATAGGTTTCTAATTCTTCTGTTAGGTCACCACCTTTTAAATAAAGTATTCCATTTTTAAGTTCGTGCTTTTGCTCTTTAGCGATTTTTCCTTTTACCCAATGTACAAAAGTTGGCATTACAGCAACAGCTCTACTGACTATAAAATCAAATTGATCGTCAATATTTTCAACGCGATCATGTGTTGTTTTTACATTAGTTAATCCTAATCCTTCAACAACTTCATTAACTACTTTTAGTTTTTTTGCAATACTGTCCACCAAATGAAATTGAGTTTCAGGATATAAAATAGCTAGAGGAATTCCAGGAAAACCTCCACCAGTACCAACATCTAAAACTTTCGAATCAGGTAAAAAAGAGGTTACTTTTGCGATGCCAAGCGAATGCAATACATGACGTAGGTATAATTCATCGATATCTTTTCGCGATACGACATTGATTTTTAGGTTCCAATCTTTATATAAGGTTTCTAATAATTCAAACTGTTGTAATTGTATGTCAGTTAAATCTGGAAAATATTGTTTTAAGAGTTGCATCGTTTATAATTTTCAACAAAAATATGCATTTTTATGTGGATATTTTTACGATAATATTAGCATTACGACAGCTTTAATTATTTATATTTGCCACATCATACGAAGGCTAATAATTTTACGTTAGTACTAAAATATCAATACTATGACAAAGCAAACATTAACGTTTTCTAGAACTGATTCTGCAAAGTTTTTTAGAACTTTAAACAAGCGCGTAAATGCTTACTTTAAAGATAATAACATTAAGAAAACAGGAAACTGGAAATTGTATATAAAAGCTATAATAATGTTTACATTATTACTCGGCCCATTAGTTTTATTACTAACTGTTGATTTGCCAACTTGGGTACTCGTTATTTGCATGATGGTTATTGGTGTAGGTATGGCTGGTGTAGGAATGAATGTTATGCACGATGCTAATCATGGCTCTTTTTCTAGTAAAAAATGGGTTAATAGATTAATGGGAAGTAGCATACATATTTTAGCTGGAAACGATTATAATTGGAAAGTACAACACAATGTGTTACATCATACATATACTAATATTCAAGGACATGATGAAGATATTGATGCTGGTAGAATCATTCGTTTTTCTAAACATTCTAAATGGTTAAAAGTTCATAAGTATCAAAAATATTATGCCTTTTTATTATATGGTTTGTTAACCGTTAATTGGGCAATAACAACAGATTTTAAGCAAACATATGTGTACTTAAAAAGAAAGTTGTCTTATGGCGATTTTCCAAATCCTGCGACTCAATGGACGAAATTGATTATCGGTAAGATATTATATTATTCAATTTGGGTGGTATTGCCAATAGTTTTAGGTTACGCTTGGTGGCAAGTTTTAATCGGGTTTCTAATTATGCATTATACGGCTGGAATTATTCTAAGTGTGATTTTTCAATTAGCGCATGTCATGCCAAATACTGAAATGCCTTTACCAGATGAAAATGGAACTATGAAAAATACTTGGGCTATTCACCAATTATTTACGACTTCTAATTTTTCTCCTAAAAGTTGGATAGTAGAATTTTATACTGGTGGTTTAAATAGACAAGTTGAACATCATTTATTCTCAAACATTAGTCATGTTCATTATAAGAATATAGCAAAAATTGTAAGAGAAACTGCTCATGAATTTAGTTTGCCTTACAACGAATACAATTCTATTTGGACTGCTATTTCGGAACATTATCAACAATTAAAAGAATTAGGGAGAAAGCCTACTATGGCCTAATGCAATTTCTAGTTTTAAAATAATCACAAATACATAATGAGCTTACTTTCAGAAAGAGTTTTAAATATGTCTACTTCTGCAACTTTAGCTATGGCAGCAAAAGCTAGAGAGCTAAAAGCAGAAGGAAAAGATATTATCGGTTTAAGTCTTGGAGAACCAGATTTTAATACTCCAGATTTCATTAAAGACGCAGCTAAACAAGCTATTGATGAAAATTATAATTCTTACACTCCTGTTGATGGTTATGTCGAGTTAAAGCAAGCTATAATTACAAAATTTAAAAGAGATAATCATCTTGATTATACATTGCCACAAATAGTGGTCTCTACTGGAGCAAAACAAGCCTTAGCAAATGTTGCAGCAGTGATGTTAAATAAAGGTGATGAGGTGATTTTACCTTGCCCTTATTGGGTGAGTTATAGTGATATTGTTAAATTAAATGAAGGCGTTCCAGTTGAAGTGGCAACGTCTATTGAAAACGATTTTAAATTGACGCCTGAGCAATTAGAAGCTGCTATTACTCCTAAAACTAAAATGATTTGGTACAGTTCTCCTTGTAATCCTAGTGGTTCTGTTTATAGTAAAGAAGAACTCAGAGCTTTGGCTGATGTATTACAAAAATATCCAAATATTATTGTGGTGTCTGATGAAATTTACGAACATATTAACTTTATTGGAGGTCATGCGAGTATGGCTCAATTTGAAGATATGTTTGACAGAACAGTAACTGTAAATGGCGTTTCTAAAGCATTTGCAATGACGGGCTGGAGAATTGGTTATATTGGAGCTCCAACTGAAATTGCTCGTGCTTGTAACAAGATGCAAGGTCAAGTAACAAGTGGAGCAAATTGTATTGCTCAGAGAGCCGTAATTACTGCTCTAAATGAATCGCCATCAAGAGTGCAATTCATGATTGATGAATTTAAAGTAAGACGTGAACTTATTTTAGGTTTACTTAACGATATTGAAGGGTTTAAAACTAATGTGCCTGAAGGTGCTTTTTATGTGTTTCCAGATGTGTCTTATTACTTCGGGAAAACAATACATGGAAAAACAATTCATAATGCTACAGAATTATCTTTGTTTTTATTAGAATTTGCTAACGTTGCAACAGTAACTGGTGACGCTTTTGGGAACCCTAATTGTATCAGAATATCTTATGCAGCATCACAAGAGCAAATTATTGAAGCAGTTAAGAGAATAAAATCAGCATTAGCGTAATATATTCTAAGCGTCTTTATTGTAAATAACTGGCATTTGACCTTTCCATTTTTGCCATTCTTTATCTGAATCTATTAATTTAGCCATAAAATGAGCTACATTTATTCGACTTACTTTTCCTGCATTAAAAATAGGATTTCTAATTGGTGATTGGTAAGTTTTATATTCACTAACGTTTTCTTCGTTTGATAAACCATCAGGTCTAACTGCAACCCATTCAATGTGTTTATGATTTGGACCTATTTTCGGTTCTTAAATAATCTGCTGCTTTCTCATTATCTACATGTGGAGGCAATAGTAGCCTTAAAAGTGCGATAACACATTTTTGAGAAAAGGGTACAGATTCATTTAAATCACGATTACTATTACCACTTGTATTCATTAATACAAACTTTATAGGTTTTTTGTTTTTGTGATGAATGCTAGCATTAACAAGTTTTTTTGTGGCATCAGTTACAAGTCTTCTTGGATGACCATATATGCCTTTAAAAGTAAGATTATGACCAAGACAGGATGCAATTGCATCACAATCTTTTACATAATCTTGCATTTGCAAATCAGAGAGATTTAAGATGCTGTTTTCTATAATTGAAATTTTAGAATTGGCTTTCCAAGTACTTGGTATTCTGCTTTTTGATCTTACAATAATCTTGACATTTTGATCAAGATTTAGTAATTGGTTAACTAATTCTTTACCTGTTGCTCCACTAGCGCCAACAACTAAAGTTGTTTTTGATTTTTCTGTAGTATTCATTTTATATGTTCCAAACCCAATAGGTTATTCCTAAAAGGATAATTGTTGCAGTTATTAGTTTCTTAATTAAAAGTTTTCGATTTTCTTTTTTAACTTTTATACGAATTCTTCTTAGCTTATGAGGTTCAATTTGAGGAAAAACATAAGGCTTGTAACCTTTCTTTTTACTCGAAGCTCCATTCATTTTTGTAAATGGTTTGCGTTTTCCGTTTTTTAAAAGTTTTCTATTGTTATTTATCGTAGCATTCATTGATGAGATTGAGCCCATGATATCTTTTTTTTGTTCTGAATTACTTCAGAAGTAATACGTTGTAATTAGAGTATATAATGCATTTCGATGTCGTAAATCACTAATCGAAATGGCATTAATTCTGAATGTAAAAGATAGGTTTTGAGTATGTGCTCAATCGTACCAGTTAAAAGGACTAATTGTAAGGCAGTATTATATAATAACTGCTAAGATAATTACAAAAACAGACACTTTTAAAAGGGTTTCAATACTAGAAGTAAATTGATATCGTCTGCTTTTTACGCCTCGCTTAATACCAAAGATTGACTTTGAATTGTAGTTGTTAAAATTGCATTTTATAACTTTTTTATAGTTTGAATTTAATAAACCTATTGGTGTTTCAAATCCTGATTCTAAGTTATGTATGGGTAACGGTTCTAATTCTTGTGTGATTGTTAATTCCATGATGATTGATTATTAATGGTTATACAAATAAGACGTACAATTCAAATAAATGTTACAGTGAAGGGTGTTCTAAATCATTAAAAACCAAGTGTTAAATTCTCGATTCACCTATAAATACTAATGAATTTTGAAATTGTTAAAATGGAAAAAAAATTTAAATTTATCTGTTTCTCCAGAAAAAAGGAGTCAATAAAATTAAAACAGTGAAGAGTTCTAATCGACCAATGAGCATTAAAAATGCTGACCACCATTTTCCAAGAGCTGGCAATTCAGCATAATTATTTACTGGACCATAATTACCTAGAGCAGGACCTACGTTTCCTAGACTTGAAGCAGAGAGTCCGATAGCAGATTCAAAATCGATTTGTAGCATAGAAAATACTAAAGCACCAACAATAAAGGAAAGCATATATAGGATAAAGAATCCTAAAATATTAAATACAATATCTCCAGAAACACCTCTTTTGTTATAACGTACAGGTAAGATTGCATTTGGATGTAAGGCACGTTTAAATTCAAGAAAACCATTCTTTATCATAATCATATGACGAACAACTTTAACACCACCAGAAGTACTTCCAGCGGAACCACCTAAAAACATTAATCCAAAAAAGAACACAACTAGAAAAGGGGTCCATAGCGTGTAATCTGCTGTTACAAATCCTGTTGTTGTAATTATGGCAATCACTTGAAATAAAGAGTGACGAATAGAAGCTTCACCTTTACCGTACACCATAGGATGATCAATAGATGATATAGAGAAGTCTGCTCTAAAATAAATGATAAGTGCGGCGATTATTGTAAATAATGCTATAAATTTAAAATAGAGTTTGAATTCTTCGTCTCGTATTGCTTTTTGGACTTTACCTTTAAAAGCAAAATAGCTTAATACAAAGTTTGTTCCAGCCAAGAACATAAAAACTATAATTATATATTGAATAATTGGTTGTCCGTTCCAATAGGCAACGCTTGCATTTTTAGTTGAAAAACCTCCAGTTGATAAAGTACACATCGAATGATTTATAGCGTCAAAAAAGGTCATTCCTGCAACTTGAAGTAAAATAGTTTCGGCAGCAGTATATCCAAAATAAATGAGCCATAAGCGTTTTGCAGTATCTGTAATTCTTGGGTGTAATTTATCGGCATTTGGACCAGGAGCTTCGGCAGCGAAAAGTTGCATGCCACCAATTCCTAATAATGGTAAGATAGCAATAGCGAGCACAATAATTCCCATGCCACCAATCCAGTGTGTCATACTTCGCCAAAATAAAACACCTTCTGGTACAGCTTCAATATCATTTAATATTGAAGCTCCTGTTGTAGTATAGCCAGACATGGTTTCAAAAAATGCGTTTGTAAAACTTGGAATTGATTCCGTTAAAATATATGGAAGTGTACCTGTTAATGCCATAACAATCCAGCCAAAAGAAACAACAAGGTAGCCTTCACGTTTGTTAAGCTCTTTTCTGTGGTTTTTGGTTGTCACCATTAATATGCCTCCAGAGATGACTATGCATATTCCTGATAATAGAATTTCTATCGTAACTCCATCTTTATAAATAAAACTTATTAAAGCAGCCAGAAGCATGAAACCACCATTGAATAACAATAACAATCCGAAAAAATGGAATATGATTTTGAAATTGAGTTTCATTTGTATAATTCTATAGTCTTAATTAATGATTTAGAAGAAAAATGATTCAACTTTTGTTATTGATCTTGGTAAGCAGCAGACTACAACTTTGTCGCCTTCTTGTATTTTGAAACTACCTAAAGGAATAATTCCTGTTTCATTTCTAATAATTCCTCCAATGATTGCCGAACGAGGAAAATCTAAATCTTTAATTGGTTTTTTTGTGATTTTTGAATTTGGTGAATTGACTTCAAACTCTAACAATTCAGCGTTCATATTGCTCAATTTTGTCATTGCTAAAACTTCACCTTTTCTAATATATCTAAAGATGTTATTTGCTGCTAAAAGTTTCTTATTAATAAGTGTGTCAATGCCAATGGATTGTGATAATTGGTAATAATCCATGTTTTCTACTAAAGCTATCGTTTTTTTGACGCCTTTAGATTTGGCAACCAAACAAGACATGATATTAGTTTCAGAATTACCAGTTACTGAAATGAAAGCATCCATATCACTAATGTTTTCTTCTTCTAACAGTTCTACATTTCTTCCATCTCCATTAATTACTAAGGCATTTGGTAATTCATCAGCTAGTTCAAAAGCTGCATCTTTATCTTTCTCAATAATTTTTACATTGAATTTGCTTTTGCAAAGATCTCTTGTGGTTTTAAATCCAATTTTACTACCACCAAGAATCATCACATTTTTTACTTCAGCTTTTACGCGTCCTGAAAGTTCAAAAAGTTCGTCATCTCCACCTTTAGAAGTTATAAATACAACTTTATCACCTTCTTTAAAATGAGTGTCACCTCTAGGTATGATAGTATATTGTGTTCCAAAGCGTTGAATAGCAATAGGGATGAAATGGAGTTCAGGGAATACTTGAGCAGCTTCTTTCACAGTTTTGCCAACAAATGAAGCTGTTCTAGATAGTCTCAAACTCAACATTGTTAATGCACCTTCTTCAAATAAATATGTGTCATTAAATCCATATTGATTTAATAACAATTCTATTTCTGATGCTGCAAGTGCTTCAGGCGAAATAAGCTCATCAATACCAAATTTTGTAAATCCAACATCGTCTTTATGATTTATAAACTCTGCATTAGATATTCTGGCAATTGTTCGTTTAGCGCCTAATTGTTTGGCAAGTACACAAGCTGTAATATTAGTGGTTTCAGAAGAAGTTACAGCTATAAAAAGTCCAGATGTATTAATTCTAGCCTCCTTTAAGATTGCAATAGAAGTTACATCGCCTTTTATTACTCTTATGTCTAAATGGTCATTGGCATAGGTTAAATTCTCCCTGTCAATATCAATAAGTGTAATCTCTTGAGATTCGTAAGACAAAAGTTTTGCCAAATGAAATCCGACTTCTCCTGCTCCAGCAATTATTATTTTCATTAAATAAATTGTATTGAAATAACATACAAATATACTATATTATTATCTCAAATAAACGAAATGATGCTTGATTATAATTCGTATGACAAATACTTAAATAGTATAAGATAGTTATCTATATTTGCAAAAAAAACGTAGGTGTCAAAAGTAAAACCATATAAAGATAGTGATCTGAATAAAAAGCAACAGGTCGCTCAAATGTTTGATAATATTTCTAAAGAATATGACGGTTTAAATCGCGTGATTTCATTTGGAATAGATATTAAATGGCGAAATAAAGTTGTTGATATTGTGGCTAAGACAAAACCTGAAAATATTTTGGATATTGCAACAGGAACAGGAGATTTAGCAATTAGTTTGGTTAAAACAAATGCTGTTAAAATTGTTGGTTTAGATATTAGTGATGGCATGTTGGACGTTGGTAGAAAAAAAATTAGCAACAAGAATTTTGATGATAAAATTAGTATGGTTTTAGGTGATTCTGAAAATTTGCCTTTTGAGAATGATTCATTTGATGCTATAACAGTTGCTTTTGGTGTGCGTAATTTTGAAACTTTAGAAAAAGGTTTAGCCGAAATTTATCGCGTTTTAAAGCCTAATGGTATTTTTGTAATTCTTGAAACTTCTCTTCCTACAAAAACGCCATTTAAACAAGGGTATAACTTTTATACTAAATATATTTTGCCTACTATTGGAAAAGTGTTCTCAAAAGATCAATCTGCTTATTCATATTTATGCGAATCAGCTTCAGTTTTTCCTTTTGGTGAAGCATTAAACAATATTTTACGTAAAATTGGGTTTAATAACGTTGTAGATCAACCACAAACCTTTGGTGTTGCAACTATTTACAGTGCATCCAAAGCATAATGTGAATTTATGAAGAGAGTATTTGTCGTCTTAGCCTTATTGATTGTCACGCAAACTGCGACTGCGCAATTGTTTAGTAGAGAGAAAATTAAAAATAACGAGAACTTTGATAAAGCGCGTTTGTCTTGGGGTTTTTATTTAGGAATGAATAGTTATGATTTTCAATTTAACTACGAACAAGATTTAAAAGAAATACTTGTAGAAACTAGTGTAGGTTTTAGTGTTGGATTGGTGTCTAACTTGCGTATCAGTGAATATTTGGATTTAAGATTTGAACCTGGCCTTTTTATTTCGCAAAGAAATATTATGTATGATCCAAGCTATTTTGCTGGAGTAGAATTTAATGATTCAGATTTATTACGTGAGGTTAAATCTACTTATGTGCATTTTCCACTTCTATTAAAAATATCTACAAAACGACTTAACAATTTCAAGCCTTTTATTATTGGTGGTATTTCAACAGCGATTAATTTATCAAGTAACCAAGAAAATCCTGATGATAATAGTTCTGGTCAATTTAGAACTAAGAAAAAGGTAATGTTTTACGAATTAGGCTTCGGAGTTGATTTTTACAATCAATGGTTTAAATTTTCGCCTTCAATTAGAGGTGTGTTTGCCATGGATGATGAAATTGTTAAAGATGTTGATCCAAATAGCCCTTGGACAAGTAATGTTGCGACCATGAAAACACGTGGTATCTTCCTGAATTTTACATTCCAGTAAAATTTTAAATAGCAACGTTTTACTTAATTAATATTGTCAATTGTTGTTTTGGGTTCAAACTCCTCTATTTAGAATCAATAAAAACAACAAACTTCGCTAATATGCTGTTTTTTTACTCAATTTATTCGTATTTTTGCACCGATTTTTAGACAACTAATTTCAATAAAAAGCGTATGTCAAAAGACATTAAGATTAAAAAAGGTCTAGATATAAAACTTGTAGGCGAAGCTGAGAAATCAGTGGAACAAGCTATTATAAGTAATTTCTGCACTATCAGACCTGAAGATTTTCACAGCGTTATTCCAAAACTTATTGCAAAAGAAGGCGCTACTTTAAAAGCAGGTGATGTTATCTTTTATGATAAATCAAATGAAGATGTAAAGTTCGTTTCTCCTGTTTCTGGAACTGTGATTGAAGTATTAAGAGGTCCTAAACGACGTATTGATGCTGTTAAAATTCAAGCAGATAAGCCACAGTCATATAAAGATTTTGGGAAATTCAATACAAGTTCAGATGCAAAAACAACTAAAGCTCACTTATTAGCTTCAGGATGCTGGCCTTTTATCAAACAAAGACCTTATGATGTTATTGCAAATCCTGAAAAATCACCAAAATCGATTTTCATTTCTGGATATGCAACAGCACCTTTAACAGCAGATTTAGACTTTGTTTTACAAGGAAAAGAAGCAGAATTACAGGCTGCTGTTTCTGCGTTGTCAAAATTAACTGAAGGTCAAGTTCATATTGGTGTTGGATCAAAGAATTCGCCATTGGCAAATATGTCTGATGCAACAATTCATAACGTATCTGGTCCTCATCCAGCAGGAAATGTTGGAACACATATCAATAGAATTGATCCTGTAAATAAAGGTGAAGTTGTTTGGACAGTCAATGCACAAGATTTAGTTGTTATTGGTGAATTGTTGTTAACTGGGAAATTTAATGCTGAACGTATTGTCGCTTTAGCAGGTTCTTCAGTTAAGAAACCAAGATATTTCAAAACTTTAATTGGTAGTGAAGTAGCTACTATGGTTTATGACAATGGCGTAGATAAAGATGGTAATGATCGTATTATTTCAGGTAATGTATTATCTGGAAAACAATTAAAACCAGACGGAAGTTTAGGCTATTACGATAATGTGATTTCTGTAATTCCTGAAGGTGATGATTATGAATTATTTGGTTGGAATAAGCCCGTTTTTAATAAAATTTCAACATCAAGAGCGTTAACTTTTTCTTGGTTAACACCTAAGAAGAAATTTGCTTTAAATACCAATACAAACGGTGAGCATCGTGCTTTTGTTGTTACAGGTTCTTATGAGAAAGTATTTCCATTAGATATGTATCCAATGCAATTATTGAAAGCTTGTATGTATGAAGATTTAGATGAAATGGAAGCTTTAGGAATGTACGAAGTTGCACCTGAAGATTTTGCATTGACAGAATTTATTTGTGTGTCTAAACAACCACATCAAGATATTATTAGAAAAGGTTTAGACTTAATGCTTAAAGAAATAGGATAATGGGTTTAAAAAGTAGTTTACATAATTTTAGACAAAAGAATAAGGATAAAAAATGGTTGCCAGCATTTTCTGCAATTCATACATTTTTATTCTTACCAAATGAGACGACTCATAATGGGACTCATATTAAAGCAGCTGATGATTTAAAGCGTACCATGAATACAGTCATTATGGCAATGGTACCTTGTTTGATCTTCGGAATGTATAATGCTGGATATCAACATCACTTAGCTTTTGGAGATATTCAAGCAGCAACTGGAGGGTTCTTAAGTTCGGCATTTTGGACGATAGATAACTTATTAGTTGGCTTTTGGAAAGTCATTCCGTTAGTAATCGTGTCTTATGGAGTAGGTTTAGCCATTGAGATATTCTTTGCTATGAAAAATAGTCACGAAGTCGAAGAAGGGTATCTAGTAACAGGTATGTTAGTGCCTTTAATCGTACCAATTGATACACCATTATGGATGCTAGCAGTTGCAGTTGCATTTGGTGTTGTTATCGGAAAAGAAGTATTTGGAGGTACAGGAATGAATATTCTAAACCCTGCATTAACCATTAGAGCCTTTTTATTCTTCGCATATCCTACATGGATGTCAGGAGATAAAGTTTGGGTTCATGGTGCTGTTGAACGTGATCAAATGATTGCAGCTGGTGAAAATTTGGATGCCATTTCTGGTGAAACCATTTTAGGAACATTAGCACAAGGGAAAGACGTTGGTTATGAAGTTATGGATATGTTCTACGGAATTATTCCTGGTTCAGTTGGAGAAACTTCAACACTTTTAATTCTATTAGCTGGATTGTTTTTAATCTTTACAAAGATTGGAAGTTGGAGAATCATGTTGTCTTCAGCTATTGGAGCTTTAGTCATGGGATTAATATTTAATGGCGTTGTAAGTTCAGGATGGATTACTGAATCAAGTAAATTTTACGGTTTAATGAGTACCGAATTTTGGCATCACCTATTAATTGGTGGATTTGCCTTTGGTACAGTCTTTATGGCTACAGATCCTGTAACCGCTTCGCAAACAAATAAAGGAAAATGGATTTACGGATTTTTAATTGGATTTATTTCCATAATGATACGTGTATTTAATCCAGCTTATCCAGAAGGTGTGATGCTAGCCATTCTGTTAATGAATGTGTTTGCACCAACGATTGACCATTATGTGGTTCAAGGCAATGTAAAGAAAAGAATGAAACGTCTAAAAGTTAAAACAGCTTAACGATGGAAAAAAGAACAGATAAAAATTCGTATACCATAATATTTGCCATAGTAATGGTATTAATAGTGGGTTCATTATTGGCATATTTAGCGTCTTCATTAAAACCGACGATTACAGAAAATCAACGTTTAGAGAAACAACAAAATATTCTCTATGCAATGGGTGTCAATGAAAATGAAGGTACAAGTGCAAACTTTGTGTCAACAGATAATGCACCTCAATTATTTGAGAAATTCATTAAGCAACAATTGGTCGTTACTTCAGATGGTCAGGCGACTGAAAATAATGAAGCTTACTTAATTGATGTGAAAAAGGAGCAAGCTAAAGCTAAAGATGGTGGTGTAAGACAATTACCTCTTTTTGTTGGAGAAGACGAAAAAGGTAAAAAATACTACATCGCTCCAATTAGAGGAAAAGGACTTTGGGATGCCATTTGGGCTTATGTCGCTATGGATGAAAATATGGTGGTTCAAGGTGCTTATTTTGATCACAAAGGAGAAACACCTGGTTTAGGTGCTAACATTAAGCAACGTTTCTTTATGGACGATTTTATTGGTGAGCATTTAATGTCTAACGGAAGTTTTAAAGGGATTAATGTTGCTAAAGGTAACGCAGATCCTAAAAATAATGATAAAACAGATAATGAGGTCGATGCAATTGCTGGAGCAACTATTACAGGTGACGGTGTTTCTGCAATGATTAGAAGCGATTTGAAGCTTTATGTGCCTTATTTCAAAAACCTAAAACAATAATAGTATGGGCTTACTTTCAAAAAAAGACGCAGCTTTAATTAAAGACCCTTTAGCAGATAATAACCCGATTACAATTCAGGTATTAGGGATTTGTTCTGCTTTAGCAATTACTGCAGAGTTAGAAGCATCAATAGTAATGTCAATATCTGTACTATTTGTATTAGGTGTTGGTAACGTGGTGATTTCTTTAATGAGAAACATTATTCCTTCAAAAATTAGAATTATTGTACAACTTATAGTTGTGGCTACTTTAGTAATTATTGTGGATTTAGTATTGAAGGCTTTTGCTTATGAATTAAGTAAAACACTTTCAGTATTCGTTGGATTAATTATTACAAACTGTATCATTATGGGACGTTTCGAAGCGTTTGCTTTAGGTAATGGGCCTTGGAGATCATTCTTAGATGGTATTGGAAACGCTTTAGGATATGCTGTGATTTTAATTATAGTTGGATTCTTTAGAGAGCTTTTAGGATCAGGAACCTTATTAGGAATTCCTGTATTAGGAGATCCAATTGAAAAAACTGGATTATATGCTTTTGGATATGAAAATAACGGATTTATGTTATTATCACCAATGGCATTAATCGTAGTTGGAATCATTATTTGGGTACAACGTTCAAGAAATACAGCATTAGTAGAAGATTAAAGAATTGAATTGTTATTCTGAATTCAGTTCAGAATCTCATCAAAATATACAATATGGAACATATAGAATTATTTTTCAAATCGATATTTATAGACAACATGGTATTTGCTACATTCTTAGGAATGTGTTCTTACCTAGCTGTTTCTAAAAAAGTATCAACAGCAGTTGGTCTTGGAGCTGCAGTAATTTTCGTATTAGCAATTACAGTGCCTTTAAACTGGTTATTGGATCAATATGTATTACAACCTGGAGCTTTATCTTGGTTAGGTGCAGAATATGCAGATTATGATTTAAGTTTCTTATCATTTATCATGTTTATTGCTACTATAGCAACAATGGTACAACTGGTAGAAATTGTTGTAGAGAAATTCTCTCCTTCATTATATAATTCATTAGGTATTTTCTTACCACTTATTGCTGTGAATTGTGCCATTTTAGGAGGTTCATTGTTTATGCAATCTAGAGAAATTGCAACATTAGGATTAGCTACAACTTACGGAATTGGATCAGGAATTGGATGGTTCTTAGCAATTTTAGCAATTGCTGCTATTCGTGAGAAAATAAGATATTCTAACGTACCACCTGCACTAAGAGGATTAGGAATTACATTTATCATTACAGGACTTATGGCAATTGGTTTTATGAGTTTTGGAGGAATGTTAACTGGAGGTGACGAAGAAGAAACAAAAGAAGATACAACAGTTGAAGTTCAAGTGAATGCAACTGAAGACAATATAGAAATAGCTAATAACACTAAAATAGAAGAGTAGTATGATTTTAGCAGCAGGAACATTAGGAACCGTTTTAGCAACAGTAGCAGCGTTTTTATTAGTAACATTAGTGCTAGTGTCGTTGTTATTATTTGTAAAACAAAAATTATCACCATCTGGTCCAGTGAAAATCTTGATTAATGGTGAACGTGAAATAGAAGTAGCATCTGGAAGTACTTTATTAACAACTTTAGGTGCTGAAAAAATATTTTTACCATCTGCTTGTGGTGGTGGTGGTACATGTATTCAGTGTGAATGTCACGTCCTTTCTGGAGGTGGTGAAGCATTGCCTACAGAGATACCTCATTTTAGTAGAAAAGAGCTAGCTCATGGTGCACGTTTATCTTGTCAGGTGAAAGTGAAGCAGAATATGGAAATCACAATTCCTGAAGAAGTATTCGGAATTAAAAAATGGGAAGCAACTGTAGTTTCAAATTATAACGTAGCGACGTTTATTAAGGAATTTGTTGTTGAAATTCCTGAAGATATGAATTATAAAGCAGGTGGATATATACAAATTGAAATTCCTAATTGCGAAATAAAATATTCAGATATGGACGTATCTGCACATCCAGAAGATCATCCAGGTGAACCAGATAAATTTAAAGCTGATTGGGAAAAGTTTGGTTTGTGGCCTTTAGTTATGAAAAATGAAGAACTCGTGGAAAGAGCGTATTCTATGGCTTCTTATCCTGCTGAAGGAAGAAAAATCATGCTTAATGTTCGTGTTGCAACGCCTCCTTTTGATCGCGCCAAAGGTGGATGGATGGATGTTAATCCAGGTGTAGCATCATCTTATATCTTTAATCAAAAAATTGGTGATAAGGTTATTATTTCTGGACCTTATGGAGAATTCTTTATTAATGAGTCTGATTCTGAAATGTTATACGTTGGTGGTGGAGCAGGAATGGCTCCAATGCGTTCCCATTTATATGAATTATTTAGAACTCTTAAAACTGGACGTAAAGTTACATATTGGTATGGAGGTCGTTCTAAAGCGGAATTGTTTTACATCCATTACTTTAGAGCATTGGAAAAAGATTTTCCAAACTTTAAATTTTACTTAGCATTGTCTGAACCAATGGAACAAGATAATTGGAAAATTAAAAAAGATATTCATGATGAAGCTGGTGACGGTTTTGTCGGTTTTATTCATAATTGTGTTATCGATAATTACTTAAATCATCATGAAGCACCAGAAGATATTGAATTGTATTTCTGTGGACCTCCATTAATGAATCAAGCAGTTCAAAAAATGGGTGAAGATTTTGGTATTCCAGATGAGCACATAAGATTTGATGATTTTGGAGGATAAACCAATTCATGTCATTCCTAGACTAGTCTAAGAATCTAAAATAAAAAAAGCCAACTCAATTGAGTTGGCTTTTTTTATACTTTCATTTCGGATGTAACAATATATCATAATCAAAAGTTAATTTTTTAGGTGTCAATACGAAATGGATACGTTTTTGCGTTCACACCTATATGAAGAATCTGCTCATAGTTATTGCGACTTTAATTACACTAATAACATTAGCTGCAGGTGCTATGCAATTTAAACCTGTTGAGCATGTATCAAATACAAGTTTTGCAGCTCTAAATACGGCTAGTTTGATTAATGAGGATGGCCTTACCATTTTATCTAGAGTAAATGCTCCTAAAGGATATGTGCGAGTTAGTTATGAAAAAGGTAGTTTTCAAGAGTATCTTAGAAACTATAATCTAAAGTCCTTTGGAAGTAAAATTATTAATTATGATGATTCTCCGTATTTCTGGCAAAGAGGACATATTGGTGTTTTAGAAATTCCTGTTCCTAAAAATGGTTTGCAGCAATGTGCAGATGCACTTATTAGAATTCGAAGTGAATACCTTTGGGACAACAATCGAAAAGATGAAATTGGTTTTAACTTTACTTCTGGTCATTATTGCTCTTGGGAAAATTATGCTCTAGGCTATAGACCAAATATTAATGGTAATAAAGTGACCTTTAATAAAATGGCTACAGCGAATCATAGCAAAGAGAATTTCTACAAATACTTGAATTTAATTTATATGTATTCTGGTACATTATCACTTTATAATGAACTTAAATCTATTGATGATTCAGATTTGCAACTAGGAGATATGCTTATTAAAGGAGGCTCTCCAGGACATATCGTTATGATTTGTGATGAAGTTGTAAACGATAAAGGCCAGAAGCTGTTTTTACTATTCCAAGGTAATACACCTGCTCAAAGCGTTCACTTAGTTAAAAACCTTGTGAATTCGAAAATTTCACCTTGGTACCAACTTGAACAAAATGCCATTGTTCCTGTGTCTAACTATATTTTTAATAGCGCAAAATTTGTGCGATTTAAATAATCGTTATGCTCACTTTTTATAAGCTTTACGATACGTAAGTATAAACTTTAATGCTATTAATTTTAGGTAAATAGAAGAGTTTATATTTTTAAGAGAGTTCTCATTTCGATGGGAACTCTTTTATGTTTTGTAGCAGTCTTAAAATTGCCTTGCGAATATCAATCAGTTATTAAGGCAGTTAATCGTTTAGCTCAGATAAGAGAGCTTTGCTTTTATCGCTATTTGAATTTAGTAAATTTCTTCTGGCTATATCAATGTTACCAGTTTTTAAATATGCTAATCCCAAATAATAATAGGCATCGTTTGCTAAAGGGAAGTTTGAATTTTTTGTTACTTCCTCTAAAAAAGAAATCGCACTTTGTTCATTTTTATCAGCAAGATGTGCAACTCCAATAAAATAATTTAACGTATCGTTATTTGGCTTTGAATGTTGTAATAGTTCCCATTTAGAAATTGCCGTTTGGTAGTCACCTTGCTTGTAATTAACCATGGCTTCATAGAATTTATAATTGTTTGTACTACTCATTGTAGTAGGTAAACCAGGGTCTGGATAGAAATAGTTCGCATATAATTTATCATTTGAATTTTGATTGAAAAACCAAAAACTTCCAATTGATAAAATTATAACTGCAGCTGCTGCAATTTTTCTAAATTGTAAATAACGGATATTATGAGTTTTGTCTTTATGAATATCTTCGTGAAAAGAGTTTAGTTTTTCTTTTAAAGATTGTGATTCGATACCAAATAAAAGTGTTTTAATATCTTCTACTTGTACTTTAAATTCTGAATCACTTTCAAGTTTATGCTCAAATGTTTTTAGTTCGTCACTAGTCATATTTTGATTAATATACCTTTCGACAGTTTCTAATAACTCTTGCGATATGTTTGTACTCAGGTTCATTACTATTTGTCAATTTTTAGGGCAATTTCACGTAATTTTTGCATGCATCTGTATTTTTTATTTCTTGTAGAAGCTGCATCTAATTGTAATTCATTTGCAATTTCTTTCATAGATTTTTTGTCGAAATAAAATTGACGTAAAAGCGATTTACAAGGTTCGCCAAGATCTTTAAAAGCTTGCATTACACTAGTTAATCGTTGCTCTTTTATAATGTCATCACTATTTGTTTCTGAATCTTCTAGGGAAGCATTCCGATCATTTATTTCATCTGATACTATGGTTTTCTTATAATCTTTAGAACGTAAATAATCCATCCACTTATTCTTTGCGATTGTATATATATAGCCATGTAAAGAACTTTCGTTTTGAGGAGTAAATTTATCTAGTTGTACGTTTTTCCAAACGGCAAGAAATGCGTCTTGATAAATGTCTTTTGCGTGGTCTTTTGTGCCATTATTTTTAAGTACTAAACCTTCTACTTTGTAATAATTTGCTTTGTAAAGCGATTTTAAAACACCGTTATCATTAGCTTTTATTGCGCTAACAATGTCAGACCGATAATTTGTTTTATTAGATGTATAATCAACCTTTCGCATATAACCATTAAATATATGTCAAAGGATTGAAGTTTACAACATAATTGAAATTTTACTATTTCTTGTTTTGTTTATCATGATGATTATAGTAACATCATCAAAATCTTATAAATTGTCATCAAAAAAACTATTTATCGTATTTTTGAAAATAAAATAGGAAACCAATTTTGTTGAATTAAGATGAGCAAAGCACTTACAAAACAAGAACTTCACAACTTAGCAATGAATCATGTTGGGAAAGATTTAGAAAAGCGTGGTTTTGAATTTGTTGCTATTAATAGCAAGCTGAAAAAGCATCCGCAATTTGTATGCATTGATAAAAATAGTCAGTACTTTTTTGTGATAGTAAAAGCGGTTGTGCTTCCCGAAAACCCAAATAACTATGATGTGGTTTGGATGGAGACATTTAAAAAACATGCTTCAGATAAAGACGCAAAAGTTTTATATGCTGGTGTTGGTTTAGGAAACCCAAATGGTGAAGATTTACCGGTGTATCTCAATGAAGATTATCTTATAGAATATAACGGGATTCAAGTAATTGAAACGAATCTAAATTAAATGAAAAAAATTACATTTGTCTTCGTGTTCTTGGTGATTGTATCATGTAAAAATGAAGGGAAACAACAAATTGAGACTTCAGAAAATATTAAAACTTCAGGGCCAGTTTTTGGCACATCGTATTCTGTGATTTATAATTCTGAAATCAACTACGAAAAACAGTTTGATAGCTTGTTTGCTATTGTCAACCAATCAATGTCAACCTATATTCCAAATTCAGATATTTCTAAGTTAAATAGAAATGAAGCTGTTGTGATGGATAAACATTTTGAAAACGTGTTTTTAGCTTCAAAAAAAATACATGAAGCTACTGATGGTGCTTTCGATCCAACCATTGGCGATGTTGTGAATGCATGGAGTTTTGGCGCAGATAAAAGTAAATTTTTAACCGATAGTACAACGATTGATAGCCTTATGCGTTTTGTTGGTTTTGATAAAGTAGCTCTTAAAGATAATAAAGTTGACAAGCAATCTGGGACTTACATTGAGTTTAATGCCATTGCTAAAGGTTATGGTGTTGATGTAATTGCCAACTTTTTAGAAGATAAGAATATCAATGATTATTTGGTTGAAATAGGAGGTGAGATTCGTGCAAGTGGAATGAATATAGAAAAAAAATCACCTTGGAGAGTCGGACTTGACGAACCACGTTTTGATGGTGAACAGTCGGTCTTAAAAGGAATTTCACTTACAAATGTTGGTATGGCAACTTCAGGAACCTACAGAAAGTTTAAAACGGATGACAACGGAAATCGATATGCACACATCATCAATACCAAAACAGGCTATCCAAGTAAAACAAATATTCTAAGCGTCTCTGTCATTGCTAAAGATTGTATGACTGCAGATGCGTATGCTACAGCATTTCAAGCTATGGGAATCGAAAACGTTACCGAATTTTTAAAATCGCATCCTGAATTAAAAGTGTTTTTGATATTTGAAAATGATAAGAATGAATTTGAAACACTATCCATAAATAACTTTCCAGAGCAGTAGAATATTTGCATTAAAAACCCAAAGCCACATTTCAGCAATTCAAAGGTTTATTATATCAAATTTAATGTCATTTTTGCATCTTACCCAATGTTTATGAAAAATGTATTACTCATAATTATAATACTCTTTGTTTTTCAATTTACTTTTTCACAACAAGAAAAAAAAATAGACAGCTTAGAAACAATACTATTGGCTATTAAGAATGATAGTTTGTTGTTAGATAAATATAAAGAAATCACAAAGACATATAGAAGTGCAAATTCTGATATTCATTTACACTTCATTAAAAAATATTTAAAAGCCAGCGATGCTTCAAATAGTATAATAAATAAGGCTGGAGCATTAAGAGAACTCTCTGAATATTATAGTGATATAAAGAAATTGGATTCGGCGTTAATGAAGGCAGATGAAGCCATTGAGTTGTACAAGTCAATTGACTATGATTATGGAGTTGTTATTGTAAAAAATAGTAAGGCAATCATTCTTCAAGAAAAAGGAGATTATACCAATGCCTTAAAAACTTTTAAGGAAGTCGTTAGTTATCTTGAAAAAGATGAATCAAAATATACAAATGCATTATGGCTTAAAATGAATATTGGTGCTTTATATGCTGAAATTAATGAATTTGATAAAGCTATAGACTATTATATGGAAGTTTATAACGATCCAAAAGCTCAGGGAAATAATAGTATAATTGGTCGAACATGTATTAATTTGGCAAATAGCTACAGGCAAAAGAAAGAATTTAAAAAAGCTTTGTCTTTTGCTTTAGAAGCTGAGCAAAAGGTAAAACGACCTAGAAGCCTTGCTAGTTTAAAATCTTGTCTGGCATCAGTGTATTCTAAATTAGAAAACTATGAGAAAGCACATGACTACAACAAACAAGCCTTAGTATTATATAAGTCATTAAACCTTCAAAGTAGAGTTGATGATGCAAATCATAATATTGCCTACAACTATTTGCACCAAAAAAAATATGATGATGCTGAGTATTATTTTTTGAAGACAAATATGGCTATGAAAAGTTATGACAATATTTATACGAAAAAAAATAATTTTCAAGGTTTATCTGAATTGTATTACGCCAAAAAAGAGTACAAGAAAGCATTTGATTTTTATGAGAAACATCAAAACATAAAAGATTCTATTCATGGCATAGATAAGCTAAAAGCAATTTCTGATATTGAGATAAAATACGAAACTGAAAAAACAAAACGCGAAAAAGAAACAGCAGAACAACAGGTTATTATTACAAAACTTGAGAGTCAGAAAAACAGAAATTTGTTTATTGGTTCGTTAAGTGTTGCAGGATTGTTATTGCTTGCATCAGTCTTTTATTTTAGTAGATTAAAAGCTCAAAAGAAAGCAGAATTAGTAACTATAGAACTTAAAGAAACACAAAAACGATTAGCAGTAGAGAAGCAGTATAAAGATTCAGAATTAAAAGCTTTAAAAGCACAAATGAATCCACATTTTATATTTAATGCATTAAATTCTATTCAAGATTATATTGTGTTAAATCAAAAAAATCTAGCCAGTGATTATTTAGGGAAGTTTGCAGATTTAATCCGTAATTATCTTCATTTTAGTGATACTGGTTTTATTTCAATTCCAGATGAGGTTCATAATTTAAATCTTTATTTAGAACTCGAAAAATTACGTTTTGAAGAGTCGCTAGAGTATTCAATTCATTTAGATGATAATGCAAATTTTGAAGAATTTAATATACCAACAATGCTCATTCAGCCTTATATAGAGAATGCTTTAAAACATGGTTTACTGCATAAAAAAGATAATCGAAAGTTGAGTATTTCCATATCTAAATTTTCTGATAAAATAGTAGAGTGCGTCATTGAAGATAATGGTATTGGTAGAGAGAAATCTAAAGAGATTAATCAGAAAAGAGCATCACATCACAAATCCTTTGCTTTAAAAGCAACAACAGAACGATTAGATTTGTTAAACTATGGTCGCGATAAAAAGATAGGTGTAGAGTTTATAGATTTAAAAGTCAACAATGAGGCTGTAGGAACCAAAGTGATATTAAAAATCCCAATCTTAAAAAATTAAAATGAAGGCACTTATAATAGATGACGAAAAAAAAGCAAGACAAGTACTACGTATTTTAATTGAAGAAAACTGCCCTAAAATCACTCAAGTTTATGAAGCTGAAGATTTGCTTTCAGGAGTGGGACTTATAAAGCAAGAAACACCTAGCATTGTTTTTTTAGACATTGAAATGCCTGAACATTCTGGACTTGAAATTTTAAATTTTATTGAAAAAGAAGTTTATAATTTTGAAATTATATTCACTACAGCGTATAGTGAGTATGCGATACAAGCTTTCCAGCTTTCAGCTATAGATTATTTGTTGAAACCCGTAAGACCAAGCCAAGTTAAGGAAGCAGTAGATAAAGCCATTGCGTTTTTAGGAAACACACAAATTAATAAGCGACTGACTGAATTAAAATCTAGCTTGCAAGATTCAAATTTCAAAAAAATAGGCTTGCCAAATACAGATGGTATTAAGTTTGTAGATTTTACAGACATTATTATGTTAGAAGCCGATGGTATGTACACTAATGTTTCAACAACTACAAATGGTAGTATTTTAGTTAGTAAACCTTTAAAATTCTTTGTAGAAATCCTTCAAGACATTAAAACCTTTTATCGTCCACATCGCTCACATCTTATTAATTTATCATACATCAAAGAATATATTAAAAAAGATGGAGGTTATATTGTAATGGAAAATGATAAAACCGTTTCAATTTCAAATGATAAAAAGGAAGAGTTTTTAACTATTGTTCAAAACATAGGTTAGAATGCTTTAGAAGTTGAAAGCGCTGTTTCAGAAACCCACAGCATTTTATTACCATTTCATAGTAGATATTTGTTTTCTAAATCTAAAATATAACCTATTATGAAAAAAATTACATTTTTTCACGAACACTTAATCAATAAATGTTTCGTGAGTAAAACAAAATTACTTTCTTTAATACTACTAATACTCACATTAAGCAGTAGTGCGCAAACACAAATAGCAACAGGAGCTTCTAGTCCATCAGGTTTGGTTGTTGAAGGAGATTATATCTATACCGTTAACCGAACTAATAGTAGTCTTGTGAGAGCTAACAAAACTCAAGTAGGTACTAATAATTTTGAAACAGTTGTTTCTAACATTGCAAGATCTGGTAATCAAGGTAATCTTTTTGCTATATATGATAGTGTTTATACACCTGGAATAGCATATGGTACTATGACTTACACAGATGTTAGTGCTGGAGTTGTTTTTCCTGTTTACAATTCGCCATACATATTAAATATGACATATGCGGTATCTAATATATTTTATTATAATGGTTTACATTACATAGCCAATAGTGCTAATGGCTCTGCAGAATTATTTGAGCATTATAGTTCAACTGGTGGTAATTTAATTGCGACATTACCTGTAGATTATCAATATATTTCCGATGTTACAACAGATGGTTCTGTTATGTATTTCTCAACCACAACAGGTTCAATTTATCAAATAGATTTAGCAGCAACAACACCAGTAGCAACACTAGTAACAAGTGGTTTAGGTGTGGTTAAAGGGATTCATTTTGCAGATGATTATCTTTATTTTTTAAATGCAAGTCAAGTTCGTAAGGTTCATAAATCTACTTTAGTTGTTACTGCGGTTTCTTCTGTACCAGGAGGTGGAGTTGCTATGGAAATAGATGGATACCATATTTATGCAGCTAATACCTATGGTAGTATTTATAAAATAAATGACCCAGATTTTGCGCCTTGCACAGTAAACATACCAGATGCTAACTTTAAATCTTATTTATTAGGTAATGCTGTAATTAATACAAATGGTAATGCAGAAATTGAGTGTAGTGAGGCTAGTGCTTTTACAGGACAGATTAATGTTAATGGTTTAAATATTTCAGATTTAACAGGTATTGAAGCTTTTGTAAATTTAACAGAGTTACTATGTCGTAATAATAGTGGATTAACAAATATAGATGTAAGCAGCAATACCCAATTAACAGCACTAGGGTTGGGAGATAATAACTTAACGAGTATAGATGTGTCTAATAACGCATTACTTACAACATTAGTCTGTTCTGGTAATCAGTTAACGAGTTTAAATATAGCTAATGGTAATAATGGAAGTTTAGTGCAAATGGATGCGTGTTGTAATATAAGTAATACTAATGGTATGAATACTTTAGCTTGTATACAAATAGATGCTGGTTTTACACCACCTTCTTCTGGATGGCAAAAAGAGACAACAACAGGTTATAGTGATAATTGTAGTGCTGTTTGCACAGTAACCATTCCAGATGCTAATTTTAAAGCAGCATTAGTAAGTAGCAGCGCTATTAATACAAACGGAAATTCAGAAATTGAGTGCAGTGAGGCAACAGCTTACACAGGAACCATTGGGCTTACTAATCAATCTATTTCAGATTTAACAGGTATTGAGGCTTTTACAAATATTACAAATTTGTCTTGTCAAAACAACTTATTAACTAGTGTAAATCTTTCCCAAAATATTGCTTTAACAGCTTTAAATATTGCTGGTAATTTATTAACCAGTTTAGATCTTTCTCAAAACACAGGACTCACAACGTTTACGTGCGCAAATAATTCATTAACAAATTTAGACCTTTCTAGTAATATAGCTTTAGAAGGTATTTTTGTCCATGGTAACGCGTTAGAATATTTAAATGTTGCAAATGGTAATAATGCTAGTATTACTACTAGTAATTTTTGGTCTGCAGGCAATTCAAACTTAACATGTGTAACAGTTGATGATGTGACTTACAGTACAACAAATTGGACAAATATAGATACGCAAACTAGTTTTAGTACCAATTGTCCACCTTGCACAGTAAGCATTCCTGATGCTAACTTTAAAGCAGCTTTAGTGGCAGATACAGCAATAAATGCTAACGGAAACACAGAGATTGAATGTAGTGAAGCAACAGCTTTTACCGGAACCGTAGCTGTTTTTAATAAAGGTATTTTTGATTTAACAGGTATCGAAGCATTTACAAATATTACAGGATTAAATTGTGGTAATAACAGCTTAGCAAGTTTAGATGTTTCTGCTAATGCAGCCTTAATTAATTTGGCTTGTGGTTTTAATTCATTATCTAGTTTAGATGTCTCTAATAATTTAGCTCTAGAAACTCTAACTTGTTTTAATAATCAAATAACAAGTTTAGACGTTTCTTCTAATACATCCTTAACTACACTTTTTTGTTATACTAATTATTTGTCAAGTTTAAATGTTGCAAATGGAAGTAATGCATCTATTACTTCTTTTAATGTAACAAGTAATGCAGCTTTAACTTGTATTGAAATTGATGCAGGTTTTACACCACCAACAGCTTGGCAAAAAGATGCTACAGCAAGTTATAGTGATGATTGTAGTGCCGTTTGCACAGTAAGCATTCCAGATGCGAATTTTAAAGCAGCTTTAGTTGCAGACACAGCTATTAATACTAACGGAAACACAGAGATTGAATGTAGTGAAGCAAGTGCTTTTACAGGGTTTATAAATATTGAATATCAAAATGTTTCAGATTTAACAGGAATAGAAGCTTTTATAAATATGACATCTTTTAGATGTAATAATAATCAAATAACAAGTTTAGATCTATCTGCCAATACAGCTATCACTTATATAAAGTGTAATGATAATGGCTTAACAAGTATAAATCTTTCTGGGTTGACAAATTTGGAAACTTTAGATTGTTATAATAATAGCTTAACAAATATAGATGTTTCTGGTTTTACAGCTTTATCAAATTTGAGATGTTATGATAATGGTTTAACAAGTTTAAATACTTCAGGAGCTACAGCATTAGAAGGAATATGGTGTTATAATAATAATTTAACAAATTTAGATGTTTCTACAAATACTAGTCTATTAGAATTAACATGTACTAATAATAATTTAACAAGTTTAAATGTTTCAGGAGCTACAGCATTAGAACAATTATATTGTTCTGAAAATTCGATAACAAGTATGGATGTCTCTGCAAATACAAATCTATATGATATAATAGTTAATAACAATGCCTTAACAAGTTTAAATGTAGCTAATGGTATTAATAGCTCTATTTTAGCATCTAATTTTAACGCTACAAATAATCCTAATCTTACTTGTATACAAGTAGATGATGTAGCTTACAGTACAACAAACTGGGCAAGTATAGACTCACAAACTAGTTTTAGTACAAACTGCACATTAAGTGTAGATGATTTTAATCTAAATTCAATCGTATTACGTCCAAACCCAACAACTTCAATTTTAAATATTGAAATGACTCAGAACTTAAAGCAAGCAATTGTATATTCTATGTTAGGTAAAGAAGTCCTAAAGACTCAAAATAAACAGATTGACGTTTCGGGTTTATTAAACGGTGTATTTTTAATTAAAATAGAAGACGAAAACGGAAACGTTTCAACCAAACGCTTTATTAAACAATAACGATTAATAGTAAATTGTTGAAAGTCTCGTAAGTTTTATTACTTGCGGGATTTTTTTAGTTAGAAGTCAAAAACGGCATTTCAGAAACTCACTTCATTTTAATGCAACTTTATATGGCATATTTGGTGCTTTACGCGATTAGAAATAACCAAAAACAGATATATTAAATGAGAAAAATAATAGGAGTATTTTTTATTTTAATCACTTTAAGTGGGTGTTCGCAAAAGAAAAAAAATATAAGCGAACAAAAGGAAAAAACACAAAAAGAAGCCATACTAAAAGAACCGAAAGTTGATAAGCGTGTAGAATTATTAAGCATTGTTTTTAGACTTGCAGGTTGCCATGAGTATAGTCAAAACCTTTTTCCAGAGTATGTTGAAAGCATTGAAAATCATTTTGAGAAATTTAAAAATCACGATTTAATTACCTATGTAAAGGATGAACTACGTGAAGACGGAATTGGTTTTAGTGCAGTTATGAGTATGGCTATTCACATCACTGAACCGCCAAATATAAAACCTATTATAACGCCATTTTCAAATACATCACTTGAAGAACCATGGCGAGAAGATAGTGCAATAAAATTTTTAAAACTGTTAAATATATTTTATACTGATGCCGACTGTGAAACCTTTTTTAATAGTAATAAAGAGCTTTACAAAACGGCATCTAACAGATTTAAAAATGTATATCAAAATTTAGATTTAGAATGGTATCAAAATTTTTATGGTGCAAAGCCAAAAGGAGAATTTAGAATTATAAATGGATTAGGAAATGGTGGAGCAAGTTATGGGCCTCATATAATGTATCCAAATGGAAATGAAGTGGTTTATGCTATAATGGGAACCTGGAGTGTTGATAGTTTAGGTATGCCTAATTATGAAATGAAAGAGTATTTCCCAACAATCTTACACGAGTTTAATCATTCATTTATAAATCATCTTGTAGAAAAATACCGCTCTCAACTTCAAGAAAGCGGGACAATCATTTTTAATAAAGTAAAAGATGAAATGAATAAACAAGCCTATGGTAATTGGAAAACGATGTATGATGAAGCATTGGTGAGAGCAACTGTTATTAAATATATGAAAGATCATAATTATGACAGAAGATCAATAGAAAAAGAATTGGATGAACAGTTAAACAGTAGTTTTTTATGGACTGATGCATTAGTCAAAGAATTAGAACGATATGATAACAATAGAGATAGCTATCCAACATTGGAACATTTTATGACAGAATTAGTGATTTTTTTCAATAACACAGCTTCTGAAATAGACCTGTTAAAGAAAATCAGTGTTGCTACAAAAGAAAAAACAATTAGAGAATGAATAATAATAAAATGAATTTTATAATCGAAATATTTACCTTTTAGTTGATGATGAAGTTTTTTCTAGTGCAGAAACGCTTGCCTATTTCTGTAAATCAACAAAATTTGCAACTGTTGTAGGTGAAAAAACAAATGGAGACGGAGTTGGAACTGACCCAATATTATTAACACTTCCAAAAAGTGGTATCGTAATACGGTTTACAGGAGAAATGGGGCTAAATCCAGATGGAAGCGCAAATGATGAAACAAAGACAGTCCCAGATTTAATAGTAAAAGCATTAAATAAGAAAGAAAGAGTTGTGAAACTTTTAAGTTATATTAGAAATAAAGAATAGAGCCAGTGTATACACTGTATAAAATTAATTGCTGGTAAAAGCCTATTTTCGAGAGTTCTCGCAGGCTTTATACTTACGTTTTTTGCACAGTAGTAGTTTTTAAATTTGGTTAATGCTAAAAATCTCGTAGATGTAATGTTTACGAGATTTTTTGTTTTAGAAGTTGAAACTAACATTTCAGAAATTGTCTCTATTTTTTTGCAGCTTCATATTAGATATTTGTTTTTATAAATCTAAAATTTAACCTATTATGAAAAAAATTACATTTTTTCACGAACACCTGATCAATACATGTCTCGTGAGTAAAACAAAACTACTTTATGTACTGTTATTTACCATTAGCTATTCTTATGCTCAAATTTCTACTAACAATATCAGAGCTCAATATGACTTTGATGTAGGCACTGTTTTAGAAGATAGTTCTGTAGGAGGAAATGACTTCACTCAAACAGGTTCTGCTTTGACAGAAATTAATGATCGTTTTAATAATCCACCAACAAGTGCTGTGAGTTTAAATGGCGATTATTTAACTCGAACAGATATTTCTATAGCAGGTAGTAATCCTTTTTCTGACGCTTTTGATGTGAGTTATTCTTTTTGGTTAAAGACTAACACAAACACTAACGATGTTAAAACAATAATTGACGATAGTACAAGAGATACAGCCATCGGTTTTGATAGTAATGATGTTGGTTATTATATATTTTATAGAGATGGTAAAATAAATTTATCAAGTAGATTTGTCGTTACCAATCCTGGTTATAACCCTTCAACTATAGGTTATGGACATTCACATCCAACGGTTATATCAGATGGAAACTGGCATCATATTGTCGTACAATTTAGCGCTACTGAATCTTTAACAAATAGTGTATTCTCCTCAAAAATTTATATAGACGAAATTCTTGATTCTCATACGATAACATCTGCGCCAATTACTACCTCACCTAATACTACAGGTAATGTAACTATTGGAAATAGTAGATTTAATCATTTAGCTTTAGCTAATAGATATACTGATGTCATAGACGATATATTAATTTACAACAGACCGTTTACAGCTGCAGAAGTTACTACTTTAGCTAATGATAATAATTATTGTTTTACTGCATCTTCATCATTACTAAGCATTTCAGCGATTACTAACACAACAGCAATTGTTAATATAGCCAGTAATAGTGGAGATGTATATGATTTAGCTTATCATAAATCATCTGAATCATTTAGCAATGCGACATTTATTTCAGGAATTACAAGTACTACTGCAAATTCTCTAGTAAACCTTACTGGATTAGATATCTTTACAGATTATGAAGTTTATCTTAAAAAACAATGTGTAAATAGTACAAATTGGTCTAACTCGGTAACTTTTACCACAACACAACCAAATCCAAGAATATATGTTGATAACAGTGCAACAGGAAACAATGATGGCTCATCTTGGGCAGATGCATACACAAACTTGTATGATGCTTTAAATGGTGCAATACAAAATTATGATGTTTGGATATCTAAAGGGACTTATAAGCCGCATGTTTCAGACAGAGACAGGAGCTTTATTGTGAAAAATAATGTTTATGGTGGTTTTAATGGTACAGAAGTTAACTTCTCAGATAGAGACATAAGTCTTATACATACCACAAATGCAACTATACTTAGTGGCGATTTGTTAAATGATGATGATGCTACAGTGAATTTTAATGATACTAGTAGAGATGATAATAGTAAACATGTAGTTGAAGTTATTGTTAATAATTTAGAAATTAATGGCTTAACAATTCAAGATGGATATGCAGATGCTTTAAGCGGAGATGATCGATTTGGAGGAGGAATTTTTAAATCAGTTTCTGTAACCGATTTATCAATAAGAAATTGTGTTATAAAAAATAATACAGCCTATTTAGGTGCTGGGTTGTCACTTAGTTCTACTAGTACTTCTAACATAATAATAGATGCATGTGTTATAGATGGAAACTTAGCAAATACAGCTGCAGGTTTAGATTTTCACATGTCCGCAAATGCTCAAGATTTGAGTATAAGTATAACTAACTCTTTATTTAGCAATAATAAAACGGATGATGATACGGTAAAAAGTAGATTGGGTTATGGCGCAGCAGCAGCTAGACTAAGAGCATATTTTCCTGGAGTAGTATTAAACGCAACTCTAGTAAATAATACTTTTGCGAATAATAGCAGTTTGGGTGTAACTAATGGAACTGCCACAGGAAACTTTCCAGTGATTGCTATATCTAAAAATTCTGGAAGCTTTGGAAACCTTACAGTAGCGAATAATATATTTTGGGGTAATATTAGGATAAATGGGCAATCAGCTCCAGCTATCGGAAAGGCATCAAATACTAGTACTGCATTTAATGAGTTAAGTAGTACAGCTATAGTGATAGATAATACAGAAGAAAATGGTTTTACGACATTCACAAGTACTCCTGCAGGAACGGTTACTACAGATCCGTTGTTTACAAGTTCAACAGATTTTACTTTGCAATCTAGTTCTTCTGCAATTGATACTGGAAATAATAGTTATGGTACTTCTGCTACAGATTTATTTGGTAACCAACGTATTATTAATTCTACAGTAGATAGAGGTGCTTATGAATATGATTCATCAACCTTAGGTACAAATGATTTTAGTTTAAGCGACAATCAAATTAAACTTTATCCAAACCCAACTAATTCTAAATTGAATATTAAAATGAATGTGTTATTAAAAAATGCAACAATATTAAATATTCAAGGTCAGGAAGTAATAGAAAGCAATTCAACTCAAATAGATGTTTCAAGCTTATCTAACGGTTTGTACATTATAAGTATTGAAGACCAAAACGGATTTATTTCAATTAAACGTTTTGTGAAAAATTAAAGTGAATTATTAATTAAATAATGAAAAGTTGGGCTAATTTGTTTTTGTTCAGCTTTTCTTTTTTAAAATGAAGTATTTAAGGCAATATAAATTAGAGTTATTTCTCATACTATTCTATCTAATTATAGCAACTGTTATAGTGCAATTTTTCTAAATTGAAAGCAGTCTAACCATATTAAAATTAAAAAAGTAGCTTTTTATGTGACCTTTTGAAATATAAGTTGTCTTATAAATGCTATTAATCTATGATTATAAAAAAGTTGTTCTAAATGTATTTAGTTCAGCTTTTTTTATTTTGAAACCACTGGAATAATCTCGCCTTTTGCTAAACAATATTTTGTAACGTCTTCTTCGGAAAGGTGAGTCGTGTAATCAACTTCTTCCACTTTAAAACCGATAGAACGAAGCTTATCAAAATAATCACGACCATAGACGCGAACGTGGTCATATTGTCCAAATATTTTTGCACGTTCTTTTCGGTCTGTAATGGTATTGTCTTCAAAAGTTTCAGCTCTTGATACATCTTGAGGAATTTGAAACACACCATAACCTCCAGGTTTCATCACACGAAACAATTCTTGCATGGCTTTCGTGTCGTCTGGTATATGTTCCAAAACATGATTACATAAAATCACATCGTAACTGTTATCTTCAAATGGAAGATTGCATATATCTGCTTTCACATCAGCAATAGGAGATTCTAAATCGGTAGTTGTATAATCTATATGCTTTAGTTTTTTAAAACGTTTTAAAAAACATTGTTCTGGTGCGAAATGAAGGACTTTCTTTTCCGCTGTAAAGAAATCCGTTTCATTTTTTAAGTACAACCAAAGCAACCTGTGACGCTCTAATGATAGTGTAGAAGGCGACAACACATTGTTACGTTGGTTTCCATAACCATAGGGTAAAAAGCTTTTATATTCTTTGCCATCAATTGGATCTATAAAATTGTTACCTCTTAAAAAGAAAGCAAGAATAGGACGAGCGATATAGCTCAACCTAATTAATAAAGGTCTTGGAATGGTGTTTAGAATTATTTTGAAGAGTTTTTTCAACAGAAGTGATTAAGGCTTAAGTTGCAAAAATAGGTTTTAATTATTACTTGGTAAAGGTGTTTTCCATTCTGTGAAATAAATGGAGTCTTTGTGTTTAAGTTGCATCATATGACCACCATCAGAACCATTCCAAGATTTTGAATGCCACAATGTTATTTCTTTTCCTAATAACGTTGTATTGACATCATCTAAGTCAAAACCATTTTCAAGAGCACGATTAATATAATATATATTCGAATCGTCTTTTAGTTTAATTACAAGGTCTTTAACTCCACCTTCATATAAGCTGTCAATAACACCAGAAACTTCTATACTATTTTTTTTGCTTGTATCTACAGGTCCGATTTTTACAATAAATATTAAATAGAATATAAAAAGTATCGCAAGTGAAGCAATTATGCCAAGCGACCAGAAAACTATTTTTTTAATCATGAAGGTTAGTTTATAATACTAACGCTTTTTGCCTGAATTTATTTTCTTCATCACTTTCTATTCCTAAAGCTTTATGAACATATGCAAAGGTTGATAAAATTTCAGGTTTCCCATCAACTATAGCAATGTCATGTTCAAAATGCACACTTGGTTTACCATCTTGTGTTACAATAGTCCAACCGTCTTTTAATTGCTTTACACGATGTGTTCCTCCATTTATCATTGGCTCAATTGCTACTACCATACCTTCAATAAATTTCTTACCACGACCTCTTCGACCATAATTTGGCATTTCTGGATCTTCGTGCATTTTCCGACCTAAACCATGACCAACCAATTCTCTAACAACACCATACCCATGAGCTTCACAATGATTTTGAATCGCAAAACCAACATCACCAACGCGTTTACCAACTCTTAATTCATTAATACCAACATAAAGCGATTCTTTAGTTATTTGAATTAGCTTTTTCGTTTTAGGAGCAACGTCACCTATTTCAAAAGTATAGGCGTGATCACCATAAAACCCATTCATTATTGAGCCACAATCTATAGAAACAATATCGCCATCTTTTAAAGGAATATCAGTTGGTAAGCCATGAACAACTGCTTCATTAACACTGCAAAGTAATGTTGACGGACAATCATATAGTCCTAAAAAACCAGGTACAGCACCTTGTTCTCTTATAAAATCTTCTGCGAGTTTATCTAATTGATTTGTGGTTACACCAGCTTTTACTTCTTTAGCTAGCATTCCTAAGGTTTTAGAAACCACTAATGCACTTTGACGCATTAATTCAATTTCTTCTTTGGTTTTTACTATAATCATGTTTGAAAAATATGAGCAAAGATACTCAAAATTAAAATTTAAAAGTTTTACTTAAACATGATATTTGACAGTTTTTGAATCTCATCTATAAACTAACTTTGTATTATTATAAAATCGAAACCAAATGTATAAAGCAGTGAGCGCTGAAGACGCCTTAAAAGTTGTAAAGTCAAATGACAAAATTTATATTCAAGCTGCAGCAGCAGTGCCATCTGTTCTTGTAAAAGCACTTGCAGATCGACATGAAGAATTGCGTAATGTGACCATTTGTCAATTGCATACCGAAGGAGATGCACCATATGCAAATCCAGAATACGCTAAAAGCTTTCATGTAAATTCTTTTTTTATTGGACGAAATGTACGTCATACTTTAAAAGCTGGTAATGGGTCTTATACTCCAGTTTTTTTAAGTGAAGTACCTTTGTTGTTTAAACGCAATATCGTGGATTTAAAAGTCGTTTTAATTCATGTATCTGTTCCAGATCAGCATGGCTATTGTTCTCTTGGAGTTTCAGTTGAAGCTACTTTAGCTGCTATTGATAATGCCGATCATGTAATCGCACAGATTAATACACAAATGCCAAGAACTTTTGGTGACGGAATTATACACATCACAGAAATAGATGCATTTGTAGAATGTGATGAGCCTTTGCCTTCACATCCTGTAAGTGAACCTACTGCTGTTGAAACCAAAATAGGAGATTATGTCGCTAATTTAATCGAAGATAGAAGTACATTACAAATGGGTATTGGTAACATTCCAAATGCTGTGTTGTCAAGATTGCATAATCATAAGGATTTAGGATTGCACACCGAAATGTTCTCAGATGGTGTTATTGATTTAATTTTAAAAGATGTCATCAATGGAAACTATAAAGGTGTCAATCCTGGTAGAGCGTTGGCTACTTTTTTGATGGGATCACAACGTTTATATGATTATGTGAATGATAATCCTTTTGTTGAAATGCGTTCTTCAGATTATGTGAATGATGTGTCTGTAATTAAACAAAATCCGAGAATGGTTGCGATTAATTCTGCAATTGAAGTAGATCTTACAGGGCAAGTTTGTGCAGATTCAATAGGCTCAAAAATGTATTCTGGTGTTGGTGGACAAATGGATTTTATTAGAGGTGCATCTTTAAGCGAAGGAGGTAAAGCAATTATTGCATTGCCATCAATCACAAAAAAAGGAATCAGTAGAATCGTACCAGCTTTAAAAATGGGAGCAGGAGTTGTAACAACAAGAGCTCATATACATTATGTCGTTACAGAGTATGGCGTTGCTAATTTATATGGTAAAACAATTCAGGAACGTGTGAAAGCTTTAGTAGAAATTGCGCATCCTAATCACAGAGCAGAATTAGATCAAGCCTATTTTGAAATGGTGTGACTATTTTTTAAAAAGACCTAAAAACCCTTTCTTACTAGGTATTGTCTTTATATCAGGAGTTTCTTTAGTGATTAATTGAAACACTTCGCCCCAACCTAGAACTCCTCCTATATTTCTGTCATCTACGTAAATATCGGCATAAATTTTTCGACTTACAGAATTGTCGTATTGTTCTTCTGGAAAACTTTGATTTACAGCATAGAAAGTTATCCCATTCTCTTTGCAAAATTGTACAGCTTCATCAAGTTTTGAGCCACTTCTATAGGTCCATAAGATAAGTCGATGCCCTTCTTGTTGTAATCGTTTCAAGGTTTCAAATGCAAAGATGCGAGGTTTTCCAATTTTTGGGTATGCATCTTCCACTATTGTTCCATCAAAATCTATGGCAATAACAAGTTTATCTAAAAAATTCATAGGTTATTCCTTCTAATTGGCTAAAATACAATAAATATATTTTTTTTGATTTATAACGTTACTAATGATTTTTGCGTCATAGCTTTTGGCTGTTCAATATCCATAAGTTTAAGAATTGTAGGTGCTATGTCTCCTAAAATTCCATCTTTAATTATCGTATGATCGTTATTGATTAATATAATTGGCACTGGATTAGTTGTATGAGCTGTATGAGGTGAGCCGTCAGGATTAATCATGGTTTCACAGTTACCATGATCTGCAATTAAAATCGTTGTATAATCTTTTTCTAAAGCCGTTTCTATAACATCTTTTACACAGATATCTACAGCTTCACAAGCTTTAATGGCAGCTTCCATCACTCCAGTATGGCCAACCATATCTCCATTTGCAAAGTTTAAGCATACAAAATCAACTTCTCCTTTTTGAAGCTCAGGAATTAAAGCATCACGAAGTTCATAAGCACTCATTTCTGGTTTTAAATCGTAAGTAGCTACTTTTGGTGAGTTTCTTAAAATTCGTGTTTCACCTTCAAAAGGTTTTTCTTGTCCTCCTGAAAAGAAGAAGGTCACATGAGGATACTTTTCTGTTTCAGCAATTCTAATTTGTTTTTTGTGATGTTTTTCTAAAACTTCACCTAGTGTTTCGGTTAGGTTATCCTTATTATAAACGACTTTGATGCCCTTATATGAATCATCATAATTTGTTAAAGTAACATAATACAAATCAAGTTTGTGCATGTTTTGTTCATGGAAATCATTTTGAGAAAGTGCTTCCGTAAGCTCTCGTCCTCGATCGGTTCTGAAATTAAAAAAGATGACAACATCACCTGATTGTATTTTAGTCACAGGATTGTTGTTATCATCAACCATAATAATTGGTTTGATAAACTCATCTGTAATATCATTATCATAACTGTTTTGAATAGAATCTGTAGCGTTTTTTGAGTATTCACCACTGCCATTAACAACGGCATCATAAGCTAATTTGACTCGTTCCCAACGTTTATCTCTATCCATAGCAAAGTAACGACCAGTTACAGAAGCTAGTTTCGTATTGGTGTTTTTAATATGATTCTCTAAAGAAGTTATAAATCCAAATCCAGATTTTGGACCTACATCACGACCATCAGTGAACGCATGAACGAAGGATTGTTCAACACCTGAATCATTTGCAGCATCAATCAATCCAAATAAATGATTAATATGTGAATGTACTCCTCCATCACTCACCAATCCTACAAAGTGAACAGGCTTATTGTTTTCCTTTGCATAATTAAATGCAGCAACCAATTCCTGTTCATCTTTTAAAGTATTGTTTTCAACAGCTAAGTTTATTTTAACTAAATCTTGATACACAATTCTTCCTGCACCAAGATTCATATGCCCAACTTCACTATTTCCCATTTGCCCTTCAGGTAAACCAACATGAAGACCATCTGTTCTTAAAGATGCATTAGAATATGTTGAGTATAGCGAGTCTATAAAAGGAGTTTGAGCATTATCTATTGCAGATACTTTTGGGTCAGGAGATTTTCCCCAACCGTCAAGAATCATCAAAATTACTTTTTTATTCATGTTATGTTGTTTAATTCCAAATATAAAAGTTTCTAAATCGAAATGACAATAATAATGTTACAAAATAAAGTATTTTATAAATAGATTAAGCTATGATTTAAAAGGGGTTATGAGTGGTTTTAAAATTATGACAGCCTTAACATATTTGTTTACAAATAGTTAAAAAAATGTTATTTATGTTTTTGAAGTGTAACATTTCTTGAAATATGTCGTCTATTTAGTATAATCAAAAAACAATCAATTAATTTAAAATCTTTCATCATGAAAAAATCAGTAGTAATCGTTGCAATCGCAATGGCATTTTCAGTAACAGCTTTAAATGCAAAAAATGTAATTAGTAATTCTTCAACGATTGAAGTACTTGCTAAAAAATCTTCAGTTAGTCCTTTTTGTATGTCTATTGCAAAAGGAGATATCGAAACTGTTCAGAAATTAATAGACTTAGGAATTAACGTCAACAAAACATCTAACGGATTAACACCTGCAATGTATGCAGCAAAATATAACCGTTTAGATATTTTAAAGCTTTTAGTTGAAAATGGTGCAAAATTGAATATTAAAAGCGACAAAGGTATGACTGCAGAAAAGTATGCAGAATCATCAAATGCTAAAGATGCATTAAGTTATTTAAAAAGTTTAGATTCTTAAAAAAAATAGGTCATTAAAAATGACTGTTATTTGAGTTAATTAGTTAAAAGGCGCTTTTTTGTTAAAGCGTCTTTTTGTATTTTTCAATTGAGGCTTTTATTTTTTCTATTCTATTTTCTGGATCTGGATGTGTGCTTTGAAATTCGGGAACTCTATTTGGACCAGCTGCTGCTTTTAAAATTTCCATAACATCTATCATTTCTTGTGGCTGATATCCAGCTTTCATCATAAATTTCACGCCTAAATCATCACTTTCTAATTCGTCATCTCTACCATTTGTAAGTAAAGTGTTTTGACCAATTCCGCTTACGAGTCCACCAATATCACCTCCAACAGATCCTGCTGTTGCTAGACCTTGCCAATATTCACTTTCAGCAATACGTTCTGCACTATGACGACCTAAAACATGGCCGATTTCGTGTCCTAAAACACCTGCAAGTTGATCTTCATTTTCTAATTTCGAGAATAGCGCATAAGTAATAAATATTTGTCCTCCAGGCAACGCAAATGCATTAATAGCATTTGGATCGGCTAATAAATGAAATTCATATTCATAAGGTGTTTCTCTAGCGATACTGTTGTTAATTAATTTATTGCCAACATCATCAACTAAGGCTTGATATTGAGTGTTTGGATGTAAGCCTCCATGTTGTTGTGCCATTCCAGGAGCACTAGCTAAACCAATTTGTATTTCTTTATCTGGTGTCATTGAGATGGTTTGCATGCGACCTGTATATTTATTTTCTTCTCGCTGACTACATCTTTTTACGACAAAAAATAATGCGATTGCTACACCAATTAAAAGTCTGATCTTTAAATTTTTTCCTCTCATGATTTCGTTTGTTAATGCTTTAAATTTACAAAAGTTCCGGATTAATATCTAAAACATTTTCGTTTAAGTACTTAGAAATGAATTCTTCAGAAAAAAACTTATTTCCTAATAAATCTTCATTTGTAATAATATTTTTGATATTTAAGTTTTTGTATTGGGTTAAATAGTGACTAGAAAGTGGTTTGTAACTATAATGCCAAGGCTCATATTTGAAACCTTTACGGTTTTGTTGGTTTGTATATACAAGGTGAAACCCAAAAGCATTTGCATTGTGATTCATCCATAATTTGAGCTTTCTAAAACAACCATTACCATCAAAATGTCTTGGTTGTAAAACAGATGAAGGTTGTGAAACATTGGCATCAATAATATCAATATCTGTTGCCCAATGGTGTCTAGAAGTTCCTGGTATGGTTGAGTATTCTATAATTTTTTTAATGCTTTCTTGAGGCGTTAATCCTGTATTAATGTTTCTGTTGTATTTACGTTCCCAAATTCTGTTTTGATGATCGAAACTTCTATAACTAGACACAATTTGAATGTGAATGTCACTTTTAAGGGCTTCAGTTTTTAATCTTACAAAAGCATCATGTGCTTCTTTTCTTAATTGAAATCCTTCGCCTAAGAGATCAGGATTGCCTTTTCCAATCAATTCTTCATAATTAATTGAACTTGAATGAGATTGAAAGGCTAATTGTGGAGCTATAGATAATGCAAGTCCAGAAGCTAATGTTGTTTTTATAAATTGTCTACGTTTCAATATGTTTTTTTGCTTAATGGATAAGTGAATTTACTAATTCGATTTCAGTTAGAAATAATTATCTTCACTTAAAAATTAATAATTATGTCATTTCAGTTTCAAATTTTAGAGCCTTCCCAAATAAATGACATTATACCATTAGTACAACAATTAACGAGCCATAAATGTTCTGATGATATTTTAAAAGAACGTTTTGCAGTAATGGTTACTGAAAATTATGAATGTGCTGTAATTTTTGATCGTCAAAAATTGATTGGCGTTTCTGGGCTTTGGTATTGCACGCGGCATTATGCAGGAAAGAGTGTTGAATTAGATCATGTATTCATTTCGGAAGACTACAGAAATAAAGGTTTAGGAAAACAATTTTTAGAATGGATTTATAATCACGTGAAAACCAAAGGTGTAAAAGCAGCAGAATTAAATACTTATGTTCAAAACTATTCTTCACATAAATTTTACTATAATGAAGGTTTTGAAATTTTAGGCTATCATTTTTTGAAAAAGTTATAGTTTTTTCTTTGAAAAGTACTTCGTATTTATATATTTGCGCTCAGAATGCGAGAGTAGCTCAGTTGGTAGAGCGTCAGCCTTCCAAGCTGAATGTCGCCAGTTCGAACCTGGTCTCTCGCTCTAAAAGCTTCATCCTAATCGATGAGGCTTATTTATTTTAATGTATTTAATTCAATTCCAGGCTCAACTTCATAAGGAGATTTGCCATGTTCAAATATTCGAGCACTTAAGGAACCTTTTAAAATAATAGAATCTCCATTTACGGCTAACCAACTTCCTTCACGAATTCCAACAACAGGTTGTGTGTTAAAAGCATGAAATTCTTTGATACGTGTTTCTCGTGTTTCACCTTTATGTGTACTTGTAGGATCAGGATCTAAATAATGCGGATTAATATTAAAAGGGACAAAGCCAAACGTTTTAAAACTTGGTGGATACACAATTGGCATGTCGTTAGTCGTGTTTACTGTAAGTCCGCAAATATTACTTCCAGCACTTGTTCCTAAGTATGAAGTTCCAGAATTAACAGCTTGTTTAATAGATTCTAACAACCCATTTTTATAGAGTTGATTAACCAATACAAAGGTGTTTCCTCCTCCAGTAAAAATAGCTTTGGCATTTGCTATAGCTGTTTTTGGATCTTCAAACTCGTGAATGCCCTTAGCCACTTTTCCTATTTGACTAAATGCTTTATTGACGTTTGAAGTGTATTCATCATGAGAAATTCCGCCAGGTCTAGCATATGGAATGAATAGTATTTCTGACGTGTCTTTGAAAAAAACGGTGAGTTCATCTAATAAATATTCTAAAGGACCACTGCCATGAATGGTTGATGTACTTGCTATAATAATATTTTTCATGGAAACTATTTTAAACTATTAGAATGTCAATTGTAGACTTCATTTAATTTATTGTAAATTTAAGTAAACCTTTAATTTAACAAAAGTTTACAAGGCTTTATGTTGAATTTAAATCAAGAGAATTTATTTTTATATTAAATAACTAACCTATGAAAAAGCTACTGCCAATTTTACTGTTTTGCATAAGTTTTTGTGCAATGTCTCAAGATGTTAAACGTGTTATTGTCGAGGGGAAAATTATTGTAGAAGGGAATGACATTGAAGGAATAACCGTATATAATACATCATCAAATAAAGGCGCTGTCACTGACGAAAATGGTGAATTTACACTTCCAGTTACTTTAAATGATTTTATTGAAATTAGAGCGTTACAATATCAGAATTTTGATTTTAAAGTGAGTCAGGCTATTTTAGATTCAAAGCGTATTCGTGTAATTTTAATTGAGGAAATCAATAAATTGGATGAAGTTCTAGTCATGACTAAAGGACTCTCGGGAGTTTTAGATACAGACATTAAAAGTGTAAAAACGTTCAATCCTAAACTGGATGCACTTTACTTCGGAATAAAGAAAAGTGATGAGTATGAATTTACTGATGATAATAGAACTGAGATCAATAATATAGCCATGCATTCGCAATCACAAACGATGGTGAATGGTTTAAACATTCGTAATGTTGTAGGTCAATTGTTGTTGCCATTGTTTAGATCTAAAGTAAAGGATAAAAAAGCTGCAGGAATAGCTGAAGTTCCAGTGAGTACAATTAAATACTATTTTGGGTCTTCGTTTTTAGTTGATAATTTTAATATTCCAGAACATCGTGTCGAAGAATTTATTAGATATGTGGAAGATGATGAAAGCTTTGATTTTACCTTGCTTAACATCGGAAAAGAGTTAGAATTTCTTGAAGTTCTTAGCTTGAAGAGCCAATCTTTTTTAAATAAAAAGAATGACAAGGATTAAAAAGCTTTTTTTAATTTTATGCTTAGTTCAGATTGGTTTTATATTTTCTCAATCTATTGAAATACAAGGGAAAGTAATAGCAAATTCAGATATTGATCGCATTCATATCATTAACAAAACTGCTAATAGGTTTACCATAACAAATGATGATGGTAAATTTAAAATTTCGGCATCTGTAAACGATACCATTCTAATTTCGGCCATTCAATATAAGCCTTTAGAAGTTGTGGTGACACCGCAAATAATTCAAACTAAATTTATAGCTATTGATCTTACAGATAAAATTACGGAGTTAGATGAAGTTGTAGTAGGCAAAATATTGACTGGAGATTTACTTTCAGATATTGAAAATAGCGACGTTAAGCGTGATATAAATTTTTATGATTTAGGAATTCCTGGCTATACTGGTAAACAAAAAACACAATCAGAAAGACGATTACATCAAGCAACAACAGGATCTGGTTTGGTGCCTTTAACTCCAATACTTAATTGGCTTTCTGGTCGTACAAAAGAGTTAAAAGGACAAGTAGCAAGAGAAAATCTTGATAACGCAATGAATGATGTAGTATCTGAGTTATCTGAAATGTTATTCAATATTGATACTTTACAAGAAGCTAAACGCGTGGAGTTTTTTTATTTCGTAACAGATGATCCAAAGTTTTTAATATTAAACAAAACTGGTAATAACTTAAAAATGTTGGAGTTTTTGCAACTGAAACTAAAAGAATTTAAATCTCAAATTGAAGACGACTAAATGCATATCATTTTTATTTATAGCTTTTCTAATCTCTTTTCTGGGAATATCTCAAACAATTGATTTAAAAGGTCAAATTAATGCAAGTGCAGAGCTTGAAGGGATTCATATATTAAATATTTCAGCAGAAGAATATACCATTACAAATAGTAAAGGAGTTTTTGAAATTCCGATCCAAATTAACGATACCATTCTTGTTTCTAGTGTTCAGTACTTGAAAAAATCAATAGTGGTAACTCAAGAAATATTTGAGTCTAAATTCATTTCAATTCAACTTAAAGACCGCGTAAATGAATTAGATGAGGTGATTGTTGGGAAAGTGTTAACAGGTGATTTAATGTCTGATATAAAAAATAGTGATGCAAAAGCTGATATTAATTTTTATGATGTTGGTATTCCTGGTTATACAGGAAAACCTAAAACACAAAAAGAACGACGATTGCATGAAGCAGATGCTGGTAAGTTTGTGTATTACTATGGTTTGATCGCAACTATAAACATACATAAGGTTCTGAATCGAATTTCTGGACGTACAAAAAAATTGAAGTTACTAGTTAGATTAGAAGAACAAGATGCTTGTATGAATAAAGCTATTGCCGAATTCTCCGACGATTTATTCGGGCATATTGAATTAAAAGAAGAATTAAAAACGGAGTTTTTCTACTTTGCTTCAGAAGATTCAAAATTTTTAGAGGTTTGTAAATTAGAAAGTGATATTAAACTCTTTGAATTTTTAATTGAAAAGCTTTTAGCGTTTAATATTCAAATAAGTGAAGATTGAAATAGTTTGCATTAGGTAAAATAATTTAACTATCAATTTCCATCCAATCCAAACATCTGTTTTGTGTATGGCTGGTTGCGTTGGCAAGTACTAAGTTAGCAAAATAAACCGAACCATTAGGGAAATCCGATAGGATTTTCCGAGTACCAAATGACCACAGCAATTAATTATACACGTTGTTGTGCTTTCGTTATTCATTGGTTTCAGATTCTAAAAGCATAATTATTTCCCTAATTAATTCTAAACAAACTATTTGATTATCAAGTAATTGTGATTTGTATACAATTTGATTTTCTATTAAATTTTCGAACTCAATATTTTGAAGTAAATCATTATTATTTATTTCAAATCCTGATTTTGGAAATTTTAGTGCATTTATTTCTTTATCTGATGACTTTTCATCAGAATTTAACCAACTGCCATTTTTAATGATATATATAATTAGAATATCATCAAATTTACTTGTTAAGTTTTCTCTGTTTTTTAAAGTCTCGAGAGCTGGAAGCCAAGAGGAAAGTTTGTATCTCAATTTATCATTTTTAATTATCCCAAGATTTCCTGAGTTCATTAAGTCCATTAAAAATCCATTTTGAGGAAAATATTGAGGAACACTTGGAGTAAATTGAAGTAAACTATCTATATCAAATGTTTCTTCGTGCTTATTGCCTGTTTGATTTAGAATCGTAAAGCAGGCATTATTTATTTCCTTAAGTTCTATAATTGACTTATTGAGTTCAGATTCATTGTATTTAAAATCCAATTTCAGATTATTTAATGCTTTTAGTTCTTGATTACTTTGATTTAAGGATTCATTATAATTGTTCAATTGAAGTGCAATTAAAATCCCAATAACAACAAGTATGATTTCACCAATAGCATATTTTAAATACTTTCCAGTTTTCTTTTTCTCCATAAGGTCGTAGCGTATTTTTCTAAAAAATTTTATCATTGGTTAGTTGTTTCTTGAAAGGTAGAACAATTATTTAACTCGAGTGAGTGATAATGAAGCACAACTTAGTATATTTGCAATGTGAATTTATTAGCAACATTTTTATTTATAGGAACCACAGAGGTCATGTTCATACTATTTATAGCTGTGATGGTCTTTGGTGCAGATAAAATTCCTGAAGTTGCAAAAGGCTTAGGTAAAGGAATGCGCAGTTTAAAAGATGCTTCTAATGATATTAAGTCGGAAATTAAGAAATCATCTACCGAAGGTAAAAATATCGAGACAAATGTCACTCAAGATATTAAGAATGAAATTACCAAAGTTAAAGACGAAATTGAAGACTTCTCAGGCTCTATAAAAAGAGAGCAGTAAACCTTATTATTTTTTTCGACTCACTGTCAATCCATCACGAATTGGCAGCATTACAGTTTCAATTCGAGGATCTTCTTTTAAAAGGGTATTGAATTCTAAAACCGCTTTTGTAGATATATCCTTTACATCAAGAGGTTCAATGACTTTTCCATGCCATAATACATTATCAGAAAGAATAATACCTCCAGAATTCATTTTGTCTATAATCAACTTGAAATAGTTTGAATAGTTCGGTTTGTCGGCATCAATAAATACCAAGTCATAAGTGTTTTTTAACGTAGAAATAATATCTAAAGCACTTCCTAAATGTTGATGTATCTGGTTTCCGTAATCAGATTTGTCAAAGTATTTCCGTTGAAAATCGACTAATTCTTCATTCACGTCTATCGTGTCAATTATACCATCAGTTTGTAAACCTTCAGCTAAACATAACGTAGCGTAACCCGTAAAAGTTCCAAGTTCTAAAATGGTTTTAGGAGATTTTAATTTTGAAATCATACTCAGTACTCTCCCTTGATAAGGTCCACTTAGCATAATGGGTTGCAAAATTTTTTGATAGGTTTCTCTAGTCAGTTGTTGTAATAATTCTGGTTCTTCTTGAGAATGTGCTACAATATATTCATCTAATTTTTCGGGTAAAAAATACATGTCATCTATAATTGAATTGCAAAGTAAACGATTTTAGATTAGATATGCAGAGCTGTAAGCTTTGAAAAAATGATTCTCAATTAATTTCCTATCTTGTATAGACTTAAAATCCTCAGTATGCCATATTGGTTGTCTATCGTTATTATAGTATTAGTGATTTATATCGCTATTAGTATTGCGTTATATTACCTTCAAGATTATATGCTATTTAAGCCCGAAAAATTGCCTAAGGATTTTCAGTTTGATTATGACAATCAAAAGACTAAAGAATATAATTTAGAAACCAGAGATGGTGCAGTAATTAATGGGTTGCGTTTTTTTCCTAAAGGCGAAAGTAAAGGTGTTGTATTATATCTTAAAGGGAATTCTAAAAGTATTAAAGGCTGGGGAAAATTTGCTGTAGATTTTACGAGACATGGATACGATGTGTTGATGGTCGATTATCGAGGCTTCGGAAAAAGTACTGGAAGACGTTCTCAAAAAGCGATTAAACGCGATTTACAATTGATTTATAATAAACTGAAAGAATTGACTTCAGAACGTAATATTATTCTCTACGGAAGATCTCTTGGCTCAGGTTTTGCTGCTAAATTAGCTTCAATGAATCATCCTAAAATGCTTGTTTTGGATGCGCCTTATTATAGTTTAACAAAAGTCACTGCACGATATGCGCCTTTTATGCCTTTGTCATTATTGATGAAATATCCATTGCCAACCTACAAATGGTTAAAATATGTGCAATGCCCAATTCATATTATTCATGGTACAGATGATAAACTTATTCCTTACAAAACAAGTGTTAAGTTGTCTCAAGTAAATCCGAAGTTAACTAAATTACATACTGTTATTGGTGGTGGACACAAAAACCTAAATAACTTCGAATCGTATCATAGCATGCTTGACGATATTATAAATAAGGCACCAAAAACGATAGATTTAAAAACCACAAGTATTAATGTCATTCACTCATCAAAATCGACAAAAACGAAGGCTTAAAAGACTCGTTAAAATTCTTTTAATACTCTATATTATGATTGGAGCTTCACTTTATTTTTTACAAGAAAAGATTTTATTTTTACCTACCATTTTGGCTCAGGATTATCAATACGAATTTAGATACCCTTTTGAAGAATTATTTTTTGAAACAGCTGAAGATGTTTCCATAAATGCACTTCATTTTAAAGCTGAAAATCCCAAAGGAGTCATTCTGTATTTTCATGGAAATGCAGGTGATTTAAGTCGTTGGGGAATTATAGGTGAACATTTCGTGTCTCTAGACTATGATGTGCTCATTATGGATTATAGAACTTACGGAAAGAGTACAGGTAAACTTAGTGAACAAGGGTTTTATGATGATGCTGAGTATTGTTATAACTATTTGCTGAAGTCTTATTCTGAAGATGATATTGTTTTATATGGTAGATCCTTAGGAACTGGAGTAGCAACGTATTTAGCTTCTAAACATCAACCGAAGCAACTCATTTTAGAAACACCATATTATAGTATTCTGGATGTTGCTAAGCATCGTTTTCCTATTTTCCCTGTGACTGCATTGTTAAAATATGAATTCCCTTCTAATGCGTTTATTACATCAGTAGATTGCCCAATTACAATATTTCACGGAACAAGTGATACTGTAGTTCCATATAGTTCTGCTCAAAAATTAAATTCCGTAGCACCAAAAACGAATACATCATTTATTACTATTGATGGAGGTGGTCATAATAATTTGATAAGTTTTGATAAGTACAAAGAAGGGATACTATCAATTTTATAATAAAAAAGCTCCAGATTTCTCTGAAGCTTTTTTATTCAATCTATATATAACTTATAATTTTATCCATTAGGATTCAATATGGCATCGATACGTTCTAATGCATCAGCAATATGAATTCTACTCATTGAATCTGCTCCACGTGCTGAACGTAATTGGCTACGAAGTGTTTTTAATTCAGCTCTAACAACGGCTCTAATATCAGACTGACTTGTATTTACTGCTGTAGATTTTTGGTAACCACCAAAAGCAGGAGCTTTACGTTGATTTTCAGCAGTCAATAAATATCCTAATCTATCAATATGTGCGCGTTGTAAATTACGTCTGTAGATATCAATTCTTCTTCCATTACGTAATTCACTCCAAATGCCTTGACGTAAATCTCGCATCATTTCTGTAAGCTTATAAGCATCATTTCCATTGAAAGTTTCAGCTTCGGTTAAACGTTGCATTTTACCTAAACTCATAATATTATTCAATGTTCTTACTTGTAAACCTCTAACACGTTCAACTGAACCTGAATACTCAATACGATCAAGTATTGTCTTTTCTATTAACCAATCTGGTGTGTTGAATAAATTGTCTTGAACAAATTTCATTGCTCTTTTTTGATGCGCTTTAGTTACAGGAGTATATACAGCTCCTTGTTGGTCAGCGGCTTTGTGATGTTCATAAACACCACCAATATTATTTGAAACGTGTCCCATATAACGTCTAAACTGTGATAATACATGACCATACATTTCTTGTAAATCGTCATAGTCTTCACCAGCTTCAGTCGTCCAATTGATTAAATTAGGAACGATACGCTTTAAGTTTTTAATTCCGTAATCACTTGCAATCATAGCATCATCACCTAAATCTTCAGTTTGAGAACTTGGATCGTGAATATCACCAATTTGTTGATGACCAAAACGATACATTGGATCTCCAGCATGTTCCATAATCCATTGGTTTAAAACTGGCTTTTCGTCTTCTGCAGATTTATTTAAGATAGGCTTGTAACCCCAAGCAATAGCATACTTATCGTAAATACCAATATCTGGCATTAAAGCAACACCTTCATCACCAGGCTGAGCAACATAGTTAAAACGTGCATAATCCATAATTGAAGGTGCAGTTCCAAATTCCTGTGTAAAGGCAGCATCACGTAATTTTTCTACGGGATAAGCAACACTACTTCCCATGTTATGTGGTAAACCTAATGTGTGTCCAACCTCATGAGCAGAAACAAAACGTATTAAACGTCCCATAACTTCATCTTTAAATTGTGGACTCTGAGCATCAGGGTTGATTGCAGCTGTTTGTACAAAGAACCAACCACGTAATAAGGTCATAACGTTGTGATACCAATTAATATCACTCTCCAAAATTTCACCTGTTCTTGGGTCACTTACATGAGGTCCATTGGCATTTGGAATTGGAGAAGCCAAATAGCGAACTACAGAATAACGAACATCTTCAGGACTCCATTCTGGATCTTCTTCAATTGTAGGAGGATCTTTAGCAATAATCGCGTCTTTAAAACCTGCAGCTTCAAAAGCAACTTGCCAATCTTCAATGCCTTGTTTGAGATACTTACGCCATTTTTCAGGAGTAGCTCTATCAATGTAATACACAATTTGTTTCTTAGGAACAACTAATTCTCCACGATTGAATTTTGCTAAGTCTTCATCTCGTACTTCAAGTCTCCAACGATCTAAAAATTCTAGAGTTTTACTTTTTTGATCTTCTAAACCATAATCTGTTTGGTTACTTGTAAACCAACCAACGCGTTCATCGAAATAACGACGTTTCATTGGGTTTTCGGGTAGTAAAATCATTGAGTTATTGATTTCAATAGAAATACTTCCAGTGCTTGAATTTGAAGGCGGAGCTCCAGCAGCATATGTTTTTACATGTCTAGCTTCAATGTTTTTTGGATAACTCTTTACACTTTCAATAAATGATTTATCACTTTCTAAGCGAGTTACTTTATATGGTCTTCTTCTAAAATTAGGTAAACCAAGAGACTTTACGTCTTTTTCAAATAAAGGAGTTACATCAACCACTGTACTTGTTGAATCTTTACCAATTGCTTTTATAGGAAATGTAAACAATACAGGTTCGAAGTTTGAATTTTTTACAGCTTCATTTACAGGTAGAGAATCTGCTGCAAATACGTTGTAAGATACAACACGTAAGATAACTTTTTTTCCTTTCTTTTGCCAACGTAAAACTTGTTCATTTTGCTTTCCACCACCAAATCCTAAGCCACTTGCAGTTTTAGAAATACGAGTTACCATAAGCATTTCACGATCGAATAATGAATCTGGAATTTCGTAAAAGAAGTTTTCGTCTAAAGTGTGAACAGTAAATAATCCTTCATCACTTTTTGCATCTTTAGTAATCACCTTGCCATAAGGTTGGATGTCATTTTTACTCGGTTTTTTTGTAGGCTTTTTAGCAGCTGAAGTAGTTCCTTTTTTAGATTTAGCAGCTTCTTTTGTTGAGGAACAGGATACAACAAAGAAAACCGAAACTACGAAAAGTAGTTTATAGGAGAGATGTTTCAAAATGGTTGAGTTTTAAATTAGTATGTGAAAATAAGAAATCCTAGTTGAGTTATCTTGTCAAACGTTGTTTTTAATACTTTTTTAACGAAAAAAGCCACTAAAATAGTGGCCTTTCTTCTTCTTAATATATTTTTAGTTATTCTAATGAATTGATATAATCAATCATTAAAGATACGCCTTCATCATGAAGTATAGTTGTTCCAATTAGTGGCATTCCATATTGAGGAATTGTATTTTGAATTCTAGCTAAGATGCTATTGCTATTTTCTGAAATACTAGATTCACCAAAGGCCGTTTCATACGATAGTCTCAAACTAGATTGGTTTTCACAATATCCACCTTCAATGTGGCAATGTGCACAGTTAATATCCATATAAGCTCGAGCTCGTCTTTCTAATCCTAAACTTGTATCTTCCCAATCAGGTAAATCACCAACGGTTGAAGGGTCTGTTAATCCTTCAAGCATTTCATTGTCAATTAATGTTTGTAATTGGTTAGAGCCATTTACATTAAAGTTTAATGTTCTTAATTTTGGACCTATAGGTACTGTTTCAAAGTTGTTACTATGGCAAGTGAAACAGTCTGTACTTGAAGGTATTTCATAATTGATACTTTGAGATGCTCCATCAGCATCTACCCAAGTTACAGGGACAGTAGCTCCTGCTGTATCTAATGTTGCTTCTGTTTGAGAATCATTCCACTTGTAATTTCCAAGTTCCCAAGACCCGTTTATTTTAATTAGGACTCTTGTTTCTATAATGTTTGTACCTTGAGATAAATCAGTTTCATTATTGTTATAATAAAATGTTTTAACAATTATAGTATTGTCAGGAAATAAAGGAAATCCATCACCATTATAAGTTAGTTTTTCTCCATTTGGCAGTACAATAAAACGTTGTTTAATTGCGTAATCTGTGAATAGTTTTGTACTTAATTCATATTCAAAACCATAAGGTGTTATTTCTAAGTTTCCAAGATCGCCTACAAACAGGTTTAATTCTGAAAGTGTAGGTCTAAATTCTGGAATTACAGGAATAGCTAGAGTTGTAAAACTTATTAATAGTGAATTTAAACTTTCATTTCCTTGAGAACAAATGGCTTTTACATAAATGTCATATGCTGTATTTGGGTCTAAATCTGTGATTTCAATTGAAGTTTCCGTAGCAAAAAGTGACACTCCAGAACCAACACTAAATCCAGAAGGACCATATTCTAATTCGTATGAATCTACAGTATTTGTATCGTCTTCCCAAGAAATAAGAACATTTGTGTCTGTAATCATACTTGTTGTTACATTAGATACCGTATAACAAGGTGTAATTGAAGTTGTAAAACTAAATATATCAGAATACATACTTAAATTATCTGTACTACAAACGACTTGTATGTAAACATCATAAGTGGTTTCTGGAGATAGGTTTTGTAAATCTACTGTTAGCTCACTTTCAATGAGTGTTGTTCCTGATCCTATTGCAAATCCTGAAACGCCATATTCAATAATGTATGATGCTGCATTATTACGATCATCCCAAGTAATTGTTGCAGTAGTTTGTGTAATGTTATCTGCTACAATATTTGTGGCTTTTTTGCACACATCTACAATGTCATCGTCATTATTACAGGCTAGTATTAAACATGCAAAAACGAATAGGAAACTAAATTTTTTCATAATTTGGGTCAATTTTCTTATTAATAGCTGGTAGCGAATGTAATAAAAAACTTTATTAGGCAAACAATAATTCGATATGAAGTTGCTTTTTACCCTTGAAATCGTCCTATTTTAGAATGAATCAAAATTAATTGCATTAAACTAAAACTAAAGAAGTTATACTATTTAAAGAATCTCTACAAACAAGCCATCATCATTTTTAAGGACTTTTGCAACCTTTTTAGCAGTTAGGCCTTTAATGGTTTTATCCCATTTTTTATTACTCAAACCTGATTGTATTTTTAAATCGTTTAAAGCAATTGGCGAATTAGATTTAAGCATATTGAATACAGCTTTTTCTTCTTCAGTCATTTCAACTTGCTTCTTTTCAGGTCGCATTTGCGGAAAGAATAATACTTCTTGAATCGATTGATTGTTTGTTAAGAACATAATTAGTCTATCCATACCAATTCCCATTCCTGAAGTAGGAGGCATTCCATATTCTAATGCACGAAGGAAATCATGATCAATAAATTCGGTAGCTTCATCATCCCCTTTTTCAGCAAGCTTTAGTTGGTGTTCAAAGCGTTCGCGTTGATCAATGGGATCATTAAGTTCAGAGTAAGCATTTGCGATTTCTTTTCCGCAGACCATCAACTCAAAGCGTTCTGTCAATTCAGGATTCTCACGATGCTCTTTACACAACGGACTCATCTCTTTTGGGTAATCTGTGATGAAGGTTGGTTGAATATAATTACCTTCACATTTCTCACCGAAAATCTCATCGATTAATTTTCCTTTACCCATTGTGTCGTCAACTTCAATACCTAAATTTTTAGCCGCTTGACGAATTTCATCTTCAGTTTTGCCTGTAATGTCAAAGCCTGTAAAATGTTTAATAGAATCTGCCATTGTTACACGAGCATAAGGCGCTTTGAAGTTAATTTTGTGTTCTCCAAAAGTCGCTTCGGTTGTTCCGTTAACTGCCATTGCACAATGTTCTAATAAGCGCTCACAAAAATCCATCATCCAGTTGTAATCTTTGTAAGATACGTAAATTTCCATTGCAGTAAACTCAGGATTATGAGTTCTGTCCATACCTTCATTTCTGAAGTTTTTAGAAAATTCATAAACACCATCAAATCCACCTACAATTAACCGTTTTAAGTATAATTCGTTTGCAATTCTCATATACAAAGGAATGTCTAGGCTGTTGTGATGTGTCGTAAATGGTCTTGCCGCAGCTCCACCAGGAATAGGTTGTAATATTGGTGTTTCAACTTCAAAATAACCAGAATCATTAAAAAATGAACGCATGGCATTGAAGAGTTTTGTGCGTTTTACAAACACTTCTTTTACGTGTGGATTAACTACTAAATCGGCATAACGTTGTCTGTAACGTAATTCAGGATCGTTAAATTCATCAAAAGTATTCCCTTCGCTATCCGTTTTTGGTAATGGTAAAGGTTTTAAAGCCTTGCTTAAAAGTGTGAAACCTTTAACCATAACAGTTTTTTCGCCTACTTTGGTTGTGAATAACTCACCTTCAATACCAATGAAATCTCCAATATCAAGTAGTTTTTTATAGACCTCGTTGTATTTACTTTTATCTTCTCCAGTACAGATTTCATCTCTGTTAAAATACACTTGTATTCTTCCAGTACTATCTTGTAGTTCAGCAAAACTTGCGTTTCCTTGAATACGACGAGACATTAATCGACCAGCAATAATGACCTTTTTACCATCTTCAAAAGTATCCTTAACCTGTTTTGAAGTGTGATTTACAGGATATAAATCTGCAGGATAAGGGTTGATATCTAAGGCTCTTAATTTTGCGAGTTTTTCGCGTCTTACTAATTCTTGTTCTGAAAGCTGCATGCTAAATCTATTTTAGTCTGCAAAATTACATTATTTACAAGAATTAAAGTAAAAAAAACAATAGGTTTTGTTTTACTAATGGTCTTTTTTTATGCCCATTGTTTATCTTAATGACTCACATTGTTAGTCATCCTTAATTCTTGCTATTTCATTTAGAAAAAGAAAACAATCTTTACGGAAATGAAAGGCTAAATACGTATGAAGTGCACAAGTTATTTGTAAAGCGATTTTACGGGTTGTAAAGGAAGCGTTCAACTGTTGAATTAAAATTGTCTTTGTTTAAACCAATCAATTCTTCAGTGACTTTTAGATAGCTGTTAAGTCTGTCTTTACTGCCAGCGTTTATTAGCTTTAAAATGCCATCGATGCCTTTTTCTTTCTCTATTGAATTGATAATTAATCCTGAAATTGTTGATCGTACAGAAATATCTGGAGCGATATGGTCGAAAATGTTCACATCTTTACTGAACAATTCAAAAAGATCTGTATTAGGGTTTTTTGATATGTAATTCTTTAATTCGTTGACGAGTTTATGATGAGAAATCATTTCGCCATCGTTATCAGTGTAATATGCATTTCCCCAACTGTACGCAATTCCTTCTTCAGCAATCCAGTTTCTGTTTTCACGTTTATGAATGTTGCTCGAATAATAATGAAACATATCGTGTGAAAAATCTTCATTATTCATAATTGAAAAAATCGTTTTAGAATCTACTCCGTAACCATCTCTGTATTGACCATTAGAATGGATAGAATATGACTTGCCTAAGAGGGTTGAAATTTCTTGATAGTTGTCACACATATAGAAGTCTAACATTTCAGGTTGTAAGTCTAGTTTGTTTGCTATTTTTTGATTGTTACGATTGAATGTTTCTGCTTTATTATTGTCTATTTGTTTTCTAAAATGATAAGTTATATTTCCAATTTTTTGCGTTTTCCAATACCTCGTTAGATAATCTAATGGGATTGAAAATGTGATCTTTCCCTGGTTCTCTGTGGCCATCAAGTTTATGATGTATATTAGTTTTGGGAGCTGACTATTGTGTTGTGTAGAATAACTAATTGAAAGTAAATATTGATTGTTAGAAATGGGAAAGATGTTAATCAACTGTTTGTCTTTAATATCAATAAGAGAACTGTCTTTACGAGTTTCGTAGCGCATTAATTCTTCCAAAATAGTGGTAGTCAAAACTCTTCTTTTAGAAGTAAGGTAATTTGGATTTATTATGCCTTGTCCAATTTCTAAAAATAGAGATTCTAGAGTTTGATTAATGTTTCTTTTAGTTATCGAGTCTATCGGATAAGTTATAAATTCAGGTTTCACAATAATGTCTTGAGCAAAAATTGTTGTGAAAGCAAAAATTAAGTTGAGCATTATAAAGTTTCTTTTCATGTTTGTATAGGTGATTACAATCAATTTGTACCGTTTAAAATTTTCATTTCTTTTTTAACTAAATTCCAAACTTCTTTATTGTAGTTGTTTTTTGTAATTCCAGTTAGTTTTTTTAATGTTTTGAAGTAGTTGTCTTCTTCTTTAGCATTTAATAATTCCCAAACGGCTGAGAACCCTTTTTCGTTTTCAATTTTCTTTACAAATAAGGCATTCACCATAAAATCTGTTGGGTTTTTATGTCCATCAGTTATAAAATTTGTTTTTTGTGTTCTTAAATCTAACCAATCTGTGTGTTTGTTAAATTGTATTTGCTTTTGAAATTCTGTAAACAAGTCTTGCCAATCTAAACCCCAACTTCCACCATATAGCGTAGCTATTCCTTCGTCTACAGCATGATTTACTTTTCTTCTTGATATGACATGCCGTAATCTATTATGCCATAAGTCATGAGGATCAAATTCTGTAAAGTTAGAGCTGTTGAGAACGTGTATGCCTTGCTTTTCAAGTTCAACACTCCAGCTTATGGTTGTGCCTCTTCCGTTGTAATCTAGTTTGTATGGTAATCCAAAATATTTTTGAGTAACTAAATCATCTTCAAAAAGATAAATATGAATCTCTTTAGGTTCAATATTGAGTTTTTGATCATAGAAAGCCGTTAATTTTTGGAATTCTACTGCTTTTCTCAGATTTACAGTGTCTTGATAATGAATGGTGTAGTTTTTAATTGTTGATGATTTCCAATTTTTTGTATGGTAAACTAATGGTGATGAGAACACGTATTTGTCTTCAATTTTGTGTGCTATCAATTCAATATTTGCTCTAATTATTGGTGTTTCTTTCTTTATTCTCAAATATGAAATTTGAATAGCGTATTGTTTTTTTCCTATTAAACTTACATCTAATAGAAAGGGTTTGTAAGCAGTTGAATCTTTTTTATCAATACTTTCTAGTTCGTCTAATAGTGGTGTTGTTTCTAGAAATTGAGCTTGATATACCCATTTGTTTTGTTGAGCATCAGCTTGTGCAGCAATTAGGAATTTATTTAAAGATGAAATTAAATATTTGCTTTGTAAACTGTCTTTTGGAAGCTTGATTTCTGGACTGATATTTAAAATTGAAGCTTGTGCATTTGAAATGCATACAGATGTAAGCAATACTAGTGTTAGAATTATTAATCTCATTTGTTTCCGTTTTTTGGTTATAAAATTATATGCTTAATTGGTTGTTATTAGTTTACTATTCGTATGCTCGTTCTTTTTTATTACGTTTTTCAATATTGCCTTTACTAAAACGATACGAAAAGGCTAAATGAATTGCTCTAGAACTAGGTTTTGAACTAAAAAAGCGCTCGAAGTCTTCACCAAATTCTCGTCCTCGATATTCTCTTGTGTTAAAAATATCTGTAACTCTAAGACTTAGGTTGCCATCATTATTAAATAACGCATGCCTTAATCCAAAATCTAGGTTTTGTAACTCGCTTCTCTTTTGATAAAGGCCATTGCTTGAACCTTGATATCTCCAAGAAATATTTGTGTTTAGTTTCTCATTTAAGCTAAAATCATTTTTAAAAGTAAATTGATAATTTCGTGAATAATCACTCGAGAAATCGATACTTGAAGCATTAAGGTTTTCGTAATTCCAGTTGAAATTAAATCTGCTATCTAACCATTTTAATGGCTTGTATGTAAGCGCAATCTCTATTCCGAAGACATCACTACCACTATAGTTGTCGTAAGAAAATGTTTGTACACCTTCTGACGAAATTTTTAGGTTTCTATAAATACTCTGTTCTTTTTTTTGGTAAGAGAAAGTTTGAGAAACTGAAAATTCTTTCATTTTAAATAGATATGAGAGATCTATGTTATTTGAGAATTCTGAAGCCAAATTTGGATTTCCTTTTGAGAACGTAAATTCATTGCTTTGCTGTGATATTGGATTGATTTGATATATTCTTGGTCTCGACGTTCTTCTATTAAATCCTAGTCCAAAAGTATGGACATCATTTTTAGAATATTTAAAATGAATGGAAGGGAAGAGGTTCGTGAAATTTGAATTGACATTGACATTTTCAGTTTTAAATTGTGCATTCCTATTAAAAAACTCTAAGCGTAAACCGGTTTGGATTTCAAATTGTTTCAGCTTAAAATGCGTTAAAGCATATAATGCGTGTGTTGTATATTTATAGTTGTAGTTTTCTTCAGATGTTGTCGTTTCTATTAATTGTCTTCGGTTATCCAACTTTCGAGTATGCCATAGATATCCAGTTTCTAATTTTATAATTTCACTTAACTGATTTACATTATCAAACGCGAAATCGGTGGTTTGTATTTTGTTTTTGGTAATATTATCTAATGCATTTATATTTGGAAAGAAAAGCCCAGTTAGAGTGTTTTTGTTTGATGTTATTTGCGCATCTATTTCAAAGAAATTACCTTCTTTTTCAAAGTTATGTCTGTAATTTCCATTGGCTTTAAATGTACGATGAATATGCTTGTTCAATAAATCTTGTTGTTGGGTCGTATTAACATCTGTAATATATCCTTTAATGTCAGAGCTGTGCGTGTTGTCTGAATATTGTGCAGACCAAGATATTTCATTGTTCTTGTTTGGAAACCAGTCTAAGCCTGTGTTAATGCGATACACATGGCCTCGATAATCACTTTTGCTGTTTTCTAAATATGGAAATGAACCAAATCGCTGTCGTTGATATGCTGAATTAGACTTGTTTTTTCTATAGCTCAAACCCAATTTGTAACTTATTTTTTTCTTTCCATAGCCTAACGATGTGCCACCTGAAAAAGCGCCTAAAGAATTAATTGAGGCATTATTAGATAATGTAATTCCTGCTTTGACTTTCTTTGTGGTGATGATATTTAGAATTCCTGTTAAGCCATCACTTCTATACTTTGCTGAAGGTGACGTTATAATTTCTATAGTTTGAATGTCACTTGCAGAAATTTGTGTCAATAGTTCTGCATTGCTTAAAGGAGATGGCTTTCCATTAACAAGTATTTGAACATTTTCGTTACCACGAAGTGAAATGCTTCCATTCTCATCTGCATTCACTTCTGAAAGTTGACTTAAAACGGTTGCAGCACTTCCTCCACTAGACAGAATATCTTGACCAACATTTATTATTTTCTTATCGATTAACTGTTGTACCGAAGTTTTTTTTGCAATAATGGTCACTTCATTAAGTTGTAATTCTTCTGAAATTAGATTGATGTTCTTTGTTAGGGTTTTACTTAAATGAATGGTGCTTGAGTATGTTTTGAAACCCATAAAATGGACTTGAATTGTATAATCTCCTTTTTCTGAATTTAATTCATAAAAACCATTTTCATTGGTTGTTGTGCCTATAACAAATTGGTCTTCTAAATTTTTTAAAATTACTGTTGCATAGGGAATAGGTTCATTGGTTTGTACGTCATTGATATGCCCATTGAGTTTAACTTGTGCATATAGAGGTATCGTTAAAAATAGGCATAAGATACTCTTGAAAATTGATTTTTTTTCTAAGTTTTTCATTAAAATGATCGGTTTTAGAATCTAAAGTTTTTCATTGAGATTCCTATGGTCGGAAAATGACTTTTAGTTTACTGCTATTTTAGACTTAGCAGTGACATTTCCTTTGATTTTTAATTTTTTCTGCGCATTATCTGCATTTGAAATTATTGTAATCGATTTTGAAAATGTACCAACTCTATTGGTTGCATATTTGATGTCAATAGTTCCTGATTCACCAGGTAAAATCGCCTGTTTAGGATAGGTAGGTACTGTGCAGCCGCAAGTTGTTTTTACTTTTGAAATCACAATTGGAGCGCGTCCTCTATTGGTGAATTTAAATGTTCTTACGCCATTGTCGTTTTGTGTAATAGTGCCATAATCGATAATTTCTTCTTCAAAATGGAAAACACCAAGCTCACTTTTTGAGTTTAGTTCTTGTCCGAAATTATTACAGCTAAAAAGCATAATGCAGAATAAGCTTACTAGTGAAATAAGATGATTTGTTTTGTTTCTTTTTTTAATAATTACTTGATGATTCATGTCTGTTCGTTTTTTGATTAATACGATTACAAACATCAAGTTTTGAAATACAAAAATGAGGTTGTTAAGGGGTGGAAATGAGTACTAGTACTTAGGTTGAATTTTGTAACTATTTGTCAAACAGTGACTTTAGTTCGTCTCTTGAATTGACGTTAAGTTTCTTGTACACGTTATTTACATGTGTTTTTACAGTACTTACACTAACAAAAAGCGTTTCAGCGATGTCTTTATTTGTGTTTTCACTTAGTAAAAGATCTAAAACATTCTGTTCTTGTTTAGTCAATTGCTCTTTTGCTTCAGTATGTTGTTTAGTCTTTCTTTTTTTTGCAGAATAAAGCAGCCAGAAATTTAATGCGATAGAAATTATAGTGACACTGATTAATACATAGATCCAGAAAATATCTTTTGTTTCATCAGTAGGAGAGAGGATGAATTTATCTGAAGTTAATTCAGCTTCATATTGTTTTGTGTAGCTAGAATTTGGATATTGATTCTTGAGTCTGTTTAAAAGCTCGTCATAATAACTATTGTTCTTTAAATCTTCCAAATAGTAGTTATGAAATTGATTACTTCTGTCTGATAAAAAGGTGTAAATGTATAGTTCTGCTAAGGGTTCATTTAATTCTTCACCATAATCTTGAAGTGACTTGAACCATTTTTTATTATTTAAATCTCGATTGGCCTTACTTCTAAATTCGGTATAAGCAAATTTCATTTCTTCTTTCAAAGAATCAATTTTTATAAAGCAAGCGGTTTTGGGATTGTTAGAAATAATATCACAAAACATTTGTGCTTCAAACGATAGTGGGAAAGTGATACTGTCTGTGTTTTTTGCAATGAAGAGGATGTCTCTACTATCTGCACAATGCCCATCAAAATGATTGCTACTCTGATTGTAAGTGTCACAATTATCAACGTGTAGTTTGTAGATTTTTTGTTGTGAATCTAGCTGATTTCCTTTAAACTGAAAATAGCCTGAATCATCAGAATTTACCTTGGTTATAATTTGTTCATCATTAATGCCATCAAGTGTTCGATAATCTTCTATAACAGATAAGTATACATCACTTTGCCAACGTTCATTATCGATGTAACCATCAAAAATATGCTGTGCGTAAATGGTGTTTCCGAAGAAAATAAAGGAAGCTATTAAAAATAAGTATCTCACAGCACTAAACTACTATAATTATCTTACTGTAACAAATTATTAAAGAATACGTCAGATAGTTATATCATCAATCATCAAAATTAGTATTATGAGTTTTTGGAGAGTTCTTCTCGCTATTATTTGTCCACCATTATCTGTACTAGGAAAAGGATGTGGTTCTGTTTTTATTGTCTTCTTATTATGGCTTTGTGGTTGGGTTCCAGGCGTGATTGCGGCTTTGATTATTTTAAATAATCCTGAACGATAAATTGCGTATCTTTGTTTCTTAATTTAACACCATAATTTTAAGATATGAAACATATTATTTTAGTGCTTTTTAGCCTTTCAATGTTAACCAGTTGTAATTTTACTGAAGAGATCACTTTTAATGAAGATGGCTCAGGTGAATTCATCATGAGTTATGATATGAGTGAAGTTATGAAAACCCTTGAGAAAGAAATGGGTGGAGGACAAAGTAAAGAGGGGAAAGAAAAAGTGAAGCTTGATAGTGTTGTCTATTTTAAAGATTTATTGGTCGATAAAGCAGATAGTATTGCAACGTTACCACTCGAAGAGCAAAAGCAATTGAAAGCTTTAGAAAGTGTGGTTATGAAAATGCGAATGGATGAAGCTAATGGTATTTTTGATTTTGGATTTGGGTCTTCTTTTGCTAGTCTGAAGGAGCTTCCAAAGGTGTTAGAAAAAATAGAACAAGCAAAAAAGTTGAACTCTAAAGACAATCCTCAATACTCAAAAATGGACGAAAGTGCAGTGTCAAGAGCATCTCAAAACATGTTTGAATATGTAGATTTTGCTTTTGATGGTAAAACATTCTCTAGATCTTTAAAAAAGGATTATAAACAATCACCTGAAGATATTGAAGCTTTAGATAAAGAAATTTCAGAAATGGGAGAAGCCAAAGATATGTTTGGTGCAATGAGTTATACCTTGATATACCGTTTTCCAAAAACGGTAAAATCTGTTACTAATGATAAAGCTGTTATAAGTGAAAATGGAAAAATGGTGACATTGAAAATGAATTTCATAGACATGATAAAATCGCCAGAAACAATGACTTTAGACGTTGTATTAGAAGATTAAAACATTGAATAAAAGTATAAAACTACAAGATTTAGGGACTAAAGATTTTAAAGAGACTTGGGATTATCAAGAAGAGCTTTTCAAAGGAATTTTAGATACTAAAATCAGAAATAGAAGAGAGAATCTAAACGTACAAACTGATAATTATTTTCTATTTGTTGAGCATCCTCATGTGTATACTTTAGGGAAGAGTGGAGCTATTTCTAATTTGTTATTATCTGAAGAGCAGCTCACCCAAAAAGGAGCAACTTTCTATAAAATAAATAGAGGAGGAGACATTACATATCATGGTCCTGGACAAATAGTTGGCTATCCAATTTTAGATTTAGATAATTTCTTTACAGACATTCATAAATACCTTAGATTTTTAGAGGAAATGATTATTCTAACCTTAGCAGAATACGGTTTAAAAACAGAACGTAGTCCAGGCGAAACAGGAGTTTGGCTAGATGTTGGAACACCTTTTGCGCGTAAAATTTGTGCGATGGGAGTTCGTGCAAGCCGTTGGGTAACTATGCATGGTTTTGCACTAAATGTTAATGCTAATTTAGGTTACTTCGATAATATTATTCCGTGTGGCATTAGAGGTAAGGCAGTCACCTCTCTTAATGTTGAATTAGGTGTTGAGAAAGTTGACGAATCTCAAGTGAAAGAAAAACTTTTAAAGCATTTCAAGACGCTTTTTGAAGCTGATTTTGAATAATTAATTAGAAATCAACACAATCTTTTCTTACAAATTGTATCTTTAAAGCATAAGATAAAAAATATCAACCATGAAAAAATCAATTGCGCTACTTGTCATTTTATGTTTTTCCATATCAACATTTGCTCAAAACTCATTTGAATATATTGTAAAGTCTATTCCGTATCAAACATTTCAAGAGCAAGATGTGATTCAATTTAATCAAGATGATGTTCATTCTGGCATAATTAATATGCCGTTCCCCTTTGATTTTTATGAAGAACAGGCTATAACAGAGTTTGTAATTGGTTCTAATGGGACAATAACATTTGATGTGGCTGAAGCTAATACAGGTCAGGATTGGGTTATAAATGTTGATGAATTTATTCCGAATGTTGGTTTGCCTGTACCAGCAATTTTAGGTGCTTATCATGATATAGATAACTCAGTTGCTTATAATGGTGGAGTTTATTCAGGTGTTACAGGTGAAGCTCCTAATAGGCGATTTCACGTCACTTTTGAAGATATACCTCAATTCTCTTGTAATGATTTGCTTACCACATTCCAAATGATTCTCCACGAGTCTAGTGGAATAATTGATGTTGTGATCACCAATAAGCCGCTTTGTGAAGAATGGAATAATGGTTTAACAGTGATCGGTATCCAAGCGATGGTTAACGATGAAGCACATGGTATTGCTCCTCCTGGAAGAAATACTGGAGTATGGGAAACTCAAGAAGAAGCGTGGCGTTTTATACCAATGAGTTTTTTAAATGGTTTTAATGTTGCTATTTGTGATGTAGATAATGATGCTAATGAAGCCTTCAATATTGATGCTTATAAAACTACAATTTTTGAATTGTTCAATCTAGATGATGCATTAAATACAATTGCTGTTTTAAATGGTAGTGGTGTTGAAGTTAATGACGATGTGTCTATTGTTTCTGGAGATAATTCTTATACGATTGACATCAATAATGGAATTCAATTATTTGATTTAAATATCATTTTAGTTAATTGTGAAGATGATGGAGATACTGATGGTTTAGCGAATGGAGAAGAAGATGTTAATGGCAATGGAGATTTAAATGATGATGATACAGATGGCGATGGTATTCCAAATTATTTAGACGACGATGATGATGGCGATAATGTATTAACCAATATTGAACTGGTGTTTCCTGATAGAAATAATAATGCAACAGCAACAACATTAGATACAGATGGTGACGGAATTCCAAATCATATTGATCTTGATGATGATGGCGATGGCGTGTTGACTTTAGATGAAGATTATAATGGAAATGGAGACCCAACAGATGATGACGTTAATGAAAATGGCGTTCCAGATTATTTGGAAGCTGAAGTTTTAAATATTGATGCCATAAGCTTAAATTCAACATTATTTTCAGTATATCCAATTCCTGCTAAATCTGATATTAATATCCAGTTTTCTGAAAACATAGGATTTGAAGGTAAAGACGTATTAACCCGAATTTATGACATTCAAGGTCGCTTAGTTCTTGAGAAAAATTGGCGTGTTGTAAACAGCAGATTTACTGTTGATGTTTCTGAATTGAACTCTGGAAATTATGTTTTGTTGATTCAGAAAGATGGTCTCACAAGAGCTAAGAAATTTATTATAGATTAATTAGCCTTCTTCATTAAAAAAGACCTTGTAGAAATGCATTTTCTTGTCTTCGTCGTAACCACGTTCTAGGTATTCGGCAGAAGCATCAGGTGCATCAACATCGAGTTTAATTTGAATATTGGTATCGAGCTTTATCTCAGTTTTAATTTTTTGTTTCTGTTTTTTTAAGACAATTTCTGAGACATCAAATTGATTTCTAATTAAGACATTATGATCGCTTTCATACACTTTTTTGTAGTCTTCAAAAAGTTGAATGGTGTCTTCTTTTTCAAACACATCTTCCTTGAACGTTTCGATATTTACAATTTCATTTTCTTTAAAAAAATCGACTGTTTTGGCTAAAAACTGACTCTGTTCTTGTCCGCCAAATTGAGGTTGCATCACGTCCTTAGAAAACTCACGACACATCTCAATATAATTTTTGGTATGCTCATTAGAATCGTCTGGATATTTGACATTTAGAAAGCTTTTTATCCAATATTGAGCATCATAATTATTATGATCTACACTTAATACTATTTTGCCTTCGCCATCTGCTGCATTAAGGATCAAACATCCTTTATCTACCTTTTTTGTCGCAATTCCTTTTTGGGTAATTAAGTCATAACTTCCATTTTCTAAAAACGTCTGAAAAAAATGTGATTTATTTTCAACTTTAAAGATGCCAATAGCATCAGTTTGGTAGTCTTCATATTGCAAATCATGAAACATACAAACCATAACATCTCCAGTTTTTATTTGTGCAGAATTTGACTGTTCAAATAAGTGCATCACGATATGTTTAGAGGTCTCAATAAAATTAGAATCATCATTAAGCAATTGCGAGGCATAACTATTAATTTCATTCAGGTCAACATTAGAATGGTGATTAAAACGATACGTTTCAGCTAAGTTTGAAAATGGCCTAAGTAAATAGGGCAAAATAAGATCATAACTCATTTCGTCAAACTCAAGTTCTTGTTCTGAAAATGCGTTTTTTGTGCTGTTGAATTTGTTTCCAACTTTATGAAGGATGCATTTTGAAATTGAGGCTTTTGTGCGTTTAATCATGTTGAAATTTTGTCGTTTTATTTAAGTCGTGAATTCCTTAATTTATTTCGTAAATAATGATTGAATTATCATCACCTTTAACAATAACTTCGATAGATTTATCATTGTCAATATCATCCATTTCTATTGACGAATTTCCATAGATAGGGAAGTTGTTTATAGGCTTTGCTTGGCTGTCAAATACATATACTTTTTTAGCTTGTAAATCAGTTACTGTAACGTATATTTTATCATTGATATAAAATATTTTAGGTGCTGTATAATCTCCAAAATCTAAATTAATAGTTTTTGTTTTTATCGTTAATTTATTGTCTGATAAAGTCACTAATGTTTTGCTAGTTGTGGTAATGGAATGTTTTTCGCTTAAATTTAGGTTTTTATGTGTTACATTACCTTTTTGATTAACTTCCAATAATTCACCGCTAGAATTACTAGTCGTGAAATTATTTTTATACAGAAAAATTTCATTGTCAGAGTAATCGATATTTTCTTTAACACGAACTCTTCTTTTTCCAACACGATCTAAAACTTCCATGGTGTTGCCATCTGCAAAAACGATATAATCTTTTCTAGAAACTCTAAAATGTTTTGGCTGTGTTTTGATGTTGTTCTTAGCAGCTTTATAGGTAAAACCACTTACAATTTTACCTCTTTGGTCATACATTAAAATGTTTTTTCCTTGGGTAACCATCAATCTGTAGTTTCTTTTTTTGTCGTAATCAAAAACAGAAAGTGGCTGTGTGATTTTATCATTAAATTGTAAAGGAAAAGGAGAGGCGTCTTTACCATTTCTATCTAAAACATACAATTTACTTGATGTCGCAAAAGCTAATTGTAATCGTCCGTTTTTGTACATGTCAATCTGTTCGATTTTTCCAAGTATTTTTCCGTCAAGTTGTTTTTTCCAATAGATTTTTCCTTGATTTGAAATGAGATAAAGATTATTATTGATGTCCTGAACTGCAATGTCTTTTTGATTGTTGGTATGGTTGTTAACGAGTTGAGGTTCGTTTAATAGACTTGCATCAATTGTAATATTTATATCTTCAATTATTGCGTTATTTCTAACCCTTGATTTGTTTGTTTTGAATAGGGCATTAACATGGGCAAAATCGGTGTCATAAATGTATTGAATGGCCGAAGTTTTATAGGCTTTTAAATTTAAGTTTTTATCGGCATTAAAATTCAAATCCATTATGGTATTTAAATCCTTTTCATTCGCATATACAAAAAGAGAAGATTCATCACTTAGATTTAGCATCATGTCTTTAAAACGGTCAGTTTCTGCAAGTGTCGTATTGTTTTGAACGTTTGCAATAATTGTTTCTAAGAAATCAATGTCTTCAGTTAAAATAAAAAAATCTTCAATGTTAGCATAATAAGAAATTGTTGTTTCTGGAATTAGAGGTGAAAATAATTTACTCGTAAGTTGGGCATTGTCCCAATTATAAATAGCGATTGATCTATAAGTCGAATTGCTATTTTGTGTTAAGTTTTCTAGAGTTGTAGTCGCGTCGATAGATTGAAGAATAATAGCTCTTTTATTGTCTTTTTCAAAAAAACCAGCTTCAATTATTGTTTCAAATAGATGTAAGTCTTGAGTTAAGGAATCTGCTGAATTAAATTTAGATAATTGTTCTTCAAATATTTTAATATCGCTAAACGTGAAACTTAAAAAGTAATCACTGTCAAATGGAATGACGCGTGCTATTTTGTTTTCTTGAGGAATAGTATTCTTAAATATATTGATTAAGCTTTTGGTAGAATCAGTTGCTTTAGTAATGCCATTTAAATGAATGTCATTTTGTGAAATATCTCCTTCCAGAAATAGATAATTTGAAATCTGAGAAGCGTTTAGTTTTGAATCTTTAAAATTTAAAGGTTTAAATGTATTGTGCTTCAGGTTTATTAATACAGAAACCGATTTGTTTTTATTCAATACGTTAAGTAGATTTTGTGTCTCTAGATCTAATTCTTTTTGATTAAATGAAGCTTCTACCAATTTTAATCGGTTTGAAATAAATAAAATACTATCTGTAATCGATGTATAGAATATAGAGTTATTTATTTCTAATTTAGATATGGACTTATTTTTTGAGGTAAATGTTTCAGAGGTTAAATTCGGAATTGAATCTATTTCAAAAACGGAAGATTTGTAATTTGTAATAAAACTAATTTCTAGGCTGTCGTTTTGATCTTTTGACAAAGTGATAAAACATTCGCTTTCTGGTTTTAGGAATGTAATGGGTTTAAGTTTTTTATTTAAATCTTGAATTTGAGGGTAATTAAGAAGTTCATTAATTAAAGTGTTGTTATTAACTGCACTTTTTAAACTTTCTAAAGAATTAGTTTTTATAATTATTGATGAATTTTCTGGAATGTAACTAAAAATGTCTGACGCTGTTTTTTTATCACTTCGACAACCTAAAGTTAAAATGCAGAACACAATTAGCAACCATATGTTTTTCATTGAAAAGGTTTTTACAAATATAAAAAGTTACAGTTCTAATTTAAATTGTTCAGGTAATAATCTAAAAGATTTTCTATGGTATTTAGTAATGCCATATTTTTTTATTGCTAATCTATGTTCTTTAGTAGGATAGCCTTTATTTTGAATCCAATTGTACATTGGGTATTCTTCATGAATTTTAGCCATATAAGCATCTCTATATGTTTTGGCAAGTACAGAAGCTGCAGCAATAGAAAGAAATTTACTATCGCCTTTAATTATGGTTTGATGAGGTATGGAGTTGAAAGGTTTAAATCTATTTCCATCAACAATAATAAAATTAGGCTGTGGATTTAATTTTTCAATAGATTTATGCATGGCTAAAATTGATGCATTTAAAATATTGATACTGTCAATTTCATCTTGAAAGACATGACTAATCGCAAATGAAATTGATGCTTCTTCAATTATCGGTTTTAAATGATCTCTTTTTTTTTCTGATAGGAGTTTTGAATCGTTCAAAGTAATATTTGTAAAATCCAAAGGCAAAATAACCGCTGAAGCCGTTACAGGTCCTGCTAAACAGCCTCTTCCTGCTTCGTCAGTTCCGCACTCTAAATCTAATTCTGAAAAGTTAGCTAAAAGACTCAATAATGTTAAAGTTTGGACAAAGTTAAAAATTTAACGCAACCTTTTAGAAACTAATGCATCTTAAAGTCAGTAAAAGCATTGGTTGTGCAATTATTTAATGAACATTTTAATTGTTAGGTTGTTAACATTTTTTTGGCAAAAATACTTGTTTATTTAATATATTATTAAGATGTTTGCGCTAGACTAACTCAAATAATTGTTTTATGAAATTAAAGTTAACATGGTTAATGACGCTTTTTATGGCGTTTGTGATGCAATTTTCTTTTGCACAAGAGAAAACAATCACTGGAACAGTTACATCAGCGGCAGATGGTTTACCATTGCCTGGTGTGAATGTAATTGTGCAAGGAACTTCAAGGGGAGTTCAATCAGATTTTGATGGTAATTATACCATTAAAGCAAGTACTGGAGAAACATTGGTTTTTTCATTTTTAGGTATGAAAGAAGCAACAGTTGTAGTTGCTGCTAGTAATACAATTAATATGGTAATGGATGAAGATGTTGAAACCCTTCAAGAAATTGTTGTAGTAGGATTCAGTTCTAAATCTAGAGATGAGCTTACTTCTGCAGTATCAAATGTTACCTCAGAAGATTTGCAAAAAATTGCACCATCAGTAAGTATAGATAATATGCTTCAAGGTGTGGCTGCAGGTGTTCAGGTTACTGCACAAAATGGTAAGCCTGGTCAAACGGCATTTATTAGAGTGCGTGGTATTGGTTCGATCAATGCTGGTAACCAACCATTATATATAGTGGATGGAGCTCAAGTAAATGAAAATGACGTTAACGCGATTAATCCAAATGATGTTGAATCTGTGAGTGTCTTGAAAGATGCTGCATCAACTTCTATTTATGGTGCTCGTGGTGGTAACGGTGTTGTACTTATTACTACTAAACGTGGTAAGAAAGGAAAAGATGCTGTAATCAAAATAAGTTCAAGATTAGGACGTAGTAGAAAAGTTAAAGATAACTTTACAATGATGAACGCAGCTCAAAAACTTCAATACGAAAGAGAATTGGGAGTTGGAACTGGTGCATCAATTTCTTCTGATGCTGAATTAAAAGCTTTAGTAGCTCTTGATCATGACTGGCAAGATGATTTATTACAAGATGGTTTACAACAATCATTTAATGTGTCTATCTCAGGTGGTGAAGAACGTATGCGTTATTTCTTCTCTTTAGGATATGATGAAGATTCTGGTATCATAAAAGATATTCATGGTTATAACAGGTCATCTGGTCGTTTAAACGTTGATTATGATGCTAAAGAATGGTTAACAGTTGGAACAAGCTTGTCTTTTTCAAGTATGAAAACAGGGGATCCAAGAGATAGAAACAATGCTCAGAATCCAATTAGAGCAATGTATGATTATAACCCATATGAGTCATTTTACGTATTAGATGCTAATGGTGATCCAGTATTGGACGCTAACAATGAGCCAACGTTAAACCCAACTTCATCAGGTTATCCAGCATCAGCTGAACTTAGACAGAATTTAACGACTAGATTTAATAATAGATTTTTAGGTAACATGTATTTAGATTTTAAATTACATGAAAATGTAAAATTCTTAACTCAAGTTTCTGGTATTTATGACCAATATAGAAGAGAGAATTTCTTACAGCCTGGATCTGTTTTAGATATAATTGTAAATGGAGATCCTGTTGGTAGTAGAACTGACAATGGTTCATTTGATTTTACTTGGACTTGGTTAAATAAAGCGACTTACTCTAATACATTTGGAGAAAAGCATAATTTAGAAGTTACTGCTTTAACAGAATATGTTAGAAATAACTTTAGATCTTATTTAGCAGAAGGTGATGGTTTCGTAGTTGGAGGTCCTGTTGTATTAGATGTGGCTGCAACTCCTGCTTCTGTAGGTGGAACTAGAAGCGAATATGCTTTATTCTCTGTAGCTGGTAATGTTGATTATAACTATGATAATAGATATATTGCAACAGCAACTATTAGACGTGATGGGTCTTCAAGATTCGGTGCTAATACTAAGTATGGTACGTTCTGGAGTGGATCTTTAGCATGGAATATTAATAATGAAGCATTCTTTAAGAGTAATACTATTAATACATTAAAGTTAAGAGCTTCTTATGGTACTTCTGGTAATGATCAAATTGGTCGTTATGCTTCAATTACTACTTATGGTTATTTTGCTTATAATGGTGTAAATACTCTTGAACCAGCTAACTTTGGTGATCCAAACTTAGGTTGGGAAGAGAATAGTAACTATGGTGTTGGTATTGAATTCGGATTACTTAATAATAGAGTAAGAGGTTTAGTTGATTACTATAACAGAACAACTTCAGAATTACTATTAAATGAACAATTACCTTTCTCTGTTGGTGGACCAACTGTTACAGGTAACTTAGGTGAAATGGTAAACAAAGGATGGGAATTTGAATTGGCTGGTGATGTTATCAGAACTGAAGATTTCAGATGGACATTAAATGCGAACTTAAACCTTTATGATAATGAAGTTACTAAGTTAGTTAATACTGATGATCCTAATACTCCTGATAATGAAAGTGATTTGTTTACATCTGCCAATTTCTATTCTGTATTAAGAGTAGGTGAAGAAGTAAATACATTCTTCTTAACACGTTATGCTGGAGTTAATCCTGCAAATGGTGAAGCTTTATATTTAGATACTGATGGTAATGTAACAAATGTTGCTGCAGGTAACGAAGTTGCACTTTCAGGTAAATCTCCTTTTGCTGATATGGATGGTAGTTTTGGTACTAGTGTTCAATATAAAGGTTGGGATTTAAATGCTAATTTCTACTGGAAAGTTGGAAATTACATCTATAACATTCCTGAGCAAAACATGTTAGCTGATGGTGATGGTATTGAAAGTCAAAACCAAAGAATAGATGCATTTAACTACTGGAGAAATCCAGGAGATACAAATGTATTACCAAGACCATCTTCAGCTGGATTTGCTGCTGATGCTAGTCAAACATCTGATAGATTCTTACAAAAAGGTGATTATATTAGATTACGTTCATTACAAATTGGATATAGTTTACCAAAACGTTTTACTGATGCTATGGCATTAGATAACGTAAGAATTTATGCTGCAGGTACAAACTTATGGACATATGCGCCAGAATTTAAAGGTGATCCAGAAGTTGGTGTCGGTTCAGGTGAAACTCAAACAGCAGCTGTAGGTACAATTCCTGGAGAGTTTGCTTTATATAGTTATCCTACAACAGCTACTATAGCAGTTGGATTTGATATACAATTTTAAAAAATATGAAAAAGATGAAAAAATACACAATACTTTTAAGCACGATATTTGCCATGGTATTCATGAGCTCGTGTGATCAAGATAACTTAAATCTGAACCCATTTTCTTCAGTGGGTGCAGAAGTTGCACTAAATAATCCAGGTGATTTTGAAATCGCTGTAAATGGTTTATATAGTATGATGATTGAATCTACTTACTATGGAGCTGACTTCATGTCATTTCCTGATGTATTAGCTGATAACTTAATCATCAATTTAGACGCAAGACAAACTCAAAGAACAACATATGAGTGGAGATACAATCCTAATAATACAAGAGCTAATTTCATGGCTAATGCTTATGATGTAGTTCAACATGCTAATTTTATCTTAGAAAATATAGATAAATTACCTGCTGGAGCTCAAAAAGATAACATTGAAGCTCAATGTTTAGCTGCTAGAGGATTGGCTCATTTTGATATTAATAACGTGTTTGGTAAGATACCAACACAAGATGGAGGTGCTAATGCATCATTAGGTATTTCAGTAATGACTAGTTCTGATATTCGTCAGACAGTTGCAAGAAATACAGTTGCTCAAGTATACACTTCTGTAATTAATGATTTAGAAACTGCTAGTACTAAAATTTCACCTGATAATGGTTTAGAACGTTTTACAGTTGATGCTGTAAATGGTTTATTGTCTAGAGTGTATTTATACAATGGTCAGTATCAAGAAGCTGTTGATGCTGCAAATGCTGTAACGACTTCAGTTTCTGAATTTGGAAACTTTAATGGTATCTGGAATGATTCTAGTAATGACGGTGTTTTATTTAAACTTATAAATCTTGACGCTGATACTGATGTTTCTACAGCAGTACCTTATAGTCAAACATTATCTGGAGGAATTTTCTCTGAGTATGTATGTGATTTTGGTTTATTTAATTTATATACTGCTCAGGATGTTAGAACTGGTACTTTTATTGAACAATCACCATTTGATGGAGTTCTTTATAACCACGTAATCATTCACAATAACAGTTCAATTAATGTTGGTGCAGGTGTTGTAGATATTAAAGTGATTAGAGCTGCAGAAGTTCAGTTAAACAAGGCTGAAGCTTTAGCAGAAATGAATCAAGATGGTCTAGCTTTAGCTGCATTAGATTTAGTAAGAGCTCAAAGATATGTTGCTCCTTCTGGAGGAGAAACTGGTCAAGCACTTAAAGATGCAATTCAGTTAGAAAGACGTTTAGAGTTGGCTTTTCAAGGTCATAGATTTTTTGATATTAAACGTCAAGGTTTACCAATCCAAAGAACTAATGCAGGACAGTTAGCAGATGGTACTGGTTCAACTCCATTATTCACAACATTGCCAGCAGGAGATTGTAAGTTTGAATTAGCTATACCTGTTACAGAAATTAATGTAAACCCAGCTTCTTCACAAAACCCTTGTTACTAAAAAAAAATAAATTATGAAAAAAACAGTTTTATTATTAACAGCAGTTGTCTTATCTCTATTCATGTTTTCATGTGAAGATGATAATGATGATATACATGTATATAGTGGAGGTACTTTAACGTACTTTACAGAAACATCAGGTAATTTATTTGTTACTTTTGATAACCCAAGTACGACTATTGAAGTAGTGTCTTCTAAAGCTACTAATTCAGATAGAACGTTTTCAGTTTCAATTGATACTGATATTTCTACAGCAGTACAAGATGTAGAATTTACTTTAGCTTCTAATTCAGTAACCATTCCAGCAGGAGAATATTCTGGAACATTAGAAATTGGTGGTTTATTTGAAGGTGCTTTAGAAACAGGTTCTACACTTGTTTTAAACTTAACAGGTGATACTACAGCTTTATTTGATACAACATATACTTTAGGAATTTTTAAACTATGTGACTCTGATTTAGGTGGAACATATGAAGTAACTACTACATATGGTTTCCATGACTTTTTACCAGATTTCGATGTTCATACTCAAATGATGGATATAGAAGATTTAGGTGATGGGCTTTATTTTGTACAAGATTTCTCAGGAGGATTATATGATGGAGGTCCTTATACAGATAATTACGGAACAGATGCAACAAGTATGGATTTAGAGTTTAAAGATATTTGTGGTACTATTACTTGGAGTGATCAAGTAGATCCTTGGGGAGATATTGTACCAAATGGAACCAATTCAGTTGATGAATTAACAGGTGTTATTACTACATCTTGGTCATGTACTGGATATGGTGAGAACGGAGTTTCTACATACGTACCTCAATAATTATAACTTAAAACAATATAAAAATTATGAAATATATATTTAATTTTAGACTTTTATTCGTCGCTGCATTACTCGTGTTTGTTTCTTGTGATAGTTCAGACGATGATACAAGTTTCTTAGATAATAGAGAGAATGTTGCATACTTTGCACCTGTTAATACAGGGACATTATTAGTAGAAGAAGATGCTTCAAGATCTTACGATGTAATTGTAGGTGTATCTGATTCGAAGTCATTTGCAAGAACATATACAATTATGACTGATCCTACTTCAGAAGCTGTTGAAGGTGTAGATTACTCAATGGCTAGCAATACTTTTGTTATTGAAGCTAATTCAGTAGTTGGTTCTTTTAAACTTCTTTCAGGTGATTATGCATCATCTACTTTAAATGGAAAAACGGTTAAGTTTGTCTTAGTTGAGATAGAAGATAATACACCAATTCTTGAAAATAGAAGTGTGTTTACTCTTACTGTGGTTAGATATTGCCCAATTCCAGACGAATATATGGCAGGTGAATATGCAATTTCTGATGTAGATGCTACAACAGGTCCAGCTAACGGAACAGAAAATTTCGCTTCAGGAACTGTAACTATAATGACTGATCCAGAAGATCCGACTGCAAGAGTATTTATGAGTCCTTCTTTGCCGGCTTTTAATTCAGAAGTTGAGACTGTAGTTTTAAATTTAAGCTGTGGAAATTTAAAGTTTGCTGGTGTTGATCCAGGAATATTTTGTACAGAAGATGTGCCTTACATTTTTATTGATAATTTAGAAGCTGCGGATATGTACGATTTAGCTGATGATAGTTTTTTCCTTATAAATTATACTGAAGATCCAAATGGCTCATGTGGTGGTCCATTTTCATCATCATTTTCTTTAACAAAACTATAAGCTATAGTTAATTATATAAAAAGCGTCTAAGGTTTCCTTAGGCGCTTTTTTTGTTTTAAATATTGTAATTTATTAATCTTTTAAGATTTATTTATTAGTAATAAAAGTATATTTGACGATTATGAGAATACTATTTTTATTTACTCTATTTTTATTAAGTTTAACGTCTTACTCTCAAAACCAAGTAAAAAAACTTCAAACTCAAAATGAGTCAGTTTTAGATACTTCAAAGTTTTCTAATTCAAAATCTAAAAAGGGTGATATTTATAATGAGAAAGCCTCTATAGAGCAATATTTGATAATATCTAGTAAAAGAGACACTACTTATGTCGATACGACGTTATCAATTCGCAAAGATTATAAGTTTAATTACCTTAGGAAAGATAACTTTGAATTAATATCATTTTCTAATATTGGACAAACTTATAATTCTTTAAGTAAGAATTTAGTAAGTAAGTCAACTTTACCTTTGTTTGGTGCTAGAGCACGTCATTTTAATTATATGGAGATTGAGGATATTAATTATTATTATGTTCCTACACCTTTTACAGAATTGTTTTTTAAAACTGCATTTGAACAAGGGCAAGTTCTTGATGCCTTTTTTTCTGTTAATACGTCTCCTCAATTTAATTTTTCGATTGCATATAAAGGTTTAAGGTCTCTTGGTAATTATCAACACATATTGACTAGTACTGGGAATTTAAGGTTTACTACAAATTTTCACACCAAGAATCATAGATATAATATTAGAGCTCATATTGTAACCCAGGATCTATTAAATCAAGAAAATGGAGGGATTAAAGATGAAGATATTCAAAATTTTGAATCTGGAAACGAAGATTTTATTGATAGAGCAGTATTTGATCCTCAGTTTGAAAATGCTGAAAGTATTCTCAGAGGAAAACGTTTTTATCTAGAACATGAATATAAGTTTTCTAACTCAACAGATTCCATTGCTAATGTTTTAAGAGCAGGTCAAATTATTTCTTTTGAAGATAAATATTATCAATTTGATCAAACTCAAGAAAATGAATACTTTGGAGAAGCCTTCATTAGTTCTATTGTAGATAGAACGACACTTGAGGATTTTTATAATCGCTTTTATCTTAATTTTGAACACCAAGTTTTGGGTAATTTTCAGTTTAATTTGGATTACCATAATTATAATTATGGTTACAATAGCGTAACTATTCTAGATAATGAAACATTACCAAACAGGATTAAAGAAAGTACGTTTGCTTTAGGTGGAATATATTCTAATAACTTTGGAAAGTTGTTTGTGTCTAGTGAGTTAAAATTTAATTTGAATGGAGATATTAAAGGTGACATGTTTAACGCAAATGCTCAATATAAATTCACTAATGATTTTCAGTTGAAAGCATCTTTATTTACTAGCTCCTCTGCACCTAGTTTTAATCACTTATTATATAAAAGTGGTTATATTAATTATAATTGGAGTAATTCTGATACTTATAAAAATGTAAATACGAGACAGTTTCTTTTTGAATTAAATTCAGCCAAAATTGTAAATCTTACTTTTGATTATACTAATATTGATAATTATACTTTTTTTACTAAAATAGATGAAGGAGTTAATTCAATTCAATCTTCGGATCAAATTAATTACTTGCGGGTTAAGATCAATAAAGAAATTAAGTATGGAAAATTTGCCCTAGAGAATACTATAATGTATCAAAATGTTATAGAAGGAGATAATATGGTTAATGTTCCTGATTTTATTTCTAGGAATACTTTGTATTATTCTAATCATTTTTTTAAAAAAGCATTATTTCTTCAAACAGGAGTTACACTAAATTACTTTTCTGAATATTATATGGATGCATATGATCCGTTATTGGCTGAATTCTATGTGCAAAATGACACAGAAATTGGAAATTTCCCTAGGTTAGATTTTTTTTTAAATGCGAAAATAAGACAAACACGTATCTTTTTTAAGGCTGAACATTTTAATGCTGCTTTTACTGGTTATGATTATTTTTCTGCACCAAATTACCCATATAGAGATTTTGCAATACGCTTTGGCCTAGTTTGGGATTTCTTTTTATAATTAATTTCTTCCTTTTTAAGATAGTATCTAAAAACCTTAGATACAATAATAAGTTATATATGATTAATTATTTTGATACTGACAGTTTTGTTCTAGTGGTTAATATTTTTTTATTGATTTAACATGTTCATTATGAGGTATTAGTATGATGAATAAAAAATAGTTAAAAAAAAGACAGCAAAAGATTTGGTTGAAAGAAAGAAGAGGTTGTATATTTGCACCCGCTAAGCGAGATATGTTTAGCAAAGTTCATATGATATTTGCGGTTTATTAAAGGGTTAAAAATTAATTCAAAAAAAAAGCAAATAGTATTGTGAGAATAAAAAAAGGGTTTTATATTTGCACCCGCTTAAGGCATAAACGTTTTAAGAAAGAGATAAAAAGTTCATTAACATATTGAATTGACAGCGTAAGAGAGTTATTGGAAACGATAATTTTCGAGACAAAAGAATAGACCATTTTGAGTACTGAAATTAAACAATTTCGATTAGTTGTTAAGATATAGTCGTAAGACTTAAAATTTAACGATGAAGAGTTTGATCCTGGCTCAGGATGAACGCTAGCGGCAGGCCTAACACATGCAAGTCGAACGGTAACATGAGAGCTTGCTCTTGATGACGAGTGGCGCACGGGTGCGTAACGCGTATACAATCTACCTTTTACAGAGGGATAGCCCAGAGAAATTTGGATTAATACCTCATAGTATTATTATATGGCATCATATATTAATTAAAGATTTATCGGTAAAAGATGAGTATGCGTTCTATTAGTTAGTTGGAGTGGTAACGGCACCCCAAGACAGCGATAGATAGGGGCCCTGAGAGGGGGATCCCCCACACTGGTACTGAGACACGGACCAGACTCCTACGGGAGGCAGCAGTGAGGAATATTGGACAATGGAGGTAACTCTGATCCAGCCATGCCGCGTGCAGGAAGACTGCCCTATGGGTTGTAAACTGCTTTTATACAGGAAGAAACCGCTCTACGTGTAGAGCTCTGACGGTACTGTAAGAATAAGGATCGGCTAACTCCGTGCCAGCAGCCGCGGTAATACGGAGGATCCAAGCGTTATCCGGAATCATTGGGTTTAAAGGGTCCGTAGGTGGATAATTAAGTCAGAGGTGAAAGTCTGCAGCTCAACTGTAGAATTGCCTTTGATACTGGTTATCTTGAGTTATTATGAAGTAGTTAGAATATGTAGTGTAGCGGTGAAATGCATAGATATTACAT